>JBIIAI010000079.1:0-13719 GCA_044239965.1 Akkermansiaceae bacterium
ACAGCATTTCCTGCTTGTGTCAGATGCAAATAGAAGTACGGCCGCGATGAACGACCATGCCCCTCGAATCCTTCGCCGACAAAACGTGACAGGGATGAATTCCACGTGATGGCATTCGCCGCAGCTGGTTTCACATTCCAATTCCAGAAAATCGCTAAGTCGATCCACGGATAGACAACGAGTCCCTCCGTTTCCACATCCACATTGTGCGGATTCCAAATCGTCACGATCGGACTCATAAGGATGCACAAGGTGCCGTCGGCCTTAGCATAAATGCTGAGGATGAAATTGATACGATCCAACACCGGTGCGATCGAGGGGTGAGTCTTCACGCCAAAGGGCCGACCTGGCACGATGTCGCTGGCAATGTGGGAATAAGGGCGCTCAAAGGCCGTCGTGCCACCTTGCGTGGAATTGTAAAGATGCCGGTAGCTGCGATAGTAAGAGCGCAGGGTATCAAAGGTAGGCACACCATTGACGACAAATTTATGATTCACCGAGGCGGGAGGAAAGTCCATCAAGACGCGGGTTTGCGCCGATGTTTGCAAGGGCGACCACAGAGGTTTTTGCCCCTTATACTCGCGCGGAGTCGTGCTCCGGAACGGATTCTTCAAGTTTCCCCATGCAGTTGCCGCAAACTCTGAATCCGTCATGTCAAAGCCAGTAGTCAAGTCCCACTTGAGACCGCCCTTGACTGGGTTCGTCAACAGCGATGACGAAGTAGTCGTGTAGTCGAGCGCCAGAGAGCCAACAGTGCTCGGCGTAACGCTGTATTCTTTGTCGAGCAAGGTTTGTCCTAAGTTCAGAATGGTGCTTGGCCGTTTCTCCCACTTCTCCGCGTTACTCCCCCCGTCGCTCGTGGGGTGCTTTAGAAAAGCGGAGAGACTTAGATTCGGCCGAGCAGGAGCTTGCATGCGATCGTCGAGACTGATGCGCTTTTCATCATTGGCTCCGATGTTAATGCGCGCCTTGGTATTTTCCTGAGTGACGGCCCAAGCGAAAGAGCCGCTGCGATTTTTTTGAGGAACTGGCACTTTTTCCGCGAAGAGATCGAAGCCTGATGTCTGCTTTTTAAACAACTCCGCTAACTCGCTTGACGATGATTGCGCGCGCCAGCTGAGGTTGCGAGGAGTTTGCTCGGAAGGATGAGAAACAAGCCAAGTTCGAAATCCCGTTTGAGATTTGGGAGCTTTGTAATCAACTGTCGCTGTTCCCGAGCGAGCCCGTGCCGCGAGGTCGGGAGACCAACCGTTCCATACACCGACAGCGGCAGAATTCACACTCGGCGAGGCCCCAGCTGCGGCAGTAGGAGTAAGGATCGAAGAATCTGCGGTGATCCGACGATCATCGCCAGCTTCCATTTGCAAGCGGTTCAATGCCATCATCAAGCCCAATCGAGCATTGGCCATGGCCACAGAGCGCGATTCCAAGGTTGATGAACGGCGCAACTCAATCGCGGAGAGACTCAGCACACCCACGGCGATGATGGTGAGCAATACCAGCAAGCTGATGGTGATAATCAAAGTAAAGCCGCGCCGCCAGCTCGCGTGCAAGCGGCGAAAAGGATGAGGCGAGGCGGCAAAAAGCCTCGCGACAAGTGCAGGGGCATGTCGTTGATTTTTCATGGGTCTCCATTTACATTAGCAATACATGAGCCAATGTCAAAGAAAAACATGTCAAAGAAAAACACAGATGTTAGGTTTCGTAAGACAAGCTTGTACTAGCGAACGCGATTTGAGGGCGCAGTCTTTAGAAAAATTGCGGATTTTTTCCATTTCCGATGCCGTATGATGGCGAATATCCAAAAAATGAAAACGGGCAAGGTCAGTAAACATGACCAGAATGCCGTAAGCATTGCTACAGATATTTTATTTGCAAGTTCAGACGGATCGGCCGCTCCAGTTTGCGATAACTCACTAAACACACGCTGCATCGCTAGGCCCGAGGCGAAGATGCCGTTGATCGGAATCAGCAGCATCAAACCAAAGCTGATCCATTTGAGCGTTCTCCACAGCTTTTGTTTGCCGTGCAAGAAGTCGCGCTCCTGCGTAGTGCTACTTTCGGTGGTCGATGGTGGCTGATACACTTCGAGCATAGAACAATGGTAGCTCCAAATCTTCAAATGCCCGCATCCCGATATAGCACGCCCATGCGCGAGAGTCCGTCCTCTTCATCTCCAAAAAGGCTATGCGCTTTGCCTTTTCCGGGCTCGAAGTAGGCGTAGCGCTCGATCGATTTGTCACGTTCAAGGAATTTCAGAGCCTGCTTGAGAAAGGCATAGTTTTCCCGCTCGGTCCCGCTCCAACCGTTAAATTCCGTGAGCCATACCGGCAATCGATATTCCTTGGCGAGGCCTTTGAGGAAGTTTTCGAAGGCATCAGCATCGCGCCCGCGATACCAGTGCATGGCGATGAAATCGACGCGGAGTTTTTGTTTTTTCGCCTGGCGCATGAACTCTTCCAACCACTGCACACCTTTGCCATCGGACGATGGCGCAGGGCTGCCTAACGGAATATTTTTTGCCTCGGCGATTGCTTGGAGCTTGGGCCAATGCTTTAGGGCGTCCTCAATCGACAAATTGCCTTGATCGCCGCGTTCGGGTTCATTGTAGCCGAGCAAATGCTTGATATCTTTCATGTTTTTCACTGCTGCCAATGAATTGCCGCCCTCGACATCCTTGCGGTTTTTGATCATCGGAACGAACTCGATGTCCGGGTTATCATTGCCGCCATGCCACCAAGTGTAATACCAGTGAACGCCAAATTTTTTGTGTGCATTGCGGTCACCGCCTGCCCAACCTTTTTTGGTAGTAGGTTGGGAACCCAGAGCAAAACTCGGCTGCAACAGCAACGAAGGAGCAAGAATGCGGAGTGCGGTGCGTCGGTTCATGGGCAAAAAGTGACATATTTTCATTCAGAAGCAAGGAGAACTGGTGTCACAAAGGATTGCCAGAGCGAGGATGACCTGTCACAGAGAGGGCGTGGTGCATGCATGGGACATCGTAGCGGTTTTTGTGGCGGCGGCTTCGGGCGCGATTGGTGCCCGTCGTGCTGGCATGGATTTTTTCGGCATGTTTGTGTTAGCCTTGGTCACGGGCGTAGGCGGTGGCACATTGCGGAGCATTTTGATTGGTGACCTACCACCGCTCGTGCTGCGGCATCCGGCTTTTGTGATCATCGCGATGGTAGCAACGCTGGTGGCTTTTTCGGGTGATCGCTGGTGGGGCAAGGTGCGACGTCTAGTATCGTGGGTGGATGCTTTGAGCATTGGGATTTTTATGGTCGTGGGCATGGAAGTGGCGCGCGATCACCATCTGGCATGGTGGGCCTGTCTCGGCATGGGGGTAGTCACCGCAACCTTTGGCGGCGTGTTGCGCGATGTATTGCGTGCAGAAGTGCCGCTGATTTTCCGCAAAGAAATTTACGCTTCTGCCTGCATTGCTGGAGGCTTGTTGTATTATCTGCTCGAGCATTTCGGACTCGGTGCAGAGATTTGTAAAATTACTACGATTGTAGTAGTAACAGGCATCCGCTTGCTGGCATTACGCTATGCGTTGCATCAATCGGAAGGGTGATCACGTTCTCTGCTAAGAGTGGCATTGATCATTCGTCGTTGTTTTCTGCGGAGGTTTTTGTTGGACGATGATATTGGCGACGGTGATGAGCAGGCCACCGCCGATTAGGGCGTAAGTCCAAGTTTCGTTGGCGATGGGATGGCCGATCATGCGACCGATAATCGCGGGCAAAAACATCGCCACAATGCTGGTGAAAACGGGCTCAGTGCAATAGATCAGGCCCGCTTCGACGGAGTGAACGAAGCCTTGCCAGTGGTTCATCAAGCCGAACGCGGCGATGCTGCAAAGTAAGGACATGGTGGCAACGAGTATCCAAGATGAGGTGGATTGCATGGCGGTTGTGAGATCGCTCGGTTGGTCCGCGATCATATAGGCGCAGGGCAATGCGAAGGCCGTGATGCCAAGAAACATGATCCATGTGATCGGCAGGCTGCGGTTGTTTTGATAGCGCGGATTTTCGAGGCAGAGAATTTGCAGGGTGAAAATGGCAGCGGCGAGTAGTGTCTGCGCCTCGCCTCGGCCCATGTGCAACTCGCTCGGTTTGACTCCAGAAAGCCAAGCTACGCCGATTACCACCATGATCATTGCCATGATGATTCGGATGTTAGGAATACGGCGTTGTTTGATCGCATGGATAAGCGGAAGAAAAACGCAATAACCTTGTGTGATGAAGGCACAGGTGGAGGCTTTGGTGTAGGCGAGCGCATCGGCCTGCAACCACATGCCCACGCCGCCAAACAGTGCGAGACTCAAACCCTGCTCCCACTCGCGGGCGGTAAATTTTGCCATTTTCCCCACGACAAAAGGTAACATCAACATCGTCGCGATGCCGAAGCGTGTGGCCATCAGTAAAGTCGAGAGAAAGAGCGTTGAGGCTCCGGGGAGTAAAGATTTCTGTTCGACGTAGAGGATCTGTACGAAGGGAAAGCTAATGCTCCACAGAAATGTCGCAACGAGCAACCAAAGCAGCGCGCGATGATGAAGTGGATGAGTCATGAGAAGCAGCAATCTGCCAGTGCGTGATGGTTCTGGCAAGATTGGTTTTTTTCTCGCTGCAGGAAGCCGATTTCCGCTTGCGGGCAGAAAGAAATCAGCGATAGTCCGCGCGATGGATGTTTTGCCCACACCGCCGGTGCTGATTCGGCAGTTCGAACGCGGATTGCTCACGCGTGAGGAATTGCATGAGAAAATGGCGATTCATGCTCGCGCTTTGATCGAGGAAATGGAGGAAGAGCATGCAAATCCGTTAGGTAGTTTGGTCGAGCGGTGGCGCAACCGACACCATGCCTCACGCTTGATTGCCAAGCATGGCGAACGTCGTGTGCGCGAGGTGTTTCATGCACTATCGGAGCTGGAGGATTTTTTCCCTGCAGGTTTGTTGTGGAATGCCTCGCATTTTCATGTTCCCTTACATTGCTTCATTCGCATGCAACGCGCGCCTTTGTTTCGGGTGAAAAAAATGTCGAGCACGCCTAGCAGTGTAACCTTGGAGATCGAATACAGCCAACACGCCAACGACTTGCGGCACCGGGAAACATTTCACTTGGTCCGCAATCGTCGTTGGCTGTTAGAGGTGGTCAAACGCAGCAATCAGGATTCCATCGGATAGGCATTCTCACCGTGTTCGGCGCGATCGAGCCCTTCAAACTCCTGCTCTTGCGTGACCCGAACGCCGATGATTTTTTTGACCAAGAAGAACAAGATCACCGTGGCCAGTGCCGACCAGACAATCGTCACGCCAAGCCCCGTCAACTGGATGATCAATTGCTCGCCGATGGGCTTGACGATGCCGAGGCCACCGAGCGATTTTTGGCCGAAAAAAGCTAACAGAATCGTGCCGAGAATGCCACCGACTCCGTGAACGGCAAAGACGTCGAGCGAATCATCGATGTGCCATTTTTCGCGAATCAAACTCACCGCAAAATAGCAGACTACCGCGGCCAAGGAACCGATCGCAATGGCTCCCATCGGTCCGACATCGCCGGAGGCTGGGGTCACTGTCGCTAGACCTGCGACTAAGCCTGTGACCATGCCAACGACACCAATTTTGCCGTTGCGCACTTTTTCTAACAACATCCACACCAACGCTGCGGCACATGCGGAAAGGTGCGTTACCAGCATCGTCATGGCAGCACTACCGCCTGCTGAGAGTTGACTGCCCGCATTGAAACCAAACCAGCCGACCCACAGCATCGCGGCGCCGATGAAAACCATTGCTGGATTGTGCGGTGGATGCGGATGTTGGGGAAACCCCTTGCGTTTGCCTAACAAAATCGCCAACACCAAGGCGCTGACGCCCGCCGTGGCATGCACCACGATGCCGCCCGCGAGATCGCGCACGCCCATATCGAACAACCAACCGCCACCCCAAACCCATTTGGTCACGGGAGTGTAAACCACGGCTAGCCACAGCGCCGAAAAAAGCAATACGGCGGAAAATTTCATCCGCTCGACTACCGCTCCTATGTAAAGTGCCGGCGTAATGATGGCAAAAGTCATTTGAAACATCACGAACAACAGTTCGGGAATTGATGTCCCTGCTGCCACCGCATCGGTGCCGATGCCATGCAAAAATGCCGCGCTCAGGTCACCGATCCAGTTGCCATCGCCCTTGAAGGCCAGACTGTAAAGTCCACCGACCCACAGCAGCGATGCCACAAAGGCGATGCCTGCGCACTGACCTAGAACCGAAAGGAAATTTTTCCCCCGCACCAGGCCACCATAAAACAACGCCAATCCTGGCATTGTCATGAACAGCACCAGTGCCGTCGCGGTGAAAATCCACGCGCTATTTCCGGAATCGACTACAGGTGCCGCAGTCTCCTGCGCCTGCAACAACCCACTTCCCATGCCCCAGATTGCCAATGAAATCAGGGCTTTTTTTCTTGTATGATTTTGATTCATGCGCCATCACATAAGCACAAATCGTGCCATGTATGAATTTAATTCATGAAGGCGCTTTGGGGCTAAGTGATGGGAAGAATGGGAGTTAGGGGAATGATGGGGCTGCTACCGATTGCCGGAATGGCATGGTTCTCATTCTTCCCATCATTGCTCATACGCTTTGCAAAAAACTACATCCGCTCAGGCACAGGAATACCCAATAGTTTCAGGCCAGTGGCAAGCGTCTGAGCGGTAACGTGGCACAGCGTGAGTCGACTGTGGCGTGTGATGCCCTCCGCTTTGAGCACGGGGCAGGCCTCGAAGTAGCTATGGAAGGCGCGGGCCACCTCTAACAAATAGCTGGTGAGGATGTTCGGGCGGCAGTCATCGAGCACAGCAGGCACGATTTCGGCGAAGCGCGAAAGTAGACGGGCGAGGTGAATTTCTGCATCTTCGACGAGTTCGATCGGGGCTCCGGCGACGAAAGGCTCTTCGAGCTTGCGGAAGATCGAGCGACTACGGACGTTGCTGTAGAACAAATACGGCGCGGTATCGCCCTCAAGCGCGACCATTTTATCGAGATCGAACACGTAATCGGACAAACGATGGTGGGCCAACTCGGTGAATTTCACGGCGCTGATGCCGATCAACTCAGCGAGTTCAGCGCGTTCTTCATCGGTGTCGAGTCGACTGCGCTCATTGACGGTGAGGCGCGCGGCGGCGACCGAGTCATCGAGAACATCGGCGAGCTGCGGCAGGTCACCCGCGCGGGTTTTCAACGGCTTGCCATCGGTGCCGAGAATGGTGCCGAAGGCGATGTGGCGCAGGTCCATGGAATCGAGCCCCAGACGTCCAGCAACAGCAAAAAGTTGTTGGAAATGCAAGGACTGGCGATGATCTACCACGTACCATACAGAATCAGCGTTCCATTCGTTTTTGCGGAACTGCAGTGTGGCGATGTCCGTGGTGGCGTAGTTGAAGCCGCCATCACTCTTGCGAATCATCATCGGGAAATCCGTCCACTCGCCATCGCGACGGATGAGGAAAGGATCTTTCGTTTGGTCGGCCACGGAGCCATCCGAGAAAATGCACACGGCACCATCGCTCTCGCGGGCGAGGTTTTCGGCAAGAAGTTTTTCAACCAAAGGAGCAAGCGCATCATTGTAGGCGCTTTCCCCGAGCCAGTGGTCGAAGTTCACATCGAGACGTGTGTAAATTTGTTGTAGTCCTTGTTTCGAGAGATCGAGGCAGCGCGTCCAAATGGCAAAATTTTCGGCATCGCCCTGTTGGAGCTTTACCAACTCGAGGCGGCAGGCTTCGCGAATGCTTTCATCGGCCTTGGAGGCATCGCTCGCATGACGATACAAACGCAGCAATTCCGCCAGAGGATTGGCGAGCAAGGCAGGCTCATCGAGCACATTTTTCCAAGCCCAAGTGACCATGCCAAACTGCGTGCCCCAATCGCCGATGTGATTATCGGTGATGACATTATGCCCGAGGAATCGAGCAATGCGCGAGAGGCTATCACCTAGGATCGTTGAGCGAATGTGACCGATGTGCATCGGCTTGGCAACGTTCGGAGCCGAGAAATCCAGCACGATGGTGCGCGGATTGGCAACAGGAGAAACCCCGAGGCGCACATCACTGGCAGCACTTTGCATGCGTGCGGCATAGACTTCTGCTTTGATTCGGAAATTGATGAATCCTGGCCCTGCGATTTCCACCGTAGCGATGGCCTCAGCAGGCCATGCGGCGACGATTTGCTCGGCAAGTGCACGCGGATTCATCTTGCGCGATTTCGCCAAGACCATCGCCGCATTCGATTGGTAATCGCCGAAACGCAGATCGTTGGCGGGGCTAACGGCAGCTGTGATGGCTTCGCCCAATACCTGAGCGAGCACAGCTGTGAGTGTGGATTCGAGTTGTTGTGCGAGAGTCATACTCTAACAAAAATTTGATACTTCAGAAAAATGAATCGGCTCAGGGAGCGATAGCGGTAGCAGCTTTGGCAACGCGCTCGAACAGAGCAGTGCGCAAAACATCGAGGCCAATTTCGAGCTCTGCGGAAATCGGCACGATCTCCACTTTGGCGAATCGTTGGCGGAAGATCTTGAGATTTTCCTCGGCTGTATCCGAATCCATTTTATTAGCAACGACCATCCATGGGAACTTCGCAAGTTCTTCATCATACTCGCGAATTTCTGAGCGCAGAACTTCGAGATCGCGTACGGGATCACGGCCATCGGTACCTGCCATATCGACGACGAAAAGCAACAAATTACAACGTGTGATGTGGCGCAAGAACTCGTGACCGAGCCCTTTGTTCATGTGTGCGCCTTCGATCAAGCCGGGAATGTCAGCGATCGTGCAACGCTTGTATCCAGGGAACTCCGCCACACCGACGACTGGTTGCAGCGTGGTGAAAGGATAAGATGCGACCTTAGGCTGAGCGTGAGAAAGTTTTCCAATGAGCGTAGATTTTCCGGCATTCGGGTAGCCGACGAGGCCGACATCTGCAATGCGGCGCAGTTCCAAATAAAACACGCCGAGCTCACCATCTTCGCCGAGTGTATGCTCGACGGGCGCACGATTCGTTGGCGTCTTGAAATTCCAGTTGCCCTTGCCACCTTTACCACCGGCGCAGAGCACGAATTCTTGACCAATGTCGGTGAGGTCAGCGATGGGCTCCATGTCAATCCCCTCTTCGCTGCGCTCCATTTCCACGGCTTCTTGTACGTGCGTTGCAGGAGTGCGATAGACCACCGTGCCCGGAGGAACCAGAGCGATGAAAGGCTTACCACCGCGGCCCGTTTTGCGAACGCCTGCACCATTTACGCCGCCATCTGCGACCATTTTCGGATCGTAGTGAAATTGGCGCAAGTTATCTGTGTGCGGAGAGACCTTGAGGATCACGTCGCCGCCTTTGCCTCCATCGCCGCCATCGGGGCCGCCGCGCGGCACGTATTTTTCACGGCGAAAACTCACCGCCCCATGGCCGCCGTCTCCCGCTTTGGCAAAAACTCGAATGTGATCAATAAACATAATATCCGTTACCGGACGGCGATCCTAGCACAGGGGCAAGGGAGAAGTCAATGCAAGGATTTTTTTGGCATTATTAGCGGATTTTCGACAATCGTTCGATCAGTGCGAAACATTTCCGTGTCGAATCATCTGCCAGAGAACTTGCCACGAGTCGCTGCGTGTGCGGCGAAATGTCAGAAAGTCCACATGCTGCTCCGGTTTCGTGAAATCCACGGATATCCCCCACAGCGGCTCAATGGTATCGGGCCGCAGAGCATAACGCAGATCCCCGAGCACTCCCGGCTGCTGCGGATGCCAAGCCAACCAGTTATCGGAAAAATGCGCAAAACGCTGAATGTCGCGAGCCAGCACCGAATCATTCGGCACAGATGAAATTTTTTGCGCATCGACCAATTCCGCATCACTCTGGCCAAGAACCTTCACTTGAGCACCGGCGCGAAGGCAGACGACGTAAGCTCGTCCCTCCTGTTGATAGAGCGCCCGCCACACGACGATGTTGCCAAATGAGGGCTTAGCGCAGAGTTTTTCAGGCTGATGGCCGCGTTGTTCCGCAAGCTCAGATGCGGCATCAAGCACGCGTTGTTGCTGGAAAAAACACAGCGATAGATACGCGACAACCCAGCCAAGAGCGATTGCCGAGAGTTTACGCGAACGCTTGACAACAGCAAAAGGCACAAGCAGCAGCAAGGGCAACGTAAATAATGGATCAATGACCGAGATCAAGTCCCACGCCACGCGGGTATCGGCGAAAGGCCAAAACCAGCGGGTTCCGTAGCTGGTCCAGACATCGCACAAGCCATGACTCAGTGCCGCCGCGATGCCAGCGAACATCAGCACGCGTGCATGGAACACCTTTTTTCGCCAACGCTGCCACGCAATCACCAAGTAAGCCATCGCCACACCAATCAACGGAGCCAACAACAACGAGTGAGTAAAGTGTCGGTGCATCGCCAGACCAAACAATGGGTCATCCGCCGAGCGCAAAAACACATCGAGATCGGGAAACTCGCCTGCAAGAAATCCCACCCACGCCGCCTGCCGACGCGATTCGCGTGGCGCGATGCAGACAGCCACTGCCATCCCGAGAAGTCCGTGTGTTAGGTTATCCATGCCTCGCAGTTTCGCGCAGATGTTTGATTTTTCCAGCGCAAATGTCGCCTTTGGCAAAAGCAAGCTTACTTCCCTGCGTCAATTTTCATTTGTAGGGACTTGAGAGTCATCGACTCCTTAATGACCACCTTATCGTTGATGTAACGAGTTTTCTCCTCCTTGATGATGCCGTAGTGAGGAGCAAACCAGATGCTGCGGCGGAGTTCGAAATTTCCTTCGTTACCATCTTTTCCCGTCATCAAAATCT
Source organism: Akkermansiaceae bacterium (assembly GCA_044239965.1). Taxonomy (GTDB): domain Bacteria; phylum Verrucomicrobiota; class Verrucomicrobiia; order Verrucomicrobiales; family Akkermansiaceae; genus UBA956. The sequence goes on from JBIIAI010000079.1 coordinate 10,857, forward strand.
GGATGGCATCGAATGATCGGCCAGCGGCTTCTAAGGTTTCGCGACCTACGATTTGAATCGCGCGGCGGACCTTGAGGCCAGAGCGAGGATCGGTGAGTTCGATGGGCGGCATGCTTTCACCGCCGAGCAATCCTGCACGAACCAGCAACACCGGAGGATCGAGCCAGAGTGGCGGCACAGGGGTATCACTCACCACGCCAGAACCGCGCATGAAAATTCGCTCATCATCCACTTCAATGAATTCACGCTCGGTAGGACTACCGGGAGCCGATACTTCAAAGCAATCGCAATCGGGATGATCTGCACTGGGCTTCACCTTGCCTACGAATTTTCGCGTGCGCTCAAAGCTCGCATTTTCCACGGCCTTGCGATCAGCTGTGACCCCTTCGGGGATCTGCACTTTGACGTCATATACCCAAGTATCGCCAACGCTCAGCGGTAACATCGGGATGTCGCCACCCTTCGCCGCATTGACCGTAGATTCCTTAACCTCTGCGGCTAGTTCCTGAAATTCCTCGGCCGCGGTTTTCTCCTCAGCAGCGTCTTTTTTGCATGCAGAAAAAGCCACTAGTGCAGCGAAACAGGGCACAACTGAGCGCAGGGTAAAGTAGAGGGGTGATTTCATGTGTGAATCGGGTGGAGCAGCATCATGCCAGATCATCGAGTTTTCGCAAGCGAAACCACGGCTCCACTGCCTCCTGCGTTTGCGGCCCCAAAGCGGCGCTGCGGAGAGATCGTTGGAAATAGGTAGTGCTTTTTGTGTGTTTTAATTCGCCACCAGAGCACTCCGATGAACGAGAGCACAAGGATCGAACCAGCCACTATGATGACGACCCGCGTGCGCTTGGAAAAGCGCTGCTTTGTCCATTTTTCAAAAATCGTCTGATTCCATTTGTCGCGCAAGATTTGCGATTGCTTCCACTGAGCATTGAGCACGCGCATCGTATCGCTGAGCTCGCGGATCGCACTGCCGATTTGTTCCGCATCGCTCATTTCGGATCGCGAGCGGCGCTCGATGCGATCAATCATCGTCTGTCGCGCGCGTGGGTCTTGACTGACTCGATCGCTTACTGTCCCGCCCCACCAAACCTGCGGGCCATCACTTTCGGGCACATACAACACGACGCCACATAGATCGGGATTTCCCCATTTCTCACCAATCACTCGGGCCACATGATCAGGAGAAACATCTTGTAGCGAGGGCAGGATCACGAGAAACAAATCGACACCATCGGTGGACTTCCACTTTGCCAACTGCGACTCCCACATTACCCGATCTTTCTCCTCAAGCCACTTCGTTTCATCACTGACCTGGCTTTTCGGCGTCGGCGGGAGTCGGAAAACAGGGCGTTCTTCCGCTTGCAACATGCTGCCTAACAAAAAAAATGCTAGGCAGAAAAATATATACCCTAGGCGCATCAAGCCTCACCTCCTGTCTCGTGGGCGATGATTTCCTCCAAGCGCACTGAGGCACGAATGAGCATCTGCTTGAGTTCCGAAAAAAATGCTCGATAACCGGCGATGGCGTCTGCCTTACCCCATGCCGTGCGTAAGATCACGAGGAGTTTCTCCCATTCATCATCCGCCAAAAATGGCTCGATGTAATAGCCTGGCGTGAGGCCTAACTGCTGCTGCTCGGTATCGATCGTCAGTAGAATCGTCCATGCTCTTTGATCTGGATCTTCGTCTGCAGCAACGGGACTGACATTGAAAAACCAAAAACCGAAGAGGCGCATGTCAGCTTGCGGAGGGAGTTTAACACTTAACAAACACCAATGAATTTGTGGAAACAATTGACGCATCTGCGCGAGTTCTTTTTCTAACGCTTTTCTTTGCGCCGCAGTCCACACATTTTCGACATCGAGAATCTGCGTCATCGCAGGGGCTGCCTTGCCAAACATCGGCATCGTGTGCGCTCCTGTGAAACCACAGGTGGGGCAAGCCGGTTCGGGCGACTCGAGGCGTACGCGGCAGGCAGGGCAAAACAAAGCACCTTTCGCAAATTTCTTTGCGGAATAGGACTTCGTTTGCTTGATGATGGGGGCTTGCACGCGTTGCCGTGAGAATGCAGCGCTTAGCGGGAGCTGTCCAGTCGAATCGAGACTGAACGTCCGTGAGCATCCAAGCCCTCGACCCGAGCGAATTCTTCGACGATCGGCAATGATTTTTTCACCGCAGCGAGATTCATTTTCACGATGCTGGTGCGACGTTGAAATTGATCCGCACGCAATCCAGAGAACGAACGACCAGCACCGCCTGTGGGCAATGTGTGACTTGGCCCTGCAAGGAAATCACCGACCGCAACGGGCGAATGATTGCCCAGATAGATCGCGCCTGCTGTTCGGACTTTCGCTAACCATTCATCCTCTTGCTCGGCGATCAAGGATAAGTGCTCGGGAGCGAAATCGTTCACCAACTGCATCCCCTGCTCCATGCTTTTCACATGCAGCAAAAAGGTGCCCGTCCGCAGAACCTCGTGGATGATTTTCGAACGCGAGAGACTGGCCAATTGCTTTTGCACGGCTTTGACAACTTTGCCGAGAAGCGCCTTCGAGTCGGTGAGGAAGCCGACCACGCTATCTCCACCGTGCTCTGCCTGCGCGAGGATATCGGACGCGATGCATTCCGCATCACCCGTTTTGTCAGAGAGAATCAAAATCTCACTGGGGCCGGGAAGAAGGTCGATCGAAACCGCACCAACCAGCTGTCGTTTCGCCTCGACGACAAAGCGATTGCCCGGGCCAAAAATGCGATCCACAGGTGAAACCGATTTGGTGCCGAGCGCTAACGCGGCAATCGCCTGTGCGCCACCGACTTTCAATACTTCCGTCACGCCAGCAGCGCGCAAAGCATAAAGCAATGC
>JBIIAI010000330.1:0-13702 GCA_044239965.1 Akkermansiaceae bacterium
GTCGCGCTCTGAGTTCCGGTCACGTCGCCCGCGAGCGTGCCAGTGAAAGTGGCGGCGCTACCTGATACGTTGCCGGTCACATTACCCGTGAGTGGTCCGCTGAATGTGCCTTCCACCATTCCCGTGAACGTCGGGCTATCCAGATTTGCCTTCAACTTGCTGTTGCCATCCAGCTTGTTGAAGGCCGACAAAATCGTATCGTCTGCGGATAGCAGACTTCCAGCACCCGAGACATAACCTGTCAGCAACTTGCCTGTGACGGTCGGGGCCGCGATTGAAGTCGCCGACTGTGTGCCGGAGACATCGCCTGCCAGAGAGCCGCTGAAGCTGGTTGCAAGCGCTGCGTTTTCCGCCGCCAGCGCATAGGGTGACGCCGCTAGGCGCTGGTCGGGGGAAATCAACTGGAAGCCATGGCTGCCGTCGTTGAACCAGACCCGCAACCGGACATTCGTGTTGGCAAAGACAGCTGCAGGCACAGCTGTCATGTTAGGAAGCGATGCATCGCCCAGCAGGACCGAGTAGAGTCCTCGGACCACACTGAGAGAGACGGCGGCGGTTGGTTGGCTACCCGCGTTGCTGGTGCCGTCGTTGCTCCAAAAAGTGGTGGAGCCTGTGGCATCCACCAGCGCGAACTTGAACTGGCCAGCGCCATCGAAGTTGATCCCATCGACGGCGATTCGTCCCTGGTGGTTGAGTACCTGGGGCACCGCAGCTTGCAATGCCGGCGTCAGCATTAGTAGCAACGAAGCACCGCAAGTGAGACTTCGGAAGTAGGAAAAAAAGTTTGGATTCATGGTTGCGGATGTGGAGGTGGCGTAGTGGGAAGACGCCCCGGAACTGGGGCTTGTTGCGATGTGGGTTTGATTGGTTCAGGCGCACCTGGTCGGAAACCGAGCCCCGAATCTGTCGCATAAAGGGTTTGATGATCCTTAGAAAACATGATTTGCAGCTTTGCGCTCGGAGATTTCAGGACGCTGACCTCATCGGCGTCGAAGCGGAACCATTCTGGCGCATTGCCGATGGCGCTCGCCGAGGCTACGGGGAATAGGCCGAAGGCATTGTCATCGCGCAAACGCTTGAGCAAGGAGGGAGAGGGCTCGACCACTAGAAACCATTCCCATTTCTTCAGTCCATCCGCGCCGCTCCACTCGCGCCGCTCGGCGTGCAGGATCGTGTCCTCGCTCGTCGGGCTCGTCCAAAACGCCCGCTGGAAAATCTTCACGGGATCATTCTCGATCTTGGTCGGGGCGTCGCCCTTCGCGATGGCAACCGATGGTTTGTCAGCTTGGACAGCGCTTAGCGAATCCATCCAACGCCAGCCAAGCCAAGCCAGCAAAACGAAGAGCGAAATCCCAATCAATTTAAGATTTTTCATAAATAAGAACGATTGATTCGGGCAATCCGAGCTGTGGCTTGGAAGAGATGTGGGAAAATGTCCAGAAGTCGTGTAGTATAATCCTCAGTTGTCATCAATTTCCAGAGTTCGAGTAGGTGCGGAGGAAGAGTTTGATGTCATCCACGCTGGTGGTGAAGTTGTTGAGTCCCATCTGCTCGTCCTTGAGGAGCGTTATGGCAGGAATGACGAGCTTCCATTGGCTGTTCCACACACTTCGGCCGATGAGGCGGGCGTTGGTGAATACGGTCGGCAGGGAGCCGTCTTGGTAGACTGCGGGATCAGCTACCATCCGGAAGGCTTGGTGCTTGCGGATTACCCACGGGCGTTCGGCAAATGTGTCGTTTGGACCGAAGAACTTCGTGGTGTTGAAATCACTGGCTCCCAGGTTGTAGGGCAACGGCAAGGCCTGATCGACCACTTGCCAGCTACGGACGTCTCCGGTGTCGCCCAGCGGCGTGCGCATGAAATCTGATCCGCAGGGAATTAGATAGGCATACGGCGTCGCGCTGAGGGCGCCGGGCTCGGTGGATTCGCCATCCGCCATTCCGACATAGCCGGGCAGGGCCACGCCGACAGCAGCGATCTTGGTGGCAAAGTTGCTCTGGCTGTAGGCATGGTCTCCAGCCGCGAGATCGAGGCCGAAGAAATTCTTGCCGTCCTCGATGGTGGTGCTGAAGGGGATGATGAAGCCGGGAATCGCGCTGCCGTCGGTCTTCTTCAGACCGCGGCAGTAGGCGGCCACCTGCGGATCTGACATGACGTTGGGAACAATGTGCTGCTCCAGCGTCTGCTGCCAGGCCTCATCTGCAGCGCCCGTTTCGTCTTCGACATGGGGCAGTAGCCTGAAAAGCTCTTGGCGAAGAGAGAAGAGCGTGTTGTCGTGGTCTGGATTATTGATGCCGAGGCGGCCTTCAGCGACGGCGAAGTCCGCGTTGAGCTGGGCCATGGTTCCGGCCAGTCCGGCATCACCGAGGGTGCTGGTGGTGGCTTGCGGCTCGCCGCCGGTGAGGTCTCCTAACGAGCGGGAGGCGACGAGGCGATTGATCACCGCTTGTCCCTGCGTAGTGCCGAGCAATCCGGTTTCGTAGTCGTAGCTCTTGGCCGCGAGGTAGCTGTAGCGCCCAGCGAGGTCGAACAAGGTCCGGTATTGCACCAGCGCCTCGTTGCGGAAGGTGCGGAAGGTCAGGTCCTTGGTGCGGTAGCCGTTGATCACGGCAGCGGCGCGTTGGCGCAGAGTCTCCCGCCGCAGTCGGATCGTCTCCCCGGCCACCTGCAAATTCTGGATTTTTTGTGTGGCGGTGGCGAAGGCTGTGGTCAATTCGGTGAAGCGGGTGTGCATTCCAATAAGCTCGCGATAGGTCTGCTCAAATTCGTATTTGGCCTGTAGTTCCTCCTGTGTGAAGCCGAGGCTCATGAGGGTGTTTTCCTTGATGAGTTCCAAGCCTCCGCCCACCGTGGTCATCAGCATGCGGGACGCTGCATAATTGGTAGCAGCCGTGGCCTTCAAAGAACCCGCCGTAGCTGCTCCTGCAAATTTGATTCCACCACGCCCCACGGAAGTAGCATCATTAGAGAATCCGAAGCTTAGGGGTAGCATTTCAGCCGCTCCATCCTCCAAATCATCGACGAAATCCGCGCCAAATTCAGCAACCTGACCAATGGTCTCAAGCACCGCGGCAGCAGTAGCATTTACAACTAAACTTGTACCTATAACTGCCGTCGTCGTTTGTTGGCCTGCATGCATGGATACCAAGCCTTTGAAAACTTCCGCTTCCTGATTGAAGCGCGTCCCTAGGTCATCCAGATCATTCCTGGCCGCCAGCAGTGCGACTTGAGCAAGTTGTGCCTCGACCAGAGCGTCCTGTAGAGCTCCGGTGTAGGGCCTCTTGCCGAGCGCGGTGCCAGGACCGACTACATCGGCGAACTGCACCCACTGGTTCGGGGTCACTTGGAAGGTTTTCTCCACGGTGTCAGGCTTACCGTCACCATTTTTATCCCCGCCTTGATAACTCTTGATGATATCATCAATGGCTCCACCCGTGAAGGTCTGATACTGCACCGGATAGCGATAGGTCACGGTGACAGGCTTGGAAGTGTCGATCCAGTCGAGCGGACGGTCGATGATGTTCCAGCGAAAATAGTCAGGCTCCTCATATCCCTGCGGATAGATTTTTCCGGGCCCGATATCGCCGGCATAGGGGCTGCCGTAAATATCCTTCAGTTCTTGGAGCATGGCATATTCCTCGTCTTCGATGGCCGACTGCTGGTCGCTGATTTGGTTCTCCTGGTTGCGCAGTAGCCGCGTCATGGTGGCGGCTTGATTGAATGAACCAGCGGCATTGTTCAGAGCGCGCAAGGCGCGTGCCGAAATCTGTTCGTAGTGGCTGGCACCTGCATCAACGCCTGAGAGCTCTTGTCCGAGTGAGTTGTTGAAGTAGGGATCTAGATCGAAGGCGATCGCCCCCGGGGCCAAGCCCAGCGGATTGAGGCGGTCGTTGGCGGAGTCCATGGTCGTCTGGTAACTGAGCGCCAAAGTTGGCAGCTCGTTGAGTTCCGGTACCGTGGTGCGGTCCACAATCTGTACTCCGCTGTGAGCGGGATTGTCATCCACATCCGGCAGCATTGCATTACCGACAATCCAGTGGAAAAAGGCGCCCTGAGTTGAGCGGCTGGCGGTTTCATCTAGGCCCTGATGACGAACCACAGTGGTGCGGGAATTGGCTTTGCCATCGCGGAACTGCGACCAACCGGCGTTCGGATCGTCCTTGTAGCTTTGGCGATGAACCAGTCCGAGGACCTGCTGGGCGGTGCGGCCGACGTTTGCGGCAGCGGCGGCGAACTTCCGCTCGTCTTTGTAGTCTACCGACACTGGCACGCCGAGCACCGTCACCGTCTCGGCGCTTGGCCGCCAAGTGAAATAAGGGTGGGTGAGCAGCTTGTAGTAGCCTTTGAGAGCGGTGAGGTAGTGACCGTAAGCATCGCCATGACCCTGTGGGAACATGCGCTGGGCATCCGCTGCATCGACATTGCCGTTGGCGGTGCTGGAGCCTGCCTTTTCGCTGATGTTGTAGTTCACGGCGTAGAGGGCTTCGCCACTGTTAATGCCGCGGGTGTAGTTCCACCATAGGCGGTTGTAGGCTGGGGCTCGGGCTGTGCCTTGGGCGTTAAAGTCATCTCGACCGCGCAGCAAAGCGAGCTCCTCATCGAGCGAGCTGGCTACCTGTCCCTCGAAGGCGAAGCGGCTGGTGTTGACCTCAGTTACGCTGTCTTTGTCGTCGACGGAGATCGTCGGATTAGCCCCGTCCGCGTAGGCCTCGTTACCGAGGATGGTGTAGAGGTCGTTGAGATAACCGGCGGCGAGAATGAGCGCATTGTTGGTGGTGGCAGTGTCGAGGTCAGAATTGATCGTGAAGCCCTTGCCGCGGTTGAGTACAGTCTCGTAAATTTCGATCAACCCGGCGTCATTGATGTTCTCCATGTTCAGGGCGATGTCGCCCTCCCAACGGGTGCCGGCTTGGGTGAGCATGGACACATCGGTGTTGATCGAGTTGCTGTAGAGATCCGTCATCCGCTGGTTGAAGGGCGTAATCTTTGCCAGCACGCGCTTGATCCAGCCCTCGACGAGCATCGCATCGGTCCAGTTCGACCAAGCACCCGCAGGGACGCTACCCTGCGCCTTGAGCCGGTAGCTCATCGTGAAATTGACATCTCCCATCAATACGGCGGGATTGCTGAGAACAGCAGCCGGGTCAGCCCCGACCAAAATTGAGCCACCGAGGCTGTAGGGAGTGTTATCGGGATCGATCCAGGCGGAGATCGGGGTGCTGTTGTCAGCAGGTAAAACTGGTGCCTGGCCACTGCTGTCGTTGAAAGCATAGCGGTAGCGGAACTCAAAGTTCTCGGGCTTGCCACCGTAGTCACCGCTGTGGCGCACGGTCACTTTTTCATCGAGTGGGTTGGACGAGAGTAGCACCTTGAGGTCTCCCTGATAGAGGCCGGGCACGACCTTGATGATCTGCATCTGCACTGGATCTCCCGGATCGGTAAAGGCGAGGCCGTTGCCAAACACCAGCGTCACATAGCCGGTGCCGTCTCCTGTGGAGCTCAGGGCATAGTCTGCTACCGCTGTGTCAGGATCGGTAATGTCGGAACGCCCCATGACTGGGACCGTCTGGTCCAGTGTGGTATTGACGACATATGTGTCTGGCACCGTGGTGCTCTCGCGGAAGGTCTCGAGCTTGGTTGAGAGCCCGTTGATCGCGTCATCCCATGTCGTCCTGTCCGCTGCGTCAGCAGCTTCCGGAAGGAGTGCTTTGAGATCTGCTACATCCTGCTGGCTGAGTTGGTTGAGATTGAAGTAATCTTGCGTCGCGATTTCGTCCACAAACTCGCCGATGAGTTCTAGGCGTTTCTGAACGGCATCGTAATAGAAGCGGTTCTGGAGGTTGGGCGCGAGGCCCTGAAAGTAGGTCTTTCCAGCATAGTCGCTGGTGCGCAGCCCCGGTGGCAGTTTGTCCATGGCCGAGGTTTTCGCACGGATCGGATCGTGCAAGGCAACCGAAGCCGTATTCAATGTCTTGGCCATCGATTGCTGATAAAGGACTTGGGCACTGCTTTGGCCGAGCACCTGAGGCAGGCCACCGCCGTTGGTTGAGCTGGCCTTTTGTTTGCCTAGAGTTTCTGCCATCATCAATTCCGGAACCACTCGGCGCTGCGCCACCGGCAGGGACGTGTCGTCTGGCCACTTCGGCAGATAGGTGAGGGTGACAGATGATCCGCTACCGACGTCTGCGATGAAGGGCTGAATGCTGCCAAGCGCGGGCTGCGCGTTCAAGGCCAGGGCTGGAAAATCGAAGTCCGCTCGCTGATTGTAATAAAACTTCATGCCAAAGCTTGGCTGCTGACCTCCAGCCACCTCACCTCGGTGTGGGCCGCGGAACAAATGATGGGTGCCCTTGCGATCCTCAAAGGTGAATTTGTCATAGACTGCCTTGTAACTAGGGGTTACGGCACCGGCGGTTGCGAGCAGGGGCAAAGTATCCCCGCTGAGTGCTACTTCTTCATTGCGTACTTTTTTATCGTCCCGCTTGGGCAAAGGCAGAAGTGCCAGCGGCATGGGCGGAGTGAGCGGTGTGCCAGCGATTTTGTTGTAAATCAGCGGGTAGGTCGCGGTGTTGCGGACCACCTTGGCCACGCGCATGGCGGGACGTTTGTCTGTGCTATCAGTGTATTGCAACAAGACGAAGGGGGAGGAGCTGGTGGCGAGGTTCAAGTCATCACGGAGGGCAAACACATTGCCATCGATCAGTAGGCCGTGCTCTTCGTTGGGGTTGTAGCCCGGTAGAGCGGGATCTGGTTGGCGATAGATGCTGCCGGCAAGCTGCGCGGAGGTGAGCCCCGGGTTTTCCAGACCCTTGAGCGAGGCGATCACGAGTTCCTGTGGATTTTCCGGCCAGCTCACGTCGTATCGCGCGGCGATGGCGGGAACGTAGAAGGGTTCGATCTTTGTGGCGGCAGGAAAGGATACTTTTTTGAACCACCAGACGGAAAGTTGATTTTTTCCGGACAAGGCGTTGACTGGGATGATGGCTCCGGCGGCTGCGCCCGCAAAGCCAGCGGTGCCGAGAGGATTGATGTAAGCAGCCGCGGAATAGCAATCGCCGCCAGAGATATGTCCTGCCACTTCGTATTCTGGCCCGGGAGCCACAAGGCGGCTGCCCACGGTGGCGGCAGTACGGCCGCCGGTGGTGGCGCCGATGGCAGTCGTAGGCGACCAGTCGCGCACGCCGTCTCCATTCAGGTCGTTGAGAGTGTAAACCACAGGGCGGCTTTCATCGACGGTCGTTGTCGCGGGATTATCGGCGATGGCGGGCGAGCCCAGCGCGTCCTCCGACTCGATCCACAAGCGCACATACTGGGCACCCGCTACCGAGCTGAATTTGAGCAGTGAGCGGTTTCGCAGGTCTGGGCTGCTGGCGGTGAATTTGACCAGCAGACGCTGTTCGGCCCCGTCGATTTCCGCCTCCAACTCCGCCGGATCGTCCTGGAACACCAAGCTTGGCAGGCTGACGGCTGCAAATTTTGGCCCTAGTGTGGCATCCGCGCCTGTTTGGGAGACGTTGACAGGTTCGTATTCGGTGGGGCTGTCAGGCCACTGATGAAGGTAGCTCCGTTTGGCCACCGGCCACGAGATATCTAGTCCGGCAATGTCACCACCAGAAACGGCATGGAGCGAGGCGTCGAACTTCGCCATCCAGTAGAGGACCATGTTGTCCGGATTGAGGTTCTCACGCTCGGCATAGTATTCGGTGATCCCGTCCGGGCGGATGAAGGTGCCGTAGAGCGGCTTGCCGGTGACGGCGGTGGCCATGGAGGGCAGAGCGGGGCTCATCTGGTCGTCGCCATTTTCCTTGGGTCCCTCGCGGGGGCGGAGTTGTTCACCCAATGGGGTGACGAGTGTCTCCACTTCGGCGCTGCGGCGGATTTCTACGATGTCGGCACCGAGGAACTCATGGCGGCCGAGCTCACCGACGATCTCGCCGCCCAAGTATTCGACGAAGACACGGCCCTCCGCATTGTAGGCGCGGAGAGCAGGTAGGCCGGACTCCGTGTCAAACCAGAGTGTGCGCGGCTCTGCCGGAGCGGCGACGCCCGGGTTGCTTGAGCCACCGACTGGGGTGTATTCTACCGCCTGGCCGGGGACAAATGAGTTGAAAACCGGATTTACTCGCACGATGCGACCTGTTGGGATACGGACCATCGGGCCATCGAAGGTTTTCTCCGTCCAGTAGATCACCCTCGGGGTGGCTTGGGAAGCGGATGAAACTGCGAAGGTCTCGCGGCGGAATTTGTAGGTCGGTGTGGACTCACCAGCTGCGGAGGTATCCGGTAGCACGGAGACCCAGGTGATCGTCACTCGGCCGGTTTGGCTGGCAAAAACCTTGTCCGCATGTGGACTGTAGTAGTAAGGCTGATAGGGCTGGTAAGTCTTGGTCGTACTGGCGGAGATGTTCGCATCAGCTGCACCGGAAAGTGTCAGCGTGCTGCCGTTGATCAGCTGGACCTCGCGCCCTAGCAGGGTGGCACCGACAGTGAGGCCCGTTGGCACGCTGGAGACCTCCACCACACTGCTGGTGGTTGAACTTTTGGTCACTGTGATGCTGCTAACTGGTAGGAGCGGCTGGGTTAGACCGTCCACGGTATTGGTCAGCCGTGCCGAGCTGAACTCCTCGCCTGGCTGCACAGGCTGGGTCCTCCAATAATTATCGTTCGCTAGCGGCGCACCATCCCAGCTGACAGATGGAGGCTGGATTTCATCTCCCATGAAATAGCGAGGCACTCCAGAGGCGAAGGCAAAACCGAAGGTCGCCCGCTTCAACACGATGGTGGTGACACTCACTCCACTCGCGAGTGAAACGGCGCGAGGGTAGCGGCCTGCTGTGACACCAGCTGTGGAGATGGCACTGGAACTGGCTGCGGTGGTCGCCCGTCCAGCGAACTGGACGTTAGTCACCGGCGTGCCGGTGGGAACCTTAGGCGGTGCTATGATGATCGCCGGAGGAAGGGCGGCGTTATAGCCGCTTCCCCCGTTGGTGACCGTAATCGCCGTCACCACTCCGGCGGTGATGGTGGCTGTGGCGGTTGCAGTCGTGCCGCTTGTAGGTGCTGCAATGGTTACCACTGGGGCGCTCGCATAACCACTGCCTCCTCCACGAACCGTAATGCCTGTGAGCACCCCGGCAACGGAAACCGTTGGCGAGCCGCCCGCCCGCCGCTTGTCGAGGAAGTTGGTCGCACCGCCTTTCAATTCAAATTGGGCGTGGGCCGACGGGGCGCAGAGCAGCGCGGAGAGGGCTGCCATTAAGGCGAGGATGCGGGAATTCATGATTGACGGGAAAGTGGGGTGTGTGACGGACAATTGGTCTTAAAACCGAAAGACGAATTGGCTTACTCTGCTGTTTTGGCAGTTTCTAGCGAGACAGTCTCTGTCGCGCCGTGCTTGGACATGCGGCGCTCGAGCGCGATCATGCGTGCCTCGAGGCTCTCATCCTTTGCAGCGAGTTCCCGGCGAAGCGCCGTATTTTCATCCTGCACGGTCTTCAGTTGGCGGGCCAGTTCTTGGATTTCCGCATCCTTTTCGCGTTTGAGTTGTTGCGTTGCCGAGACGTTTAGCATGGCGATCGCATCGTAGTCCACACTGTGGAAATCGGGCACTTCGCGGCCATAAACGAAGGTTTTCTCCTCCGCCGATTTCAGGCTCGTGCGGAATGCGTCGCCGCGCACTTCCAGCACTTCCTCCACCGATTCCCCGCCGGGCGAAACCAAGCGCACCCGTTCCCCCACCTTGAGGTCGGTGGCCAGTATGACCCAGCCCTTGTCAACCGCCGCATTCTTGTAGATATCTGGCACCACGCCTTTGCGGACGCTGACAGCCTGTGGGAAGATCCTTTTGACCTGTTGGGCGATCACTTTCTTTTGCGGAGCGTTGCCGCTGCCGACCTTGTCTTTGAATTCATAGTCGGTGATTTGAATCTTCATGAGGGTTTGGAGGTCCTTGGCGGAGTCCGTGGGGTGAAGGATGCTCTTGATGCGGGCGTCTGAATGGATGTCGACCAAGGCGGTTACAATCGTTCCATCAGTCCAGATTGAAACAGGATGATTGGTTCGCTGGGTATTGGTGGCACTGCCTCCATCGTTGCTGACACCGCCATAGCGCATATAGGTGGCCGGGGTGGTGCCGATGTTGAGTCGGCCTGTAGACGTCCCGGTGCCAATGGAGACGATACCACCATTGGTCATGGTCATCGTATTCACGGAGGCATTGTTGCGGATGTAGAAGCCAGCGGTGCCGTAGTTGATGTAGGTGCCATTTGCTGACCGGGGCCAGAAGGCTTGCTCGGCGACGCCCGCGGTGTTTTTACCCCAGATCGAGGGTCCGTCACCCATTACGATCGAGCCGTCCAAATTGATTTGTCCTCTCACGTAAGCATTGCCACCCACATCGAGTGGATACTGCGGGTTCGATCTGCCGATGCCGACGTTGCCGCCGTTGGGATTCAGAGCGATGGGAAATGACATGGTATCCCACGTTCTCTTGGATTGGATCCAATTTCCATAGGCATTAGCACCATCGTACGTTCCGAAATGAAGGCCGGTATCTTGAGCGACGATGGAGGCGAGCGCGTTGGCGGATGTCACCGTACTGGTGGTCGTCTGCGCGGCTACTGGAGCTTGCACGTGTAGGAGGTTGGCGGGTGCCGTTGTGCCGATGCCGATCTTGCCATTGGCGTCGATCGACAGAATGCTGGGACTGAAGGCCCCGGATGTCCCTCCACCAAAACCGAATACAGAGGATGATTGAGCGTAACCCAAACCCATGACTTGGCCGCCAGCGCGTACAAAGGCTAGGTGCGATCCCGTGTGCCCCGTGGCAGGACGGCTGATCTGCGCGGAGCCATAGGTTCCGGAGGTCACTCCATCGATAAGATCCAATCTGGCGACTGGCGTGGTGGTGCCGATGCCGATATTGCCAGTGGTTGAAATGGATCCCCCCGTGACCGCCCCGCTGGCATTAATGGCTCCCGTCACATCAAGGGCGACGCTGGGAGAAGTGTTATTGACCCCGACATTGCCGCCACTGGGATTGAGTAGGAGCTGACCCGCGGTGGTGAGGGCGGTGTAGGATTGGAGGGATGCCTTGTTGGCGGTGGTGTCATAGCCGAGTAGCAGGCGCTTGTTGTTGTCCGCGTTGCCGCGGATGGTGAGCTGGTCTGCCGGGCTGGTAGCCATGTCGCCCTGCAGCGTGAGCTTGTTGGTGGCGGAGCTGATCGAAGTCGCGCCGATGCCGACGCGGCCGCTGGCATCCCAGCGCAGGGCGATACTCCGCGAGCCGGAGGCATTGGAACCAAGAGCCCCGCCCGCATTACCATAGAGGACTGGGCCATCCACGGCAGTGCTGCCGAAGGGGCGACCCGTGCCATACCAGCCGAGGCCGTAATTGCTGGCGGTGCCGCTGAGTGGAGTAAGGGTGAGGTCCGAGGAACTGCCGATGCTTTCCGCGAACTTGGCACGCATAGCAAAAGCAGTGGAGACGATCTGCTGGCGCGGGGTGATTTCGTTGTCGGTGAGAGCGATGGTCGCTGAGGCCGCCACCGTCACGCCCAGATAGCGTGCGCTGCCGTTGAAAGCCGTGCCGAAATCCGCTAGTTTCCGGTCGGCTTCATTATAGCCGAAGGTCTGAGTGGGATTGGCCACGCCTTGGCCGACGAGCACGCTGAACTCACCTTCTGAAACTGTGACGGTTTGGGCCTCGGAGTAGATGAGGTTGGCGGTGTTGGTGGAGGAGGGGCTGTCCCAGATGCGGAAGATCACCGTGCGGTTGACCGGGGTGCCGGTCCCGACGTTGGCTCCCGCAGCATCCACCACGCGGCCTTGGTAGCTGATGAAGTTCGGCACGGCGCTGGTTTGCGCGGTAGCGAGGGTGGGATACAGCACCAGTAATGCGGCGCACAAGGAGGCTAGATGGCGGAGTTTCATAAGATTTCTGAGAAAGGTGAATTTAGTGGTGGATGGTGGCGGTTTTGGAGAAAAGATCAGGGATTGAGTGTGCCGAGTTCCGAGGCGCGGCGGAGTTCGAAGGTGCCAGTGAGACGGAGTCCGTCGCCGGTGCCGACGCCGACACTGTCTCGGTGCAAGCCGCTGACGACTTCAGCATAGGTGCCGCCGATGACGCTGCTGCCCCAGCCAGTAGTACTGCCGTCGCCGGGTGGCGTTGCGGTGAAGGTGAAGCTGACCTGGCGGGACACCGAGTAACTCTCCTGGCCGGCTACGAGCGCGGTCTTGCCGCTCTTGTTGTCGTGATCGGGGTGATACTGGTGGACGAAGGGATTGGTCGGATCGTCGAAGGGAGTGGCAATCGTACAGCCGAGGACTGTTCCGATGTTGAAACTGCCGGTAGTTTCCAGCGCCCGATCTAGCGGCATGTGGGTGGCGACGATGCGGCGGGCAGCGGATTTGAGGTCTGCCTTCAAGCCTGCCTCGGACAGGCACAGGCCGAAGTCATGAGGCGCGGCGGCCATGGGCCCCATGTAAACTTGGGAAAGCACACGGGTGGTCCCATCATCGGCGACATGGATCAGGTAGCGCAGGGGGAACGCAGTGCCGGCGGGCTTCACCTCATCCGCCAGAGGCTTGCTTTCTACTGCGGTGACCATGGCCTCACCGATCCAGAGTCCGGCGAGTGTGCTCTTGCGCGCGGTGGCCGGGATGAGAATGTCGAAAGACTTCGCCGAGTCGGTGAAACGCAAGAGCGAGGCGTAGAGGGCGTCTGCTGCACCATTCATTTGGCTGCGGTCGATGCCGAAATTGAGCTCTACGCTGGAATTCGGCGCGATGACCTCGTCGTAGGCGGCGGCGATCGGCGTTTCCACCCACTCTGCCTGATCATCGAGGGTCCGGCGGGTGATGGGCACAGGCGCGGTGACGAGCTCTTGGCCCGACGGTGGACTGTTGGAGGCAACTGGCGTAATCCGTAGGGTCATTACCGCAGCGGTGCGGTTCATGATGCGGGCCGTGATCACCGAACCACGGCGCCCAAAGGCAAATCCGTCGCTGTTGGAGAGGGTGATCTGTGCGGGGGCATAAAAATTTCCCACTACTTCGGCGGAGAACCAGTATGCCTGATTGCGGTCCACCCGCTCGCTCACCGTAGAGAAGATTTGCAGTGGATTGGTGGCCCCCAGATCGCCACCGACGTATTTGAAGATCTTCACGTTCGAGGCGATGGCCGCCGGGAAAGTGGCAAAGTAGTTCGAGAAGGTTGGGAAATTTCCCACCGCATTGCTGCTGGGGAATCCTATGAAATTCGCCCCACTGCGCACCCAATTGTTGGCCGGCGGCATTGGCTTGTTGGCGATAGCGACTGAGGTGGCGCTGGAGCATTTTACTAGATAGGCCGACTGGCCCGTCATGCCGATGAGAGAGTTGCTCGCCGCACCGCGCACCCACTTGCTCCATTCCGGTGTGCCGTTGCTTGGAAGCAGCGGGGTGCTGGTAAACTGGACCTGGGTGGGATTCGGGTTCCAACGCCAGACTTCCTGCACCGCAGGCTGCGAGGCGAAAATTGTTTCGAGTGTAGTATAACTCGCATCTCCGTGCAGATAGATCGAGTTCCACCCGCTCTTGAGCGTGTAAGTCGTGCTCTGCCACTGCGCGTGGGCGGTAGCGGCGAAGAGGAGCGAGCCGAGGGCAAGGAGAAATTTTTTCATCGGACGGAAAGGCGGTAGAATTCGGAGGTGCTAGAACGCG
>JBIIAI010000232.1:0-4070 GCA_044239965.1 Akkermansiaceae bacterium
GCCGACCACGCCCAGTGTCCATCCGCGGCAGACATCATGCGATTGAGGACGAAGCTCACGGAAAATAAAGCGGCTGCTACAACTCCTAACAACAAGCTGCCACGCATCGCGCGCAATGATTGCTCAGCCTGATTCATCGGCTGAGATATTCCTTGTGGGCACGATCCGCGCAGGCTGCAGCAAAGGCACGGAAAATTTTCGTTGATGGCTCATCCAGGTCGCTGCGCCATTCGGGATGCCATTGCACGCCGAGCTGAAACGTTTTGGCATCGCGAGGGCTTACGGCTTCGATGACTCCATCATCGCTGCGGGCTTCGATGCATAAGTTCGGTGCGAGTTGATCAACGCCTTGATTGTGCACCGAGTTCACGCGCATGTGTTTTACCCCAACGATGCGGTGCAACATTCCACCTTCGCAGACACTCACGTCATGCGCCAAGGCATAGCGCTGATCGAGGTCGTCGGTTTCATACGCCATGTGATTTTCAAAATCGGGAACCTCACGCAAACGCTGATGCAAGGAACCTCCGAGCGCCACATTGAATTCCTGAAATCCACGACAAATCGCCAGTAAAGGAATGTGCTGCTCCGTCGCAGCACGCAATAAAGGCAGTGTCCATGCATCGCGGATTTCATCACGCATCGGCTGCGAAGGATGCAATTCTTTGCCATAAAGGGAAGGATGCACATTCGAAGGCGATCCCGTGAAAAGCAAGCCATCACAGCGATCTAATACTTCTGCGAGATCGTCGACCGAGCCATCCGCAGGCATGATCAAAGGCAAACATCCAGCCCTTCTGATAGCATCGGTGTACGATTTCCGCGTCATGCTGTACGTTCCATACGCAGGACTTTCGTTGCAAGATGTGATGAAAACCAGAGGGCGCGACATGGGGTATGTTGTGTTGGACAGAAAATGATAAGCTAGGTAACAAATGCGAGCAAGGGTGAAAGCTGTGCCGAATTTGACGATACGATCCAATTAAATCACCCACGAAGTTTCAGCGACTCCGCTGATCACTCGCAAGGTACACTCGGTGCAGTCGATGTCGTGGCAGATCAAGTGGAACTTTTGTTAGAAGTCTGTCCTGTCCGCGCGATCAAAACTGGTTTGCGGTTTTCGCTCGGGCAATCGTTGCAATGGACCTGCCCCGACGAAAGCGTGATGCACATGCTCAATCAAGGCACGAGCTTGCAATGATGATGGCAAAATCGCTGCCCTAGAGTTTTCATCAGCAGACCATTGATCTGTACTGCAATCATCACACCATTCGAGAATTTCCCGTATCTTTCCTCATGGCAAAATGGCAAAAAAAACCATAAATACTATCAAAAAACATCAATTGTAGAAATTTTGTTCATTTTTTTTTGAACAAAACATCTTTACTTCGTCAAAATTCTGTACTATGCTTCCCGCACAGCAATCATGAAACTTTTTGGCACAGACGGAATCCGCGGCACGGCAAATGAATTTCCCATCACTCCTGAAGTAGCACTGCGTGCTGGCAAGGCGATCACCGCAGTGTTATCAGGCTCGGACCAAAAGCGCCACCGTGTGATCATCGGCAAGGACACGCGGATTTCAGGCTACATGTTAGAAACAGCACTCACCAGCGGCTTGGTTTCGACAGGCATGGATGTGTTGCTCGTCGGCCCCCTGCCCACTCCTGCGGTGGCTCATTTGACGAAGTCGATGGGCTGCGCTGCGGGCATCATGCTCACAGCATCGCACAATCCCTACGAAGACAATGGTCTAAAAATTTTCGGACCCGATGGCTACAAGCTTTCTGATGAACTCGAAGAACAAATCGAAAACTTCATCCTATCGGATGCCGCGTCCAAGTCCCCCACTCCACCTAACAAAATTGGCAAGGCCACACGCATCGAGGATGCACGCGGTCGCTACATCGAGTTCGCCAAGCACACCGCCGACAACATTTCGCTGAATGGACTGAAGATCGTCATCGATTGCGGAAATGGCGCCGCGTATTCCGTTGCACCGCTGATTTTCCGCGAGCTCGGAGCCGAAGTCATCACCATGTCAACGCAGCCCGATGGCATGAACATCAACGCCAACTGCGGTGCGCTGTATCCCGAAGCCGCAGGAGCTCTTGTCAAACAACACGGCGCAGACCTCGGTGTGTCCTTTGATGGCGATGCCGACCGCGCGATCTTCACCGATGCCGAAGGCAACACCATCAGTGGAGATCGCATCATTGCTCTCTGTGCCCTATCACTGAAGCAACGCAAGCAACTGCGCGGCGACACCATTGCCGTCACGGTGATGAGCAATCTTGGGCTCCACGCCGCCATGGAGCAGGCCGGCATTCGTGTGCTAACGACGGGCGTGGGCGATCGACAAGTCATCGAAGCTCTGCGCGCACATGAACATTCCTTCGGCGGCGAAAACTCGGGACACTTAATTTTTGCCGATCATGCCACCACCGGCGACGGCATTCTTTCCGCACTTCAGGTGTTGCGTGTGATGAAAGAAAGCGGCAAGCCACTGCACGAATTGGCATTGTGCATGGAGGAATATCCGCAACAGCTCGAAAGCTTCAAAGTTCCCGCAAAACCAGCGCTTGAATCACTAACAGAATTTCAAACCTTGCTGCGCGAAGCCGATGCCGCACTCGGCAAAAATGGCCGCCAACTGATCCGCTACTCTGGCACCGAAAACAAAGCGCGCGTGATGGTCGAGCATCGCGATCCTGCACTCGTTGCGCAATGGACCACACAACTCACCACGGCCTTGATCGAAGCCATCAGCAAACAAAATTCCTAACGAGAAATTCATTATGCCCGTCCTCCTCACCAATCCGTTAGAGCATTTCCCCATCGGCAATATCCCGCTCGATCAGCATCCGCTGCCCGATGGAATCCAGCGCCATCCGCATGCATGGGTTAGCCGTGCAGACCTCATTGCATTTTTGGAAAGCGATTTTGATACTCTCATTGATGAATCCGGCGAAGCCCTCGCGTGGAAAAACGAACAGCCCAGCGATGCCATTTTGATCGCGAAAAGTTCCCTGCTGCTTCGTCACAGTTGGGATCTGCTCAAGGCAAACGAAGACTTCGTTTCACACCTAACAGAAAATCACATTCTTGGCGATGTCCACCCTGCCGCTCACATCGAAGGCATCGTGCACATCGGCAAAGGCACGCGCATTTTGCCTGGGGTATTCATCGAAGGAAATGTGGTGATCGGCGAGAACTGCAAAATCGGACCGAATTGTTACTTGCGAGGATCGACCTCCATCGGCGATCACTGCCACATCGGCCAGTCCGTAGAGATCAAGAACTCGATCATTTTATCCCACACATCGATCGGCCATCTTTCTTACGTCGGTGATTCCGTGATCGGTCATAAGGTCAACTTCGGTGCAGGCACCATCACATCCAACCTTCGACACGATGGCAAAAACCATCGCACTTCTGTTGGTGATCAATTGATCGATACCGGACGTCGCAAGTTCGGGGCGATCGTTGGCGATCACGTTCACACCGGCATCAATACCTCCATTTATCCCGGCAGAAAACTCCATCCTCATACGTCCACACGTCCAGGTGACATTGTGCAAAAGGATCTCACTCTCTAACTAAAAATACATTCATTATGTGCGGCATCGTAGGTTACATCGGCAAAGCAGCAGCGCCTCCCATTCTTATCAACGGCTTGCGACGACTCGAATACCGGGGCTATGACTCGGCGGGACTCGCTATCGTCGAGGACAACAAAATCATCGTCGCCAAGGCACCCGGAAAAGTCGTGAGCCTCAGCGACAGAGCGCGCGACACTTGGCCCGCCGAGCGCTTTTCTCAAGTCTCCTACGGCATCGCTCACACCCGTTGGGCGACACATGGTCCGCCCACCGAGGTCAATGCGCACCCGCATCTCGATCAATCGGGCGATATCGCACTCGTGCACAATGGCATCATCGAGAACTACCGCAGCCTGCGCGCTCGTCTCGAAGCCAAAGGCCACATTTTCCTCTCCGAAACCGATACCGAGGTGCTCTCGCATCTCATCGGTGATCGCTACGACGGCGATCTTTTTCAAGCGGTCTGCG
>JBIIAI010000233.1:0-4068 GCA_044239965.1 Akkermansiaceae bacterium
CCGGCGATTGTTGCGGGGAAAGTTGAAGAATCGCTGCTGATCAAGGCGGTGCGATACACCGATGCTGATCTTGCGATGCCGCCGAAGAAAAAAGGTGGGAAGTTGCCTGCGTCGCACATTGCGAAATAGGAACAATGGGTGGCGATGGGGGCGCCAGATCCGCGCGATGGAGAAGTGAAAAAACTCACGGGCATCACGCCTGAAGCGCGACAGCATTGGGCCTTTCAACCAGTGAAAAAACCTGAGATGCCAGAGGTGAAACATCCCCAGTGGCCACGAACGGACATAGATCGGTTTATTCTCGCGAAACTCGAAGCTGCGGGGCTCGAACCGAGTGCTCCGGCTGATCCAGATGCGCTGTTGCGTCGATTGTTTTACAATCTTTGGGGGCTTCCACCAACGACGGAACAAGTCGGGCATTTCACCAAAGAATGGCAGGCCGCAAAGGGCGATGCGAAAGCGCAAGACGCAGCGATCGAGCGTGTCGTGGACTATCTCCTAAGCAGTCCTCATTACGGAGAGCGTTGGGGGCGGCATTGGTTGGATACGGCGCGTTATTCTGATACTCGTGGCCTCGTGAGCAATGGCGGTAAGTATCGTTATGAGGACTATCGCTATGCTTATGCATGGACTTATCGCGATTATGTTATTGATGCATTCAATGATGATAAACCCTATGATCAATTCATCAAAGAGCAAATTGCTGCGGATCAGTTATCCGATATCAAACCAAATGATGAACGTTTAGCTGCGCTTGGATTTTTAACCGTGGGCAAAAAATTCGACAACCCGAACGATGTCATTGATGAGCAAATCGACACTACTACGCGAGCATTTCTTGGGCTTACCGTGAGTTGTGCTCGTTGTCATGATCATAAATTTGATCCCGTACGCATTGCCGACTATTACTCACTGCACGGGATCTTTGCCTCAATCGAAGAGAGCTACAATAAGCCCACACTGCCTACTCGCAATGGCAGTGCAGCTACATTAGATTATGAAGCTAAGCTCAGGGCGCTGGAAAAGCAGAATCGTGAACGTTACTATGATGTGGTTCAAGGATTGCTGGACATTTTTCAAAAGCAAATTGAAGCGCGGGTGGTGCTTCATGGATGGATTGCAGCGCATGGTCATGAATCGCCGCAAGCCTTCGAGGTGAAGAAGCGCTATGGCATCGAACATGAACCGGAGCTGGACTTTCAAATCACACTCAACGTCAAAGATCCGGTGTGGGGGCCGTTCAATACACTCGCTAGATTGGCGAAAATGCAGCCTAAAGAATTTGCCAAACTCGCTCCCGCAGCGCTCAAAAAATCTCTCGCGGATCCGAAGATTAACCCACTCGTCGCGAAGGCACTTGCTTCTTTGCAACCACAGTCGCTCGATGAAGTGGGCGTGGCCTATGCGCGCTTGATGGCTCCGCATTTGTCGCAAATGCAGGCGGTATTGAAATCGCGTCGTGCGGGTCAACCAGATACCGCAGAACCTGCCGTGGTGCAGCTCGCCACCAGCATCTGGCCGATTCCTCCTGCGTCCGACATCGCCACAACGGAGCAACTGATGGCTTCCTATCAACGACTGCGCTTGACGGGATTGACCACACGCAGTTTTCGATTCTCCGAAATCAACGAGCTGCGTTTGACTCATCCTGGCGCTCCCGGCGCAGCCATGGTCGTCAAGGATATCGCCAAACCACGGGACAGTCGTGTTTTCCTCCGGGGTGATGAACAAAAGCTCGGTCCCGTTGTGCCGCGTCAATTTCTCGAATTCCTCACAGATGGCAAACGGCAACCCTATCGTCATGGCTGTGGTCGTCTCGATCTTGCTCATGACATTGCTTCCGCTTCGAATCCACTCACTGCTCGAACCATTGTGAATCGTGTGTGGATGCATCATTTTGGCGAAGGACTTGTGAATACGCCGGATGACCTTGGCAATATGAGCGAAAAGCCTAGCCATCCAGAATTGCTCGACTTCCTAGCGGCTCGATTCGTTGAGAGTGGTTGGAGTTTGAAAAAGCTTCACAAGCTCATTGTGCTCAGCGCCGCCTATCGACAAGACGCGAATCCGAATGGCAATCGTACCGTGGCGCTTGCACGCAAGATCGATGCTGGAAATCGTTTGCTTTGGCACGCCAACCTCAGACGTCTCGACTTCGAAGGCATCCGTGATTCGCTGCTATTGCTGACCGGTAAACTCGACCCTGCCGTCGGCGGGCAACCTGTGAACATCACGGACGAGCCGTTTAGCTATCGTCGTAGTATCTATGGTTATGTCGATCGGCTTTTCCTCAGCGATTTACCGACGCAGTTTGACTTCGCCGATCCCATGCAAACGAACAGTCGAAGGATTAGTACCATCGTGCCACAGCAGGCACTCTTTTTTCTCAACAATCCCTTAGTGATCGAAGTATCACGCAGTGTAGTTGCTCGTCCGGAAGTGAGCCGAGCTCAAACGGATGTCGAAAAAATTACAGCGCTGCATCGCATCATTTTCCAACGATCACCGACGGCTGAAGAGGTGCAACAAGCACATACATTTCTTGCTCGTGCCGCAGACATTCCTCCACTTCCCATGGCCAAACCAGGCAAGCCGAAAAAACAAGCTGCTACTGGCAGTCGTGAAGAAAAAACCGCTTCCTTGCAAAACGAAGGTGAACCTGTGGTCCGTGCGCCATTGGCTCCGCTCGAAATGCTGGTACAAGCCTTGATTTGTTCGAATGAATTTGTTTACGTTAACTGAATTGCTCTAACAACGATGAACCCACTTTGTCACAATCAACTGCCTGCGGCCACATCGCGCCGTGAGTTCCTTCAACGCACCGGCATGAGCCTCGGGGCCTTGGCACTCGGCACTCTTTTTTCCGATGAAGCTCAAGCGGCTACCGCACTGGCGGCTCGCAAGCCTTCGTTACCGTGCAAGGCGAAACACGTGATTCACATCTTCGCGGGCGGGGCTCCCTCGCACATTGATACCTTTGACTACAAGCCGACCTTGGAGAAGTTTCGCGATCAGACGGCAGCGGGCTTTAGTGGTGTGTTGTGGCCGTCGCCATTCCCATTTCAACGCTGTGGCAAATCGGGGCTCGAAATCAGTGATCTCTTTCCGCATCTGCAAAAAGTAGCTGACGAATTGTGCATCGTTCGTTCGTTGCACAGTGAGGTCCCTGCGCATGGTCCCGCAGCAAAACTCATGCACACGGGTTCCGCTGTTCTGACACGACCATCGCTCGGATCCTGGTTGCTCTATGGTCTTGGCACAGAAAATCAAAACCTGCCTGGCTTCGTCGCGCTCGGTGGTGGTCCAGAATCGCGTCAGTGTGCCTTTTTGCCGAGTCTCTATCAGGGGGCGAAAACGGAGTTCAAAGCCAACGTTCCGGTGAACAAGGTGTTGAGCAATTTGCGTAGCGAATTTTCCACTCTTGAACAACAGCGCGCGCAGTTGGAACTCGTGCGTAGCATGAACGAGCGACACATGAAAAACGTCCAGCGCGATGAACAGCTGGAGGCTCGCATCGAGTCTTTTGAGCTGGCCTTTCACATGCAAACCGCTGCCACCGATGCGTTTGATATCAACAAAGAACCGAAGGCGATTCGCGAAGCATACGGCAAGGGTGAATTGGCGGCGAAGCTCCTTTGCGCAAGGCGTTTAGTCGAACGCGGTGTGCGCTTTGTGCAAGTTGATGCAGGTGGATGGGATCATCATAGCAATTTGGTCTCGGGCATTGGAAGAACCGCGCAAGCCGTTGACCAACCAGCGGCGGCGTTGATTGCGGATCTGAAACAAAAAGGCCTGCTCGATGAAACTCTGATCATCTGGGGCGGCGAGTTTGGTCGTCCACCGAATACCGCAGGTCGCATCAATGAAGCCAGCGGCCGCGATCACTGGAGCAAGGTCTACTGCTGCTGGATGGCTGGTGGCGGCGTCAAGGCAGGAACAGCTTACGGAGAGAGTGACGAACTCGGTGCCGAACCAGCGAAAGATCCAGTGCATCTCCACGATCTGCACGCTACCATCTTGCGCTTGCTCGGCTTCGACCATACTCAGCTGACATATCGCTACAATGGT
>JBIIAI010000317.1:0-4063 GCA_044239965.1 Akkermansiaceae bacterium
TCACCACTCCTTCCGGCAGCCATGAAGAGCAAGTCATCAAAGATCTGCTCAAAACCATCCACGCTGAGCAACCAGGCATTTTCCACGAAATCGTCAAAGAGTGGAAAGGTGTTTCCGAGGAAACCACTACTGGCGTCCATCGTCTCTATCAAATGGCCAAAGCCGGCACCTTGCTGGTTCCTGCCATCAACGTCAATGACTCCGTCACCAAGTCGAAATTCGATAACCTCTACGGTTGCCGCGAATCATTGGTCGATGGCATCAAGCGCGCCACCGACGTCATGATCTCCGGCAAAGTCGGCGTGGTCTGCGGCTACGGCGATGTTGGCAAAGGCTGCGCCCAAGCCCTTCGCGGCCAAGGTGCACAAGTTGTCGTCACCGAAGTTGACCCAATCTGCGCTCTGCAAGCCGCCATGGAAGGCTTCCGCGTGTTGACCGTCGAAGACACCCTCGGCTGGGGCGATATCTACGTTACCACCACCGGCAACAAAGACATCATCCGCCTCGAGCACATGGAAAAAATGAAGGACCAAGCGATTGTTTGCAACATTGGCCACTTCGACAACGAGATCCAGATCGACAAGCTCGACACCGCTCCCGGCGTTGCCAAGCTCAACATCAAGCCACAAGTGGATCGCTACACCTTCCCCGCTGGCAACTGCATCTACATGCTTGCCGAAGGTCGTCTCGTCAACCTCGGTTGCGCCACGGGTCACCCATCGTTCGTGATGAGCAACAGCTTCACCAACCAAACGTTGGCACAAATTGATCTTTGGAAAAACAAAGACAGCTACAAGCCTGGCCAAGTTACCGTGTTGCCGAAACATCTCGACGAAGAAGTCGCCCGCCTGCACCTAGCAAAAATCGGCGCCAAGCTCACCAAGCTCACGAAAGAGCAAGCGGACTACATCAGCGTAGAAGTAGAAGGCCCCTACAAAGCCGATCACTATCGCTATTAATCGTGGCGGCGCTTTCCACTGGTCGCGCCGCAGCGTAGCGAAGGAGGAAGCGCCAAGCCCTCGTAGCAAAAAAGCTACTCAACAAAAATCCCCGCCCAACATGGCGGGGATTTTTTTGTGGAATACTGACACCATACGAAATCCGCAGATAGAATCCACTACTTTGCCATCTTCGCTACTCGATGAATCAACAATACACGAGAGAGAATCCATTGACCAATCGACATTAGCGCTCCTCAGGAAAAAGCAAGGCCCGTGTTTCTTTACGCATTGCTTTGACTACATCGGCTTCACTGGAGGACATAACGCGGAAATCTTCATGCACTTCAAAAAACGTATCTTTTTCCAACCATTGTCTTTCCTCAAAAAACCACAACGCGCAACTGAGGCAGAGAGCCCAGCAAGCAATCACCATAGAACTCACGAGCGCTTGACGCCGGAGTGCATGCATCACCCGTTCATAAGGCTCGCGCGCAAAGCATCCGCGCAGTCCATTCCAGATGAGCCACAATACCAATGGCGCAGTGCAAGCGATTAGATATGAACAGATGGCTACGGAATCGATGGAAGAACCGGGAGTATATGCGTGTTCAAACATCGGGACAAGTGTGTGCATAGGAATCAGAATCAACCCCACAGCGAGCCAACCCAGGAGCAAGTGCCAACGACGCGAAGATCCGTTCAGATTCTCCCATGCAGAGCTGTGACGGTGGATGAGAAGCCGCGGCAGCGCGATCATCAAGACAAAGACGCAGCCTGCCTGCACACTAGGTGTAAGCCCCCAAACATGATACATGCCAAGTTCTTTTCCTCCCAATGGCGTGAAAAAATACAACAAGAAAAAATAAAAGAGCGGCATAATCACACCCACAAAAATCCATAGACGTTTTGATTTTCCATCGATAGTGACTGCTGCGCATTGCCCAAGACACAACAGGGGTTTGCGGCGACGAAAGAGAAAATTGAATGGTAAAAAACAAAATGCCACCAGCATGGCAACGAGCGTGATCATGCGCATCGCATACGCTTGCTCAGCGCGGCGCTGAGGTTCAAGTTCTTCTGCTTCTGGCCATGCTACTGTCGTGGATTGTTGTAACACTGCTGGCACGCTCAGTGCTGCCAACATCGAGCCATTGCGTTTCAAATTCATGATATTCGTCGCATTTCTATCGTGATTTCTTCGAATTTTTTCTCGTGAATCAATCGATTCTGAGAGAGATTTCATTTGAGCAAGGAGTTGTGGGTCAACTCCTTGAGGATCTATCACCATGCTGTTTTTTGCTAGACTCTGCGTTAATGCGTAAATCACAAGCTCATTGACAATATCAGAACATTCAATGGAATAGTGCCTCTTCGTGTATTGAATCGACCCCTCCAATAATTCTGTCCGCTCAGCGGCAGAAAGATCATCTTTTTGCAAGTATGCGATCACAAGTTCGATCAGTCGTCGTTGCTTTAATGCAGTGTAGATCGGAAAATATTGAATCGTAGTAAATTGCCCAACGTACGAGCTTCGTTTATTGAGATAAGGCACTCGTAGACTGTGCATTTCCATTTCATAATCATCGTATTTGCTTTGCTGCAAAGACTTGCGCCAGAGCGCTAGAGCTTTCTCGGCCTTGGCCTCGTCTATAATTTCAATTTGATAAACGATCTTCCTTCGTTCCGCAGGCCTTTCTTCTAACGGAAATTGCCGCGCAAGTTCTGGCGTCATCGGGCTACGTGGGTGGACCTTGGTTTGTGATTTTTTTACCGCATCCTCTGCCTCGACCGCAGCAGCAAGTGTCGTAAACCAGCCATTGTCTGGATCGAGACGTGCGGCGGTAGACAAAAAATCAGGTGGCAGTTGTTTTTTTTCACCTAGATAATGTCGCACGTATTCGGCATAGAATGCTGGATTCGTTGGCTCGCTCTCCCACAACGGGCGCATCTGCTCGGCTTGATCCGCGCGGGGCGGACCGCCGTAAAGCAGCAACTCACCGCGTGCGTCGAGGTTTTTGATTCGCGGCGGATCATAAGGCGCAAATAAGATAGGTGTAGATTTTTTCAACCGGTACAACATTGCCGCCTCGATTGAAATCATAGTCAACCAAATGCCCAAAACGGAGAACGCTAGCGCACTCAAGCAGATGAAACCTTTTCGGCGAATCGCGCTTGCGAGAGATCCCATCCGCTCCGAGGCAACAGCCAACTCTGCCGTATCAGGCAAAATCGCCTCATCCAACATGCCCTGCGCATGAAGCTGTTGTTCCGCATTGTGGTCGAGATTACGCGTCCATGATGCAATCAGTTGCTGTTTATCTTGCATGAATTTATTCTAGCAAGAGTCACACAGAGATGAAGAACTATTTTTATGTTTCCGCATTATGACCCACCCCAACGCGTTAATTTTTTAACTTTTCTCTTGTAGATTTGATTTCGTCCGTTAAAATCGTAACGCACGAAGCCAATTGTTATGTCAGACCCACAGGAACTCAGTCGCAGAGAGCGGCAAATCATGAACGCGTTGTATGTTCATGAAGAAGCCACAGTGAA
Source organism: Akkermansiaceae bacterium (assembly GCA_044239965.1). Taxonomy (GTDB): domain Bacteria; phylum Verrucomicrobiota; class Verrucomicrobiia; order Verrucomicrobiales; family Akkermansiaceae; genus UBA956. The sequence goes on from JBIIAI010000317.1 coordinate 3,495, forward strand.
CCAGATTGTCGATACCATTCCCGAACCGCCGACACCGATGGCGGTGCGGCGGATGCTTCACATTTTGGAGGAAAAAGGATACGTCAAGCGACGACCGGAGGGGCGAGAAATGGTATACCGACCCTTGGTGGCAAAATCGCGAGCAGGCCTGAGCGCTTTAAAGTCGGTTTTGGATACGTTCTTCGGTGGCTCGATGGATGATGCTCTCGCCGCGCATTTTGGCGAAAAAGGAAAACTCAGTGCGAAACAAATGGACGCACTGCGCAAGCGCATCGAGCAAGCGAGAAAGGAGGGCAAGTAGTCATGATCACTCGCCCCATTCTCGTCGGTGGTTTTGCGGCAACGAGTGCTTTTGTTACCCTGTTAGACGCCACCTTGAAATCATCGTTGCTGCTGTTAGCGGCACTGATTTTGTTAGCGTTGCTACGAAAATCCTCCGCAGCATTGCGACACGCCATACTCGCAGGTGCGCTCTGCATCACTCTTGTTTTACCGGCCTTATGTTGGTTTGCTCCACGATGGAGTTTGTTGCCCAGTTGGCTGAGTGTGAAAGAAATCCCTGTGGTCTG
>JBIIAI010000234.1:0-4062 GCA_044239965.1 Akkermansiaceae bacterium
AGGTGCAGAAGTTTTTTGTTACGGCTGCAGTATTAGATGCCACGCACACAATTTTCAGCGGCTACTGGTTTCATCCGGATCAAAAAAAATGGATGTTGATTTCTAGTTGGCGCGCCCCGAAGGAAGGCAGCTATCTCCGCGGGCTCTATAGCTTCAGCGAAAACTTTGGTGGTCACAATGGTCATCTGCTGCGCAAGGCGCATTTCGGCAATCAGTGGATTTTCACTAGTGATAAAAAATGGATTGAGGTGACACAGGCAAGTTTCAGTCACGATGGCACCGGCAAGGTTGATCGACTCGATCGCTTCATGGGTGTCGAAAATGGTCAGTTTTTTCTCAGTCAAGGCGGATTTCTCAACGACTACACCGAGTATGGAACTCCGTTCAATCGCCCTGCACGCAAGGCTCCGCCAGTGCTTGATCTTCCGGATCACGCGCGGAAGTGATCGGGCGTTGTGTCATCGGACGCAGCATGTTTCTTGCGGGAAATGCGTGAAGTGCTAAGCTTTGCGTGATGTTGAATCGATGGCACAGCTTGAGCGCATTCTTTTTTCTTACGACCCTGTTTGCTGTGGCGCAGGGTTCGCCGGGCATGCGAGATCCCGAAAAAGTGCATGATCCTTCGACGGTTCTTGCTTCGCAGGGAGTACATCGATTTTTTTCCGCGGGCATGGGCATCTCCTTGATGCAAGAAGATGCAGCAGGGAAGTGGAAGCGTGCGGGTTCGATTTTTGCGCCAGGAAATTTCCCCGATTGGCATGAGCGTGAGGTGCCGGGCAATCGGCAACACTTGTGGGCTCCCGATGTGATTCGCGTGGGCGATGAATATTTTGTGTATTATTCGGTATCGACCTTTGGCAAAAATCGCTCGGCGATTGGACTTGCCGTTGGCAAATCCTTGGACCCGAAGTCAGCGGATTGGCAGTGGAAGGATCGAGGAATCGTGCTGCAATCGAGCGCTGCGGATCGCTACAATGCGATTGATCCTGCGGTGCTCATCGATCCGAAAGATCAGCGCATGTGGATGTCATATGGTTCCTTTTGGGATGGGATTTTTATGATCGAGCTCGATGCCAAAACAGGTTTGCGCAAAGATCCGAACAAAGCGCCGTTACACCTTGCGAAGGCACCTGAGATCGAGGCTCCGTTCATTCATGAACGAAAGGGCAGTTACTATCTTTTTGTCAACTGGGGTCTGTGTTGTCGAGGAGTGAAAAGCACCTATGAAATTCGGGTGGGGCGCAGTAAAAGCATTACGGGGCCGTATCTCGATGAACACGGTGTGGATTTGCGGAAAGCTGCGGGCAAGTTGTTGATGACGACCGAGGGTGATTTCATCGGCCCGGGCCACGCCTCGGTATTATTGCGCGATGGCAAGGAGTGGCTCGTTCATCACTACTATGATCGTAGTATCAATGGCAGTTCGCGCTTGCGCATGGTGCCTCTGACATGGGATGAAAAGGGCTGGCCGGTGATTGGTAAAGCGCAGCCTTGATCATCGATCTCACTAGCTCATTATTCAATCGCAACAATCCTCGCTACATCGAAATCAAACGGTGTCATCTCGACGCGCACTTTCATGCCGATGCGGATTTGTTCGCGCAGATGCATGGTGCTTCGGGAAAAATGAGCCAGCGTTTTTTTGCCATTCGGCAGCGATGCCTCGAAAATATCGGAGTAAGGTCCGAGGATCGTGGCAGTAGTCGTGATGCAATTTTCCATGAGTCTGTTTTCCGTAGGGCTGTCCTCCATAAGCGCGTGGCTATTTTTTCGGATAAAGCTCCGCATTGGAAGCCTGAAATTCAGCTTTTAACCGCACGCGTAGCGTGGAGAGATCAACGAGGTGAAAGCGAGTGAATGTCCACTGGCCCTCTTTGCCATCGTGCTCGATGCCACAAAGCAAATGAATGGCATCGTCATTGATCTTGAGTGTTTCATGCTTGGGCTCGTAATAAAACGTCCGTAGCGTGGAATGTAGTGATTTTGATTCGACAAGTTTCGGATCGAGGTAGGCGACGAGGCCGGAATTGCGATCCGTGATCTTGAGGTCGGGATAACCCGATCGCTGGAGATCACCTTTTTTTGTCGGTGGAATTTCACAACGCAACCCAGGGCTTTGGTTGATGCTCTGCATCAGTGCGTCCTCGAAGTAGCGTGATGCCTCGTTGATGCGGCGTAGGTTGCGGACCGGTGAATCCTCGCGTGAGAGCGTGACCAAGGCTTGATCGAGCGCGGTGCGAATCGCTTGGGTGATGCGCAGATGGGCGGCGTTGTTGCTATCGAGCGGAATGACTTTTTTTCCCGAAGAGGCGAGCACCACATCGGCAAAGGCAAAGGTGCGTTTGTCGAGATTTTCCGCGAGCAATTGCTTGATCAATGCCGCATCATCGGCTTGAGAAAAATGGGAAAGCAGCAGGAGCAAAAAAACGATGCGTTTCATTCGGGTGCGGATTTGGCGCGGGGATGAGCTCCATCATAGGCTTGGCGCAATCTCTCGCGGGTGACGTGGGTGTAGATTTGAGTGGTGGAAAGCGATGCATGACCTAGCAGCGATTGCACACTGCGCAAATCAGCGCCGGCATCTAACATGTGTGTGGCAAACGAGTGCCGCAACTTGTGTGGCGAGATGGCAAAAGGAATCGATGACTGAGCGAGGTATTTTTTTAATAGCAAATCAATCGCTTGCTGTGTGATGCGAGTCTTGCGAGAGCTGAGAAACAACGGGCCTTGCGTGATCGCTGCCTCGCGTCGATAGCGTTGCAGCGCAGACAATGCGGGACCACCGATCGGCACGATGCGTTCTTTCGAACCTTTGCCCATCACCCGAACTGACTCGCTCAAAAAATCAATGTCCTTGACGTCCAGTTGCCGAAGTTCCGATATCCGCAAGCCGCAGGAGTAAAACAATTCCAGCAAAGCTGTATCGCGCGCGGCAAGCCAAGCAATGCGCGGTTTCTCACCGGCGAGTTTGTTCGGCAACTCGAGTAGCTCTTCCATTTGCGTGAGATTGAGCACCACGGGCAACTTGCGTTCGGCCTTCGGCAATTGCAGATCGGCCGCGGGACTTTTCGCGAGACCTCGACGATGCACAAGGTATTTGTAAAACGAACGAATGGCGGCAAAGCGTAAACGAATCGTCGCACGTGAGAGGTTTTCCTTCATCATTGCAAAAAGCCAGGCACGAAAATCATCGGTGCTGGCATCGCGCCAGTTGCTGAAAGATGCTCCACGAAACGTCCGAAATCCTAGTAGTGCCGCACGATAGTTGCGTAGCGTCAAAGCCGATGCGCTACGCTCGGTATCGAGGTAGCGAAAGAAATCATCTTCGAGAGGATCATCGGGTGATGCTGCCATGCTCATGTGTTAAAATGATGATAACAATTTGGCAAAGGAAAGCAAGGCGCGAAATTTTTTCCTATTAGTCATTTTTGTATTGACATATTACGCCAAAAGAATCATCAAGCCGCGCACCAACCACTACTTTTATGAAAACTTTACGCAGCTACTCCATCAATCGTCCGATCCTCATCGGCGGTGGATTTGTTGCGAGTTCCAAGTGCTCCTTTACGAGCGCACACCAAGATCGCAACGCAACATCGTTGATGGGAGAAGAAATAATTTCCCCACGCCCTGGCAGGCAGCATGCGATCAGCAACTTGAGTCTCCTTTAACAAACGGAACTCTTTACCCCGATCACACCAGCCTGCCACCTCATAGGGTCGCAGGTTTTTTCGTTTGATCGATCCATCTTGCCATCCTGAAACACATCCCATTTGCTATCTCATTCTCATGTAATTTTCTGATAAACTAATACTAACAAAAAACCTTCCTGCTATCCGATTGATATTTCAATCGAGCGGAAGAATTTTGCCTAAAATACACACACAACAACCATAATGAAACGATGAGTGCTATCATCACAGAACGCAATGTACTGGTGCTAAACCGTCATTGGCAAGCCATCGCTACGATCACTTTGGAGCAGGCCATTTCTCGCGTCGTCGCGGGAAGTGCCCAGGCTTTGTTGATCGATGGCGAACATTTTCAAGCTCTCGATTGGGA
>JBIIAI010000081.1:0-13560 GCA_044239965.1 Akkermansiaceae bacterium
CGGCGATTTGATCGGAGATCGACATCGCCTCGCCCTGATCATGGGTGACGTAGAGGAACGTGATGCCTACCTCATCGTGAATGGCATCGAGCTCGACGAGCAATCGTTGGCGCAATTTCAGATCGAGCGCGGCAAGCGGTTCATCTAACAACAGCACCAGCGGTTTGTTGATCAGCGCGCGCGCGATGGCAACGCGTTGCTTTTGACCTCCAGAAATCTGCGAGATTTTTTTGTCGGCATGGGCGCTCAGGTCGATGAGATCAAGCATGCGCTCGACTTCGCTATCGATCACTTGTCGCGGCGTCTTGGCGATCTTCAGGCCGAAGGCAATGTTGTCGCGGATGCTGAGATGAGGAAAAAGCGCGTAGTTTTGAAACACCGTGTTGACCTTCCGGCGTTCGGGAGGGAGATCGGTGATGTCGATCCCATCGAGAAAAATCCGTCCGCTATCGGGCTTTTCAAATCCAGCAGCCATGCGCAACAGCGTGGTCTTTCCACAGCCTGATGGCCCTAGCAACGAGAAGACCTCGCTTTTGCCAATTTCTAACGAAATGTGATCAACAGCCGTAAACGAGCCGAAGCGTTTGGTGACATTTTCAAAGCGCAAAAAAGACATAGCCGCACCGACAAGCTATGCCGCAATGACCTGGATGACAAGCGCATAGCTCTTATCGTGTAAACGCATCTTCATTTTTTGCATAAGCGAAAACCGATGCCCCTTCTCGCGGCTCCTATCCGACAAACCCAATATAAAATGATGATCAGGCATCGCGAGCAGGATTATACAATGGATGTTGATAGAACGAAGCGCAGAGATGCAGAGTTCGCTGAGAAAAACGCGGAGAATGTAGAGGGGGTGATTGAGAAAAAACTCAGCGTTCGTCTCTGCGACCTTAGCGACTTGCTTTGTGGTTCGTTGATTTCATCCGCTGAACCACATCAGGCTCTTGGCGCTTATTATTTCAAGTCTTATGTCTTAAGTCTCACAATCTCATCTTTCTTCTCATGATCGAGGCTTCGCAATCGTCTCCCCAGCAATCATGGTTCCACGCACCATGGCGGACAGCGTGAAATCATTGTAGGTGGAAATGTCTTCCAGCCAGTTGCTGAGGGTCGTTGCTAGTTTGTCGATCGGGTGCTCGAAGTGGGTGGGGATGGGCGAGAACCAATCGGCCGAGTGATCGTGACTGAGACAGATCAAGGAAATGTCTTTTGGCACAGAGAGTCCTTTTTTCTGCACATAGCACAACGCGGCAATGTATTCGCGCCAGTCGAGACAGACGATCGCCGTGGGTGGTCGCACGGCAAAGGCGCGATCCAAGCAGTTGCGGAAGCTTTCAACGCCGCCGTCATCGGTGGCAGGCGCATTCAGCTCGGAAATGAAATCGTGTCCAGCTTCGACAAGCTTGCGACTGATCGTCGACTTCAGGTTCGCCGCGAAGGAAGGTGAACGCTCGCATAGTGGCAATGTGATGTCTTTGTGGCCAAGCGAAATCAGTTGCGATAATGCATCCTCGAGCATCATGCTGGAAGAAACACCGACCATTGGCACGGAGAAATCGCCTAGTGCTCCACCGCAGAAAAACATCGGCACCTTGACGTCGCGCGCCCATGCTGCCATCGCCGGGGTGCCGAGAACCGCAACAACCGCTTGTGGTTTTTCGAGTTCCACGAGTTCGTCCCATTGCTTCTGGCGACGTTTGCCTGACGCGTAATCATCGAGGTGAAAACGAATGCTCCAGCCCTTCGGTGCGAGCAATTCCCAGAGTTGCAGTAAGATCTGTGAGGTGCCGCGGGCGGGCTCGGTGCGGCCACTCTTTGGTGCCAGCAGCAGCAATGTTCGGAGCACAGCTTCCTTACCTTTCGACTTTAAGATGACTTCACGATGGATAATGAAACGACGGCGCACGCCTTCATTGCTGATCCAGCCATCGGCACGAACGCGGTCCACGGCCTTGACCATGGTTGCTGGGCTGACGCCGAATGAAGTTGCTAAGGTGCGGATGCCTGGGACAAATTTTTCCCAACTCCCCGAACGCAGGTTGCGACGCAGCGCAATTTCTGCCTGCAAAACGCGACTATCCTTCTCCACTGGTCCAGCAAGGTGAGCCGACAGATTTTCCATTGGATTCGACTTTTTTTTGCGTTTGCGTTTCTGTTCCATGCGAGCGGGATAGTACAGAAGGCGATATGTATGACAACAGCAGAATCGATTCATGACATAGTTTTTTCAAGCAGTGCTGTCGAAAGGTGCAGAAAATTTTGCTGCATGGCACAGATTGCTGTAATCTCCGCAACAATCCGAGGTTGACGTATGACCACATCAGTGAAATGTTTCCGCCGCTATGGCAATTGATACTTTTGCAAACCGCTTTGTCTGTGATTTGGTGGCCTATGAGCCCGGAAAACCAATCGATGAAACCGCTCGCGAGCTCGGTTTGCAGCCAGAGGATATCATCAAGTTGGCTTCGAACGAAAATCCCCTCGGCCCTTCGCCGAAGGCCAAGGAAGCCATGCGTTTGGCGCTCGAAGAAGCCCACATTTACCCCGATGGCGGCGGTTATCGCTTGCGCACGGCGATTGCCGAAAAATTCGACCTCGGCCGCGAAAATGTCATTCTCGGTAATGGCTCGAACGAGATCATCGAACTGCTCTGCCACACCTTTCTCAATCGCGATGCCGAACTCATTGCCGCCGAGCACGCCTTTGTGGTGTATAAATTGATGGCCACCTTGTTTGGTGCTAAGTATGTGGAAGTCGCCGATCCTGGGTTCATTCACGATCTCGAAGGCATGGCCGATGCGATCACCGAAAACACCCGCTTGGTCTTCATTGCCAATCCGAACAACCCTACAGGAACCATGGTTGGCCAAGAAGCGCTCGACCGTTTCATGGATCGCTTGCCTCCACACGTGGTGGCGGTGTTTGACGAAGCCTACTATGAATTCCTCGACGACGCGCCTGATACCTTGAAGTATGTGCGCGAGGGCCGCAACGTTTGCATTCTGCGCACTTGCTCGAAGATCCACGGTCTCGCCGCATTGCGCGTGGGCTATGGACTCGCTCCGAAATCGGTTGCCGATATCTTGCAAAAAGCACGCCAGCCCTTCAACGTCAATGCCATCGCCCAGGCGGGCGCCTTGGCCGCCTTGACCGATGACTCGCACATGAATCAAACCAAAGCCGTCAATGCCGAGGGCCTTGCGTTTTATCATCAGGCCTTTGCGGATCGCGGTTTGGAATTTGTTCCTAGCGTCGCGAATTTCATTCTCGTCAAAGTCGGTGACGGCGATGGCTTGTTCAAAAAAATGCTGCAACGCGGCATCATCCTTCGCGCCATGAGCAGCTACAAACTTCCCGAATGGGTGCGCATTTCCGTCGGCACCATGGCGCAAAACCGCCGCTGCATCGAGGTCATGGACGAAGTGTTACGCGGGTAAGCAATACGGAGAAGGGATTTTCAATCCCTTGTTTTCATCGAGCAAAGCAGTAGAGGTAATCTGGCATATGTAGAAAAAAGTCATTTCTCATACTCGCTTCGTATGGGAGATTTCTAACATTTGCTAGGCATGGCAGATCCTCCTTCGCGAGGCTTCGGCACGACGAGTAATATCCGCCGGCATGGTTATTTTTTCTGCAATTGCCAGGTGAGGGGGAGGTTGCTGGTGGGGCGGAAGGTGAGGGTGGTTTTGCCGTCTTTGTTGATGCAGGTGGCACTCGATAGATTTTTGGGTGCTTGCCAGTCGCCATCGATGACGAGGGTGAGGTCGATGATTTTTTCGTTAGGGATCGTGTTGCCGCCCATGGTGTAGGCGAGTGAGCCGTGAAGAACATCTTCATTGCGGCGGATCATCACGGTGCAGGGTTGATCGCAAGAAAACAAAGGAGTTTTGGCGGACAGAGAATCGCAGTGCTGGAAGATGCTTTGCGCAAAGGTATTGCTGGGGAGATCGTGCAATACGTGGGCGGTTTCATCAGCTTGCAGAATCGCCCTCTTCATGTAGGCCCAGGTGACGAAGCTTTTTTTGGTAAAGGTTTCGCCATGGGGCTCGGCTCAGAAATCGTTAGAGTGCTGGTAGATCTTGTCCACGACCAACGAAGGCTTTGCGCACCTGATTTGAAATGATCTTGACTGAGCACCATCTCGCCTGCTTTGGCGATCTAATGAACTGGCTCAGTGCATGGAGAAGGCAGGAACGTAATTAGGAAAATGATTACGGTGTTCGTTTTTCTTTTTCAATGTTGGCGAGTGTGATCAATGTGAGACGACCAATCGGCTTGCCATCGCGGTAGCTGCGGGTGCGCAGGTGACTGGCTCCTTTTGGAATGGGCAGTGGTCCTTGGCTAATCGGATATGTAGCGTCTGGTTCGGCATCGTCGAATGTGTAGTGAATTTGCAAACCATCAATCTCGGGGGTGATGACCACACTTTGTTTGTCGGCGGAAAGGCTGATGGCGGGATCATAGATCGAGCGGGAGTAATTCCAGTTCATGGCATCGAAGCGGGCGAACTGGGCTTCCACACGTTTCACAAAGGCTGGCCAGTCTTTCTCTGCGGAACGCTGGGACCAGGCTTCTTCTGCGATGGCGAAGGCTCTTGGCCAAGTCATGTATTGTGCGTGACGAAAGGTGGGGATTTCCTCCGTCCAAACATTGCCCTGAATGCCGAGCAGCAGCTTGCTATCGATATCCGCAGGCAAGGTAGGATCGAAAAGGTAAGTATCTTTGAGCCGGGCCATGCCGTAGGTTGCGGGCTCGATCTCTGGGTGACCTTGGTAGAGATCGAGGTAGTAGGCGGGGCTGGGGCTCATGATGACGTGACGGCCCATTTTCGCAGCTGCGATGCCACCTGCTTTGCCTTGCCATGACATGACGGTGGCAGTTTCGGCAAGGCCGCCTTGTAAAATTTCATCCCAACCAATGAGCTTTTTGCCGTTGGCGTGGATGATTTTTTCTACGCGTTTGACAAACCATGATTGCAGTTCGTGCGGGTCCTTGAGCCCTTCTTTTTTCATCAGTGCCTGACAGTCGGGGTCATTCGCCCAAAAGTTTTTCGGGCACTCGTCACCGCCCATGTGGATGTATTCGTTAGGGAATAATTTCGCGACTTCTGAGAGAACATCATTGATGAAAACAAAGGTCTCTGGGTTGGATGGATCAAGTGTGTTTTCGATGGTGCCATAAAATTTGGAACCAGGATTGACCTGAAATGGTCCTCCGGTTGTGGACAGTTCTGGATAGGCGGCAAGAATCGCCATGGCATGTCCTGGGATGTCAATTTCGGGGACAATGGTGATGTGTCGCAGAGCGGCGTAGGCGATGATCTCCTTGATTTGCTCTTGGGTATAGAAGCCACCATAGCTAGCTTTTTCATCGGGCTCGGGACCGGGACGACTCCACCAGATTCCTTCCCGAGGCACACGCCAAGCACCGATTTCTGTGAGCTTGGGTCGCGATTTGATCTCGATTCTCCAGCCTTGATCGTCGGTTAGATGCCAATGAAAGACGTTGAATTTGTAGTGCGCCATTTGATCGAGAAAGAGTTTAATTTCCTCGATGGATTGGATGTGTCTGGAAGAATCCAGCATGAGCCCACGCCAACCGAATCGCGGTGCGTCGCGGATGACGCAGGCTGGGATTGCTTGTGCGTTGGGTTGGATGAGCTGCAATAGCGTCTGAATGCCGTAGAAGGCGCCAGCTTCATCTCGTGCATCGAGAACGACGTTTTCTGGCGCTACCGTGAGCGTGTAGGCGTAGCTGGCATCGGCTTGTGGGTTGATCGAGAGCTTGATCGTGCCATTACTTTGTTGAGTGGCATCAGGAACATGAGTGACAAGTTTTTTCATCCCAGAATATAGATGATCTTTGAGGAAGTCCGAGGTGCCCGCTGCGACAAGCTCCCATTTTCCATTCAGTGCAAAGGAGCCTTCTTTCGGTTCGACGGAGGTGGGCTGTGGGATCAACGGAAACGCAATAGCCAGAGAGCTGCTGCATAATAAAAGGGATATGATGAATCGGTGCATGTTCGTTTTCGGGTAAGTTGATGATTTCTCGCGAATGAGACTTGTGCCCATGAGTAAATGGAAGGGCTTGTTATGTCAAGCGGGTAGTCCTTTTCAGGTGCTCCTCGTTCCCATGGTGCTGGGCCTACCCATTCGCTCTTGCGGCCTTGGAGAGTTTTCTCTTCGGCATCCAAGTCGATTGTTACCAATGCCCAAAGAGGCTCTCGATAGGGAGCGACATGATTGAGTAGATGATGGCTTTTGTGGGGGCTCCTCGTCATAGACATTTTACCGCGCGTGATTTGGAAGCAAGACATAGGAATCACTATTGGTTTGGACGTGGGCAATGCCGCCGATGCGGTTCACACAGCCCTGATCGCAGTGCACGCTGAATATAGCGTTAACACCAACGTGATCAGCGTCACGGTCTTTTTCGAGGATCGCTCAGATTTCCTTTTGGTTTTCCATTCCAAAGGGGAGAACGAGCGGTTGATGGATTAAAACGATTAGGGCAGTCGTGTCATACCATGCGAACGGCGATTTTTGACTCTCATACCTTATTTTGCTGCTAAACTATGCTTGTGCATAGCATAGCGCGGATGGGAAAGCTCTAAATAGGATTGATGGCTAGCAGATAATCACATCGGGCGGCCAAGGAATACACAGAGAATCGTAGCATCGCGTGCATGTGGATTGAATACGCGGTGATCGACCTCAGCATCGAAGTAGAGAGAGTCACCCTCACGCAATTCATGAATCTCGCCGTGGTATTCGAAAGAGACCTTACCCTTGATTACCATGAGAAATTCCTCACCTTCATGTGGCATGGCTTCGCGCCTACCGCCGCCTGCGGGAACTTCTAGCAAAAACGGATCCATGTTGCGGTCGGGGCGACCATGGGCAAGTGCGTGGTAGTTGATGTTAGATTGCTCGCGATCACGTTCGATCACGATGCGGTCGGCAACACGAGTGATGCTAAGCTTCGGTTTTTCATCGAGGCCCTCGAATAGCTGTGATAAACTGAGACCTAGAGCATCGCACATTTTGGCAAGAGTCGGCAGGGAAGGGCTAACGCGAAAATTTTCTACCTTCGAGAGCAAACCTTTGCCTAAGCCCGAGAGTTCGGCTACCCGATCAAGAGTGTAGCCTTTCGCCATGCGAGCTGCCTTGAGGCGAGATGAGAGTTCAACGAGGTTCATCGGCACGAATCAAAATCAATGATGAGGATTGGTCAAGTCTATGGGAGAATCTAGCGCTTGTTTGTATGAAGTTCACCACGCAATGCAGGTGGATTTCCCGATTGGTAAACGGCCGAAATTTCAGTGTCGCTCAAGACTCGTTGCCAGAGCGCTACTTCATCGATCAGACCGTCAAAATTCCGACCCACACCGTCGCGATGTCCACCGATCACAAGTCCCGCCCATTCTGCGGCTGGTCCAAGTATCGGCAGTGCGTGGGTGGCGACTACTGCTCCATCCACGTGAAGCACAAGTCGCTTGCCATCAAATGTCATCAGCACATGAGCCCAGCGATCGGTAAAAACCGAGCGGTCGATTTCACAAACAAAAGGTCCTTGAGACAAGGCGGTGGGCGCGGCATTGCTCGCGGCTGCGGCTGGCTGTAAGGTGACGGTGTAGAGTTCGAGATTGATTTTCGAAGCATTGGCTGCCGCACTGCGGAATCCGATCGAAAGATGATAGCCCGGATCTTTACTGCCACCTAGTGCACTCTCTAACAAAAATTTACGTTCGGTTGATCCGTGTGGCGGTAGGCTGCTTGGCTTGCACCAAAGCGATAAAGTGTGTGCTCTGCTGTTGTCGTCGAGCGGGCAACGTCCTGCACGATCAGGAAGAGTTGGGGAATTGTCGAGAGCTTGACGACCAATGCGCATATACTGTTGTTCAGTGCGCGAAAATGATGCGGCACCACCGCGCAGTCCGCCATCGGTCACGAAGGAAGCGCCATTTACGGCAACTGCATCGAAGCGATTGCCAAGAACGCTGTTGTTTTTGCCGTCATCGAAGGACCACCAAGCACGCAATCCATTGCTCAGTGACGTTTCTTCTTGTGGCTCCAATTGATCGCAGGGAATCACGACTTCGCGTTGCACGGTGCCATCTGCTAGATAAAATCTTGCGGTTAAGATGGCTGGATGAGGCCGTGTGTCAGCCGTGAGCGTGAGAAATTGATTTGATTTCTGTGAGGACCATTCGAGATCGGGATGAGTGACATCGAGACTGGGGATGACCGAGGTATGGCTCGGCGACGTGATAAAGTCATGCAAGTCGTAGCCGAGGCGTTGGCGGTGCACCAGATGTCGGCTGAGGTGAATATCGCCGCCGACAAGAATGACGCCGGGAATTTTTTTCGAGCGAATGAAATCGAACAACGCATCCCGTTCATGCAGGTAGGTGAACATGTCATCGTTCTCGGCATTCTTTTTATCCTGCCACACTTGGCCCATGGTAAGGATCTTAAAGGGTGCTTTGGATTTCTCTAACGCTTGTTGGAGCCATGCCCATTGTTCTGGTCCGAAGCAGGTTTTTTTCGAAGGGTCAACGGGGGAGGCCATCGTCTGCGACCACCAGCGTGGATCTAGCAGAAAAATTTCCATCGCTCCTGTTTTCACAGAATGATAAATGCCTGCGTTGCCGGTGCCGTATTGATCATGAGCGCGGTATTCGACAAATCCTTGACGTGTTTTTTCCTTGCGATCTGCTGCACTGACTCCGTTGCCATTGTTCAGTCCAAAGTCGTGATCATCCCAAGTCGCCGCAATCGGAGTGCGGCGTATCAATGCCTGAAGAGATGCGGTTTCCAAAAAACTGCGATGTTTCTGACGAATGGTAGGAAGGTCAGCCACATCGATGTACGGCGTATCGCCGCCGAAAACAACTTGATCAACATCGAGCGCGCCGATGCGTTGCCATACTGGTTCGGTGCTGGCATTGGCGCAGGAAATGAAAGCGGTTGTCGTGACACCCTTGAAGCCCATGGGCGTGTCCGTCTTGAAACGCAGGCCATCGGCTGGTCCGAGAATGGGTACGGGTGCTCCGCTCGATAGATCATCGATCTGATAGGTGTAAGAAGTCGATGGGGTCAGACCAGTGACGTGAAATTTGGCAACATAATCTTGGGCTTGGGAGCTGACGCTGTCACACGTGGCTGTGACTTTCTGGTCGGGACCGATGACGCTCAAACGCAGAGATTTTTCTGTCGCGCCAGGTCGATAGAGAAAGTGTGCGTCCTCTGTTTTCAATGTGCCGACGAGTGGCCCCGTCTGCGCAAGTATCGGGAAAAATGATAACAGCATGCTTGTGGTGGCAGCCGATAGGAGAGAAGAGGTGTTGTTCATGTTGGTCCAACGATTTTGAAGAAGACTGCCGAGCATGAGTTGGACTTGATGCAGATGTCACGAAAAATAGTTTCCTGAAAAGCAACAATATTGTTTCCAATGAGATTATCGCTTGATCGCAAAACTATGCTGAAATACGCTCATGTTCACGCAGATGTCAGATCATGGACCAGCATCATTTCACAAAGCACGGGTGCGAACTCTCTTGGCGGTGATGTTTTGCTATTTGTTCTACTACACCGGGCGGCAAAATTTTGGCTTTGCGATTCCGGGGATCTCGGAGGAGTTAGGTTTATCCAAAATCTCGCTTGGCTGGTGCAGCACAGCATTGCTTTGGAGCTATGCCATTGGTCAAGCGATCAATGGTCCGCTAGCAGATCGTTTCGGTGGTCGGCGTTTGATGAGTCTTGGTGGTTTGCTGTCTTTTGTGATGAATGTGATCACGAGCTTTGCCGGTGGCCTCGCGGGAGTTCTTGTGCCGTGGGCTGGCAATGGCTATGTGCAATCGATGGGCTGGGCTCCTGGGAGCCGAATTCTTTCGAATTGGTGGGGGAAGGCGCATCGCGGTCGGGTCTATGGTGCGTATGTTTTTGCGGCAGGCATGTCTTCCGTCGTGACGTATGTGATGGCGGCAACAGTTGTCGAGCTTGGATGGCGCTGGATCTTTCGCGGCCCGGTCGTGTTGATGCTTTTGGGTTGCGTGGTCTTCTGGTTGGTGGTGCGCGAGAAGCCATCGGACCAAGGATTTTCTGATGTGCTCGAAGAGGAGGAAAAACCAAAGACCGAGAGTGATGCGTTCGATCTCACGTGGTGGCAGCGCTATCAATGTGGATTTCGTTGCGTGCCATTTCTTATCGGCTGTGCTGCGATTGGGTTTCAAAATCTGGCACGATATGGATTATTGGTATGGGTGCCGGTGCACTTCCTGGGCGATGATTGGAAAAATTCTCCCGATAAATGGATTTCCGTGGCCTTGCCGGTGGGGATGGCATTTGGAGCTGTTTCCGCGGGCTGGATCTCGGATCGGCTTTTTGGTGGTCGGCGTGCGATGCCCGTGGTGATCTTTCTGGGCATCGCCTCGTTGTGCGCAGGGGGAATGGCATTTCTGGATCGAGGCTCGCTCATTGCATTGCCGTTGTTGTTTCTCACTGGTTTTTTTGTCTACGGTCCGCAGTCGGCATTCTGGGCACTGTGTCCTGATTTGTTAGGAAAAAAGCTTGCGGGTACTGGCACGGGAATGATGAATTTTTTCGCCTATTTGTTTGCGGGGCTAGGTGAGCCCTTGATTGGTTATTTGATCGAGTCTCATCACTCGACGCACATGGTTTTTCCTGTTGTTGCAGTCGCTTGTCTGCTAGGCGCTGCACTGATGACATTGATTTGCAAAAAAGTATGAAGACACAACGTTCTGATGCGCGTGCTTTAGCCGCGATATTTTCTGGTCATGGTCAGCCGTTTCGGCTCGAAGAGTTTTCGATCCCGCAGCCGGGTCGTGGTGAATTGCTGGTGGACATTGCGTGCAGCACGATCTGTGGGAGTGATTTGCATACGTGGCATGGCCGACGCATGGAGCCAACGCCTTGCATTTTGGGGCATGAAATTGTGGGACGCATCGCTGCATTTGGTGCTGATGCGCCGCGCACTGATCTCACAGGGCAAAGTTTGCAGGAGGGCGATCGCATCACGTGGACCATCGCGGCATCGTGTGGTGGATGTTTTTTCTGCAAGCGTGGTTTGCCGCAAAAATGTGAGCATTTGTTTAAATATGGACACAATGCCATTGCTCCAGGCAAAGAATTTAGCGGAGGATTCGCGGAGTGCTGCATTCTGACTCCGGGTACGGGGATTGTGAAATTGCCCGATGGACTATCAGACATGATAGCAGCTCCTGCAAACTGCGCGGTCTCTACCGTGGCCGCTGCCTTACGGCTGGCAGGTACGGTGGAGGGCGCTACGATTGCGGTATTAGGCTGTGGTGTGCTCGGAGTGAATGCCATTGCCATGGCGCGCCACTTGGGCGCTGCGAATGTCATCGCCTGTGATGTGAGCGTTGAAAGAAGTGAGGTGGCGGGGCGTTTCGGGGCTACCGAATTTGCTGAGCCAGATGACTTGCGGGTGATGTTGCAAGATCTCACAAACGGCAGAGGTGCAGATATTTCGTTAGAGTTTTCGGGCGCTGCTGCTGCGGCGGCCGGTGCGATTGCCGCAACACGCACGGGAGGTGTGGCAGTGATTGCTGGAACGACGACTCCAGGTGCGAATTTGCAGTTGGATGCGAATGATCTGGTGCGGCGCATGCTCACCATTCGGGGTTTGCATAATTACGGGCCACAAGATTTGTTGACTGCGGTTGACTTCCTATCGGCTACGGCAGATTTGGTGCCTTATGCGGATTTGTCCGGTGGTTCTTTCTGTCTCTCAGAGATCGATAAGGCATTTGCCGTATCGTCTGAGTTGCCCGGACGGCGCGTCGCTGTGATTCCTTGATCGCAAGACTGTGATATTTTTCGAAGAGTTCGATTCAGTCGAAGTCGATATTACCACGTATGCCGTATGCGATGGAAATCAGGGAAGTTTTTCACTACGCTGCTTGCGCCAATCTTTGATGGTGCAGCCTTTGATGCGTTTGAAAAAACGGCAGAGGTCATCGCTGCTGTTGAAGCCACATTTTGTGGCGGCTTGATCGACGGTCCAGTTGTGGTTGAGAAGTTTTTCTCCGACCATGTCTGCGCGCATTTGATCGATGATTTGCTTCGGTGATTTGCCCAAGACCTGGTGGAATTTTTGGCGCAAAATTTCGCGCGAGACTCCGAGCTCGCGGCATAGTTCTTCGACTCCCACTAGTCGTTGGGGCACGGCGGATCGGATCCAGCGCAGCGAACTTGTGACAACGGCGTCGGGCAATTCGACTTGTCCTGATGATTCGCGAATGACGAGATTTTTTGGCGGGATTCTTATGTGAGTCTCTAGGTCTATCGTTGCGCCGCTCATCATTTTCCCGAGCAATTCCGCGGCGGCATATCCGATCGCTCGACCAGGGTAATGCAAACTAGAAATCGCAGGCGTGGTGGCGAGACAGTGCACCAAATCATCGCTGACGCCGAGCAACGCGACATCTTGCGG
Source organism: Akkermansiaceae bacterium (assembly GCA_044239965.1). Lineage (GTDB taxonomy): Bacteria > Verrucomicrobiota > Verrucomicrobiia > Verrucomicrobiales > Akkermansiaceae > UBA956. The sequence continues at coordinate 12,481 of JBIIAI010000081.1, forward strand.
TACGCGCAAGCCGATGTGATGCAGTGCGCGGATGATCCAGACGGCGCAGAGGTCGTCTTTGCAGAAGATGCCGCAGGGCAGTGGCATTTTGCTCAGGGCGAGCATGGCAGCTTGCAGGTTGCGCTCAGCGCGGCTGGCGGCGGGAAATTTGCTTGTCGGGATGCGGATGGTGCGCGCGGTTTTGCCAGCGCGTTCGATGCGTGCGATGAAGCCTTCGGCGCGTTGGCATGAGTAAAGTCTGTTTTCATCGACGACGACAGCGAAGTTTTGGAGTTGCAGCGACAGCAAATGCTCGGCGGCCATTTGTCCCGTGTAGTGATTGTCCAAGGTGACCCGCGGAAAATGATGCTGGCCAGCGGGGGATTCGGTGCTGAGATTCACTACGGCGATGCCGTGTTTTTTCCAAGTCTTCGCTTCTTCCGTTGTGTAGCGGAAAACCAGCAGGCCATCGCCTTTCCATGAGCGATTGATGGAGGTGGGTTGAATCTCGCTGGCGTTGGGTTGTTCCACATCAAGCACCATGGGATGGCCCTTACGGATGTAATCGAGGATGCCGCCATAGAGTCGATAACTGAAACCTTGCGCCCAGTCGATCAAGCGCACGCCGACGCGTGGGGGCATCTCGTGCTGATCGTGCATAAAGGTGGAATACACATGCTTCATGGTTACGAATGGATGACAGAGTGCTGGCGAAATTGTCAAGAAAAATCGCAATTCTGCCATTGTGGAAGCAATTCGTGACGATGATTTCTTCCGGCGGAACATTTGCGTTGAGTGGCTCGGGTTCGCTGGCCAGCAGCTCGATCATCGTTGGTGCTTCGACGACCTTTGACGGTTCGGGTGTCACAGGCGGCTATACCTCTGGACAAACCATTTTTGGCACCGGAACAATGAGTTGGGATACGTCGCTCCTCGGTTCCACGGGGGTATTGACGGTTGTTCCTGAAAGCTCAACGGTATTGTTGGGTGGCTTGGGTGCTCTGCTTATGTTACGCCGTCGTCGCGCATAATGGGCATTTCTGCATAAAAAAATGGCAACTTGCCATTGCCGATCTGCCCTTTGATCGCTAGGCTCGCCTG
>JBIIAI010000236.1:0-4050 GCA_044239965.1 Akkermansiaceae bacterium
ACTCGACGAGAAAAAGAAATAACACATTTTTCTAACGAAATTTCAAAAGCTGACAGGTCCTCGCACTTGTCAGCTTTTTACTTGTCAGCTTTTTTCATCGATATGTCACTGAAAGCATCGGGCTACTCAAAAAAATTCCGCCATCCACTCGTCTCCTACAATGAACCAATAACCCTAAATGGGAAAATGGAATCGTTAACTACAGCCATTTTAACGACGGATTTAACTGATTTAACGGATAAGACGATTACTAATTAAAATTTTAGGCTCACTTAAGAAGTGAATGAGTAGTCAGCTGATTTCTTTTATAAAATCAGTATAATCCGTTAAATCCGTCGTTTCTACTTTCCTATTAAGGATAACAAATACCTCAGCAATCCCATCCTGAAATCTTCAAAATCCTGTAAATCATGTCTCCATTGGCCTCCATGACGAATGACCATCCTCTGCGCTGATGCTGCCCGCATCCCTTTTCCAGTCATCCTATTTGCGCACATGTTTCAGTAACACCCAATTTTTCATAGTTGCCACTTAGCGAAAAATGCACGATACATCCCGCATGAAAGTAGGTATCATGGTCAACGAACGCAAGCCGGATGCACGCGCCACGGTTCGCGCCCTCGTCGACGTATTAGTATCGCGAAAAATCGAAGTCCTACTCCACGAGCAAGCGGCCCGACTCATCGAAACCGAGGCTTTTTACCATCCACACGAACTCGCACGTCAGGCTGACATCATCGCCGTGCTCGGTGGCGATGGCACCATGCTCTCCTCCATGGAAAAACTTGGCAATACGGAGAAACCCGTGGCCGGTATTAACATCGGCACACTGGGTTTCCTCACCAGTTGCACCGAAAATGAACTCGAATTTTTTGCCGATGCCATCCTCTGTGGCGACTACAGCACCAGCGAACGCACATTATTGCACTCACGCATCATTCACGCCGATGGCCACGAGCAAGAATTCCTCGCTCTCAACGAAGTCGTTCTCGCCCGCGGTCAAACAGGCAAACTCGTCAGCCTCCGCGCCGACATCAATGGCGAATTGCTCAACCACTACCGCGCCGATGGCTTGATCGTCGCCACCCCGACTGGTTCCACCGCCTACTCGCTCTCCGCTGGTGGTCCCTTGATCAGCCCGGATGCCCGCGTTTTTGTGATCACGCCCATATGCCCCCATTCTCTCAGCTACCGCTCACTCGTCGTCGATGATGCCAGCCACGTCGAAATCGTCCCAGAGGGCAGCGCCGAGGAGCCGATGTTTTTCACTGTCGATGGCCGTGACATCGTCGAAATCGCCATCGGTAGCCGCATCAGCGTCCGCAAATCCCCGCGCTCATTCCATCTCTTGCGCCTGAAAAATCGCTCGTTTTATGAAGCCCTGCGCCAAAAACTCGGCTGGCGAGGCTGAAATATTTCATCCAATCACAACAATCTGATTGGAGTTTGCACACAGCTTTGCTTAGAGTCGGCTCATGCGCTACCAGCCCATCGATCCTCAACTCTTCGTTCGCAACCGTCAAAAACTGCGCGACATCTTACCACCCGATAGCATTGTCATCGTTCTCTCAAACGATGTGTTTCCAACTAATGCCGATGGAACGATGGCATTTAAGCAGAACTCCGACCTCTTCTACCTTTGCGGCGTTGATCAAGAAGACACAGCTCTTGTACTTTTCCCGGATGCCAAAGACACCAATCAATGCGAAATCCTTTTCGTTAAGGAAACCAGCGAGCACATCGCTATTTGGGAAGGTGAAAAACTCAACAAAGAGCAAGCCCGCGCCACGACCGGAATCCAGCGCATCGAGTGGTATCAAAACTTCGAGCCCATGCTACACTCGCTCATCCCCCAAGCACGCCACGTTTTCCTCACCACCAACGAACATCTTCGCGCCATGGTCGTCGTCGAGACGGCCAATGATCGCTTCATCAAAAAATGCCAGCAACGCTATCCATTGCACCGTTATGAGCGCCTCGCTCCCTTGATGCATGAGTTGCGCATGATCAAAGAGCCAGAGGAAATCAAAATCATGCAACATGCCTGCGACATCACCGAAGCAGGATTTCGTCGCCTTCTCGGCTTCGTCAAACCGGGCGTCGGCGAGTGGGAAGTCGAGGCCGAACTCTTGCACGAATTCGTTCGTCGCGGCTCACGAGGCTTCGCCTACCAACCGATCATCGGCTCTGGCAAAAACGCATGCGTTCTTCACTACATCACCAACGAAGCGGTTTGCCAAGATGGCGAAATGCTACTACTTGATGTTGCCGCCGAATATGCCGGTTGGGCCTCCGACCTCACCCGCACCATCCCCGTCAATGGTCGTTTCACCAAGCGCCAGCGCGATGTTTACAACTCCGTTCTCCGCGTTTTCCGTGGAGCTAACGAAATTCTTCGCCCAGGCAACACACCGATGCAATACCAAAAGCAAGTCATCGAGCTAATGGAGGAAGAACTCATCCGCCTCAAACTGATCGATGCGAAGGAAGCAAAAAACCAAGGCCCTGACAAAGCGCTGGTGAAAAAATACTTCATGCACGGCACCTCCCATCACCTCGGTCTCGACGTTCACGACGTCAGCCCGCCTCATCAACCATTTGGCGAGGGCATGGTCTTCACCATCGAGCCCGGCATCTACATCCGCGAGGAAAACATGGGCATTCGTCTCGAAAATGACGTGGTCATCGGCAAAGACAGCAACTTCGACCTCATGGGCAAAATCCCCATTGAAGCCGATGAAATCGAAGAGCTCATGAACCGATAATTTTGACCTAACAAAAAACACCCCAGCTAGGATTCGCATCCGCTATGTTTTTTGGGGAACCCGCGCAATCCGAAGTTTAATCAAAAACTACGAGGATTATAGACAATGTAATGCGTTTGCCCTGTTGATTCCCTGCCTAAAGTTCAGTAAGTCAGATCGAATCAGCCATGACTACAATCATCTCACCCACTTCCTTCACCTCATACTCCAAGTGTCCACTCTTCTCAAAAAACAATTCTCGTTCTTGAATCGATTGGCTCTTGATGGAAGATACCGCACGTGTATGAATCACTGGCATCAGATCAATGATGCCCTTTTTGCCGCAATCGATGTAGTCATAGCCGTAGCCGCTCACATTTTCTTCACTCAAATATTCATAAAATGTGGCCCATCCTTCCTTCGAAAAACACGGCACCATGATCTCAACAAAATTCGTGAGCCTACCCACTTTATTAACTCCACCTTCGCGCATCTTGCACTGCCGCGCACGAGTGATGCTATGAGATAGCGGAAAGCGAGAAACAATGCCCGGTTGACTCATGGCGCAACCATGGCTTGCCACCAAGCCAAGATAAACTCTAGGACAGAACTCGCGCACATCCATGTCATCATCCCAAATCATCACATGATCATACGCGCTCACTGATGCAGGCGATACATGCCTCAACGCTAACTGCCATTTCCCGCCGCGATCACGCTCGCACCTCACCACGCCAGAATCAATCATCTTGGCTACGTGAGCTGGCAACTCAGAATCATCATAGTGAATCAACAACACATCCACCCCTCCCTGACGCATGCATTGAATCGTTGACTCTAACAACGCATGATCTCCTCCCACGGGGCTCACATACAGAGCTCTGCCATCATAAGCAGGAAATCCACACGCATCCCCGGAAAATTGACGAATCACATAGTGGCGATGTTCGACTTCCGCGCTGTTCAGATCAAGACCTGCCACATATTCTCTACCCCAACGATGCCAATCAAGCACCACGCCAGCATCATTCGCTTCATAGCGCCCCATGCATGTGCCATGCTTCCGTGAGAAAAATCTGGGACCAATTGTTCAAGAGTGATCTGCGGGTATTTTTTGACAAGCCCGCGTTGTCTTCTTTGATCTCCGTGGCGATGCTGAGGAAATCCGCTGTGGGCGGAACATACTCCATCACTTTTTCCAATCCGTGATTCGTAATCTTTTTCGGGTGACACATTTCCCCATAGAACTTCATCGCCCCGAGAGGATCGGTTTTTGCCATCATGCTGCAATAGCCCGTCATGAAAC
>JBIIAI010000237.1:0-4041 GCA_044239965.1 Akkermansiaceae bacterium
AGCGCAGTTCCTTGGAATTATCCTTCGATCTCGTGTTGTATGACATTGACGGCACCCTTGTGGATACAGGTGGTGCCGGAATGCATGCGATCATGACCGCAGCGGAACGCTACTTCGGTGCGCCATCTCCCGCTCTTGATCTCGCGGGAAGCACGGACTTGGGGATTGTAAAAAATTTACTCGATCACTATGGGCACAGTGCTGAATTGATGGATGTGGAAGAATTTTTCGGCATCTATCACCCGCTACTGGAGCAAAGTTTGCGCTCGCAGCAGTATCCAGGCAAAATTTTGCCCTACGTGGAGCAATGCTTGCTCTCCGATCAGCAACGCGGTGCGGCCATTGGTCTGCTCACGGGTAATACGGCGCAGGGAGCGGCGATCAAGATGCGACACTTCGGGCTCGACCACCACTTTGGCTTTGGAGCCTATGGTGATGATCATGCAGACCGCAATCGTTTAGGTCCTGTAGCTCAGAGTCGTGCCGCCCATCACACTGGGCGCGAATATTCAGCAACTCGCACTCTTGTCATCGGCGATACGCCGAAAGATATCGCCTGTGCTCATGCCATGGGAGCACGCTGTTTGGCCGTGGCAACCGGGCATTTTTCCGCCGACCAACTTCGCGCTCACGGGGCCGATTTCGTCGTCAACGACCTCGGTGAATGGTTGGCGATCATCTCGTGATTTACTTTGAGTGATTTGTTGGTGTTACTCGGCTCAAATCAATAGGTTGGGCGACGACGCGCGCTGAGGGATTGTCGCGCAGGTAGGCAAAGGCCCAACCTAACAAAACAGCGAGTTTGTTGCGGAAGCCGACGAGGAAGAGGATGTGAATGAAGAGCCACATCAGCCAGGCAATGAAGCCTTGGAGTTCGATGCCGCCGGATTTGACGACGGCATGATTTTTGCCGATGATGGCCATGAAGCCTTTGTCGGTGTAGCGGAATGCAGGTCTTGCGGCGACATCGATGGGATTGCGTGAGCTGATTTCTTTGCAGATGATTTTTGCAATGTGCCGACCCATTTGCATCGCTGCGGGCGCAATGCCTGGGATCGGTTGCTGTTTGGCATCGCGTAAACTGACGAGGTCGCCAGCAACGAAGGCGTGGGGAAATCCCGGAACAGAAAGATCGGGCAGGGGAGCGATGCGGCCACCTCGATCTGCCGGTGTGGCGAGTTGGGCGGCAAGGCTGCTGGCTGCAACACCTGCGGCCCAGATGATCGCTGCAGCGGCCAACGGTTCGCCTTCTTTGAAATGCAACATCTGCGGTTGGATATCGGTCACCCGAGTGTTGCAACGCACATTGACACCGAGTTTTTCGAGTCGACGGCGCGCATAGGCGGATTGATCTTCCGAATAGGCCTCGAGGATGCGCTCTGATCCCTCGATCAAGACAATGCGCAGCTCGGTGGTATCGATGTTGCGGAAATTGTTGCGCAACGAGCGATGCATCAGGTCAGCAAAAGCGCCGGCTAACTCGACTCCGGTGGGGCCGCCGCCAACGATGGCAATGGTCATCAAGCGTTGGCGCTCCGTAGGCTCCGTGCTCAACTCGGCTTTTTCTAAATTTGTTAAAACGGTGCGACGAATGTCTTGAGCATCGGCGAGTGATTTCAGACAGAGAGTGTGTTGGGCCCAGTGGTCGTTGCCGAAATATCCGGTGCGGGCACCAGTGGCGAGCACGAGGTAATCGTAGTGATGCACATGTCCCGTGGCACTGGTAGCGGTGTGTTCAGCGGCATTGAGTTCGGTGATTTCATCCATTAACACCGTGACATTATTGGCATCGCAGAGGATTTGGCGGATCGATTGGGCAATGTCTGGAGCGGTGAGGGATGCCGAGGCGACTTGATAAAGCAGGGGTTGAAAGAGGTGATGGTTGGTGCGGTCGATGAGTGTGACGTCGATCCCAGGTTGATTGGCAAGGCCCAGTGCGCACTCTAAGCCGCCAAAACCGCCGCCGATGATCAAAACTTTCTTCATGTTGTGGGCAACATAGGTGAGAACGGGCGAATCTGCCAGAGGAAATCGGCATTTTTTGAAAGTCGTTCTTGTCGGCGTGCGTATAGGCGCTATGTTTTCGCTTATGAAACCTTTCTTGTGTCTGTCATCGCTTGTTTTTTGCTTCCAAGTATGGGCGCAGGATCCAAATTCTGTGCCTCCTGCTTTGGCGGGGAATGCGGAGATTTCGCCGATGCGTCAGTATGTGATCGCACCAACGCGTGTTGTATGGAAAAGCCCCACAGGCGTCGAGCGTGCAGAGAATTTGCTGAAAAAATCGCGCGGTCAATCAGTGTTGCACGATCCCGTGGCCGCGTGTGTGCTGACGAGCGCCGAGGGCAAGCCTGCGGGGATCGTGTTGGACTTTGGCGTAGAAATTCAGGGCTCGGTGGAAATTTACACCCCGATGACGGCAAAAAAAGGTGCGCCGACTCTGCGCATTCGCACGGGAGAATCCGTGATGGAATGCCTCACGCCTGTGGGCGAAAAAGGCGCGACCAATGATCATGCGATTCGCGATCAAGTTGTCACTTTGCCGTGGCTGGGCAGCATCACAGTCGGTCGCACTGGTTTCCGTTTTTGCTACATCGAGGCCGCCGATCCAAAAACCCCTGTGGAAATTTCGGAAATTCGGGCGATTTGCAGCGTGCGCGACTTGCCGTATTTGGGCTCGTTTCGCTGCAACGATGATCGGCTTAACAAGATTTGGGTAACTGGTGCTTGGACCGTGCATTTGAATATGCAGGAGTATTTGTGGGATGGCATCAAGCGCGATCGATTGGTTTGGATTGGCGACATGCACCCCGAAGTCAGCACGATTGCCGCGGTTTTTGGCCACAATGATGTGGTGGAAAAAAGTCTCGATCTGACACGCGACGTGACTCCGGTGGACAAGTGGATGAATGACATCAGCAGCTACTCGATGTGGTGGGTGTTAGTTCACGATCAGTGGTATCAGCACTATGGTAAGCTCGACTACTTGAAAGAGCAGAAAAGCTACATGCAGGCGCTACTGAAGAAGCTCTGCGGATTGGTCGGACTTGATGGGAAGGAAAAAATCGATGGGATGCGCTTTCTCGATTGGCCGAGCTCGCCGAACCAACAAGGGGTGACTGCTGGCTTGCAGGCCTTGCTCGCGATGACTCTCGATCGCGGTGCGGCGCTGATGACAGTTCTTGAAGATCCCGAGTTGGCAAAAATCTGCGAGGAAAAGGCAAAACTGGCCCTCACACAAGTGCCCGCGCCGAATGGCTCCAAGTCTGGCGCTGCTTTGCAAGTTCTGGCGGGCATGGTCGATGCCAAGGAGACCGCGCGCGCGGTGTTACTGCCAGGAGAATCCCAGGGGGTTAGCACTTTTTATGGTTACTATGTGCTTCAGGCTTTATCCAAAGCCGGGCAAACGGATGCGGCGATGGGAATCATTCGCAGCTACTGGGGTGGCATGCTGGACCGTGGCGCGACGACATTTTGGGAAGATTTTGAGGAAGCGTGGCTGGAAGGGAGTGGCCGCATTGATGAAGTCGTCCCTGCAGGTAAAAAGGACATTCACGGCGATTTCGGTGCCTATTGCTACGAAAACTTTCGCCACAGCCTTTGCCATGGTTGGGCCAGTGGTCCAACGGCGTGGATGAGCCAGACTGTGCTCGGCATTTCACCTGCTGCACCTGGTTTTACCAAAGTACGCATCGAGCCACAGCTTGGATCACTGAAGTGGGCTGAGGGCACTTTTCCGACTCCTTTGGGCATCATTCGTGTTCGTCACGAAAAACAAACTGATGGGTCGATAAAGAGCGAAATCGAGTTGCCAAAAGGCTGCGAAAGAGTGCCTTGATGGCTTTCTATAACGGGTAATACCGACTGATCGGTTTCTTTTTTATTGGCTTAAATCACCTCGTTGACAAAGCGTTCGCGATTGAACGGGGCGAAGGCATCGGGTTCTTCTCCAGAGCCAATAAAGCAAGTCGGGATCTTGAGTTGCTCTTGGATGGTGACTGCGATGCCACCGCGGCCTGAGCCGTCCATTTTGGTGATGATGAG
>JBIIAI010000238.1:0-4038 GCA_044239965.1 Akkermansiaceae bacterium
TCTTTGATCGTTAGGCCAAATGTCTCTGTAGCATCGCCCGCGAAGGTGCCGGCGATGTATTCCAGCAGGTTGCTCTGGCCGTCCTTGTCGAAGTCGCCGTTTTTGTCGAGCAGACTGAGGTCCCAGTCGCCGTTTTCATCCTGGTAAAGTCCGGCCTGATAGAGCTGCCAGGCTTCCCAGGTGTCTGGCAGACCGTCCTTGTCCTTATCCTCGCCGAGCGTGAGGTCGAGTTTGACGCGCTCGCCGCCCTTGCCAGCCGTGAGGTTTCCCGAGACTTCGATGGGATAGAACAACGCGCCATTCATCGAGACCACTAAGCTATAAAGGCCGCTGGCAGCGATCGCCTTGTCGGTGTAAAAGGTGGTACCGCTGCGGTTCTGGTCGAGCCGCATGTTGAGTTCATAGTTCTGATCGATCCGGTTGGAGGTGATGGGCGTGCGCCCGACCTCGATGCCGCCTTTAAGCAAAATCACCTCCGCGCCCTCGGCAGTAACCGTTTGACCCACCTGATCGCGTACCACACCGAAGAGCGTGTAATAAGGAGCGGGCGGGAATGCCTGCGACGATGAAGCGAGCAGCAACAGCAGAAGTAGGGGTTTGAAGATCGATTTCATTGGGCGGGGTGGTGAAGTAAAGAGGGAATTAGTAGCCAAAACATACTGTGGCAAAATGAGGGTTCTCCACATCGGGGTTTTACCCTTAAAATGACTAAGGGTTAACCCTTATCACGGCGCGCCGAGTGAACACGTCCAATTGTCAACGAATAGACTTCTTCGTCTTTATCAATTTCCTGAGTTCGAGTAGGTGTGGAGGGAGAGCTGGATGCCCTTCACGCTGGTCTGCTGATTGTTCAAGAGGCCTGCATATCCGCCGTCCTAAACCGCACGGCCCTTAATTTCCCTGTCAACGAATCACCCCACTAAATATCATAATCTAGTTCTCATGGTTGACCGAAGTTGCCTTTAGTTAATGGTGATGGGCGACAAATGGCGACAAAATATCTTCCCGTTGGTGCTCCAAATGGCTCAAGTATAAGCTAACTCATTTCGTAAAATTAGGCAGTTAAAAGCAATCAAAGGAATGAAAGGACATGACAATCAGCAAATTCGATCTACTAAGGATCTAGTAGAAAAGGCTGCGGTTGTTCGATTCACTTTTCCAGCACTTCTCGCTGATAAGTAAAAAATCCCGAAGCCTAACAGTCTTGGGATTTTCTGGAGGTATGGGCAACACTGTTCTGACGGTTTTCTACGATGCGCCTTTGGATTATCATTTGTCGCACCATTTGCTTCGGTGTGCCCGTATGTAGGGCAAATGCCATCGCGTGGGCGGATGAAAGTCAGATGTTTTTTGGTTGATGAATGGCTATGGCTGAAATTGAACAGTGCTTGTCACCATCGCGCCGCGTTCGTCGGTGAGTGAAATGAACCAGGTGTTCGCATCGGTAGGAGGCTTCGGCGCGGTGACGATGCCTTTGTTGATTTGGGCGGGTAGATTTTTCCACTCGCGATCCGAGCGCAGGCCGCGGTCGGTGGTGAAATGCAATGCGGCGGATTTCAAGGGGACGGCACTCTCGAAATTGAGTTGGATGGTATCGCCTTGGGTCGTGATCTTGCCCGGCACGGCGAGTGGTTTGCCATTTCGACAAAAGGAATCGATGAACAACCCGATCTCCTGTGGTGCCCAGCCTGGTGGATGACCGTGGGGCATTTTTACTTCGATGCGCATCTGCTTATTACCTGGAATCACATCGAAGCTTTTTTGGTAACTATCGAGTGGGTAATGCACATCGTTGGTGCCATTGACCCAGAAGATCGGCACACGACAGCGCGGTAGTAGGCTTGATGGATCATAGGCTTTCACCCAGTCATCACGACGGTCGCCGAGTTTGTCGATCGATGGCTTTTGCACTGATTCACCTTCGTGCAAAAAACCGCAGCCATAGACGGGCACTGCCGCTTTGAAGCGATCATCGAGTGAGGCCACGAGACTGGTGGTGTAGCCGCCCCAACTGATGCCCGTCACCGCGGTGTGTGCGGCATCGACTTCCGGAAACGAGCGTAGCAATGAATGCGCGCGGATAACGCTTGCCGCGGCGTGATAGGGCCAGTCGTCCGAGACATCGCCACCGATGGTATCGAACTTCTCCCCATGCCCTTGATCGGGGCCGCCGTTTGGCAAGCGTTTGCGGGTTTGTGGATTGTGGGCTTGGCCTGCTACGGGATTTCCCTTTGCATCGAAGATGAGATCGTTCGGTTTGCTGCCGGACAAATCCATCGCGATCGCCGCGTAACCTCGCTTGGCCCACAGATGCGCCCATTCCGCGAATGCCGTTCCGCCGCCGCCATGAATCAGCACTACGCCAGGAAACTTCGTGCCAGGTCTCGCTTCACCGAGTGTGAGGGGCGATGCATAATAGGCGAAGACCTCGGTGCTCTTGCCCTGATAATTTTCACCCGCATAGAGCAAAGCATGCACCGAACCCGTCTGCGTCAACCAACGCATTGCAGGAGCGTGTTTCAACTCCGTGAGATTCCACGGGCCGATTTTTTCTACTTCGATGGTTGAAGAGTCCGATGAAGTTTCTTCCGCTTGCAGTGAAGAAATGAGTAGGGTGCTTAGCAATAGAGTGCAGAGTGATTTCATGGCTGAGTCATTTGGGGATTCCAGTGAGCGTCGAGTTTTGCGCGGAGATCTTTGACGATATCAGGGTGGGCCGGGGCGATGTTGTTTTCTTCTTTGGGATCGGCTTTCAAATCGAAAAGCATCGGCTGTGCGGCCTTGAGTGTGACCATGAGATCGGGGCTGATATACTTGTCAGACGGGATTTTTTTCAGCGCGTCTGCGGTGTCGAAAGTCCGCGGCAAAACCAGACGCCATCGGCCATCGGTGACCCAGCGCCACAGCACATTGGCGGCGGGATCATCGAGCGATTGGGAACGGATGGTGAAATCCTCGCCGAAGACGTGTTGGCGTGCTTGCACCGCTTTGTGATCGAGTAGGTTGATTCCTTTGAGGTTCGCTGGCACGGGCAAATCGAGCGCTGCTAAGACTGTGGGCACGAAGTCGATCGATGAGGCCATGGCATCTGATTTCGTTGCTTTGACGCGTGCTGGCCAACGGATCAAAATCGGCGTGCGGTGTCCGGCATCGTAGGGTGTTGTTTTGTTCTTGGGCGCGTATTTTGCGGCTGATGGCGACTGAATCCAGCCATTGTCGGCAACGTAGATGACGATGGTGTTTTCCGCGAGCTTTTGACTTTTGAGATGATCCAGTAATTCGCCGCAGGTTTCATCAAACCACTCGCACATGGCCCAGTAGCGAGCGATGTGTGGGGAGTTGGTTTTGCTTGCATACTTTTTGAATAAGCGATCCGGAGGTGTATGCGGTGTGTGTGGCATGAACGGCGCATACCATACGAAGAAGGGCTTTTTCTGCTGGCGTGCATCGGCGATGAAATCATAGATTGGTTTCATTCCTTCGCGACCAATCGTGAGTCCTTGATCGCCGTGGCGGCTGCCTTGCGTCATGCCATGAGTGAAGCCGCCGCGCGAGAAGTGGCCCTGCCACCACTTGCCGGTTTGAAAGCTGAGGTAGCCTTTGTCGGCAAGCATTCGCGGCAGTGTCGGCACGGGATCGAGCAGGGCGTTCCATTGCGCGCTGAGTTTGGCGCTGGAGCCGCGTTCATCGCCGCGCTGATTTGCTGGTGGCAGCGGTGGGTCGTTTGCCGTTACTTTGTGTTGGTGAGGATAGAGGCCAGTGATGATGGTTGCCAGACTGGGGCAGCAGACACTGCTCGGCACAAAGCCGCGTGGGAAGGTAAGGCTTTGCGAAGCGAGCTTGTCGATCTGTGGTGTCTTGATGTGAGGGTGGCCCATGAATCCATAATCTCCCGCTCCTTGGTCATCGGATATGATGAAAACGATGTTCGGTGGGGATGGATTTTTTTCGGCATAAAGTGGCGCCGAGAGCGTCAGTAACAGCAGACAGGTGAGAAAGGGTTTCATCGGAGTTGATCGTGATTGAAAAAAAGACGGG
>JBIIAI010000239.1:0-4016 GCA_044239965.1 Akkermansiaceae bacterium
GCACGGTGCTCCCTGCGCATTTGCAGGATGATCCACGCCTCACATTTCTGGGGGCCGATTCCAAGCCGCAATTGTGGACCAATCTTCAATTGCCACTCTACGCCGCCGCGCATCAGACCGCAGAATTCCCTGGTGTTGGTTACATCGCGATGGGCGATGCGAGTGACCAAATCCGCTTTGATGCGTGGGAAAATTTTGAACCGAGCATCGCTGAGTCCGCCAAATCTTGCGCACAAATGATTCTCTACCATATCACTGCGGGCCACTTCTGGCCCCCTAACGAAAAGGCGACCTATGACGATTTCAAACTCCTTGCGGCAGGCGCAGAGCTCGCAGAAATGATGAACGAGCCAGTTCCTTTGAAATAAATCATCCCCGCAGCTTGCTAAAACTGCTTCCGATGAGTTCGCACAATTACGTTAATACAAACTTAGTCAAGAGTAGTGACCATAGCATACTAAACCACTTGGTAAGTATTTGTGAATCATGCCGAACCTAGTTTGATATTTCTGGAAATCACTTGGAAGGTGGCAAGACTTACTTGGTATTTTCTGGAACTGCTTGAGCATATTGATCGACTGACTGAGAATATTGATCGACTCAACAGGAAGATTAGCAATCTATTTTACATGATGAGTGGACTCACTTGAAAGATGGATCGGTCGATTTGAATAATGGCTCACCTGAATGGAAATGTGATGGGTGTTACTTGAATTGTCGTCGCCGCTTGTTTGTGGGCAATGGTGTCATTTTGGCTGATGAGACGCCCCTAACAAAAAATTTGAGTGAAGTGCAACTTTCCTCTTGCCAACTTGGGGGAAACGGCTATGAACAGAAACGAAGCTGCAATCTAACGCTTCACCCCCCTATGGCACAATCAGAAACATCCTTCGCTGACCGTCTTCAACGCGCTCGTCAAATCCACTCCGCCACCCTCGGCTTCGTCCCCGTATTTGCTCCGGCAGACGCGAGCCTTGCTGGTGCGGCCTTTTCGACATTCCTTCAAAATGCCGATACCGCCAATCTCAGTGTGGCCAATGCACTGATTGACTGGAAAGACACCGTCGCAAGCCGCAGCAAACTCCTTGCGGAATTGAAAGCCCGAGTCCTCCGCGCCAACGCACGGGTCAAGAGCAATCCGGCCTGGGCAAATCATGTCCCCACCATCAAGGCATTGGCTGACAAAATCCGCGGTCAACGCACACCCGCGCCGAAGCCACCCACGGAAGAAGGTGCGGCACCCGCCGCAAAACGCGAGCAAGGCGACCAAAGCTATGCCGACATCAAGAATCATCTCGATCAGTTCACGGCGGCCTTGAGAAAAATCACCAATTACGATCTGAACGCCCCCGTGGATATCACCACCGCCAGCCTGAGTGCTACTGCCTCCCAGCTGCAAGCGCAAAGCTCTCTCATTGCCAGCCATGTGCAAGCCCTCTCCGCAGCCCGTGCTGCCCGCCTGGCCATGTATGATGGCCCATCAGGTCTGGGTGCAAAACTCAAAGCGATCAAGGAATCCGTCAAATCGCAATACGGCAATGGCAGCATGCAACACAACCAGATCAAATCGCTGCGGATTTGAGGCGAAACGAAGGAGAAGTCTCGATGCTTACGAAAATTACGAAAAGAGGCATACACTTGGTGCGGACCTCTCTACATTCCCCTTCTACGACCGCAGAAGCAAACGTGCGTATATCAGCTGAGTAATCATACTTACAGAAAACACGTAAAATCCAGATGATATACGACTTGGAATGAATAAAATCCTTGTAATATAGGCAAAAATCCGTTTTTCTAAACCCGTTAAGCCCACCTGATATATCACGGTGGGATACTACGAATAAAGACTGTTGGGCAGAAATAAACACGCGCCATGAAATTTCTACTGATCCTATTCTCCGCTCTCTCGATCTCCGCCGCCAATTCTCAGGAGTATTTGATCGCGCAGGACAATTTTGACTCTTACCCTACGGGTGATATTGCTGGCCAAGGTGGGAGTTCAGCAGGTTGGACATCATCCTGGACCACCGCGGCGTTTCCATACGTGAAGGCGGACACTGCCCCGGCGCCACTTGTTTACAGCATACCTACCCGAGGAACGATTTCTAGTAGTGCTGGCTGCCTGTTACTCACGACTAATCCAGAGCCCACTACTGGATACCGATCGATCAAGCGATCATTTACTCCGGTGAAGGCAAGCCTATTCATTGGATTCACTTTCCAGCTTTCGACTATTGGAAGTGGCTCAGATGCTTTTTACTTTGATCTTCTGGATTCGGCAGGTGGAACAATTAAGACCCTCACTATTAAGCCCCTAATGAATTCAGCCTATCCAGGATTCTTCGAGGGAGGTTCAATGCCCAATGGAACAAGTGCGACCGTGTATTATGAGCTATTGGAGGTTCGACGGGGATCTGTCGAGTATGGAGGTATCGGATGGATCAACCCGGCCAGTTACTCGTGGAGAGCAATAAATAACAGTGTCATTACGGAGAATGATCTAGCCGCGATTCAGTTTCGACTCTATTCCAACGACACAATCGGTCCCCACACGACTCTAAGAATCGACAATCTGAAGATTGGATTGACTTGGGATAGCGTGGTACCGCCACTGCCTACTACGGCTGCGTTTCCCAACTTTAGTTTTGAGAAGGCCCATCGGATAGCATGGTATGGTGACAGCACACTCAAATACCGCGTTGAAGCTTCGGATGACATGGCTACATGGGTGGCACTGACTAGTTTCACCAACGGGGCCAACACCAACATGGAACTCTACGTTCCATTGCAGGGAGCATCGAGGTTTTTTCGTGTTGTGTCCGCCCCAAAATAATAAAATTGAAGAGCCCAACAAGTCGTGACGCGCCAAGCTTTTCAATTTTGTTTCCTTTTCCTCTCAATCGCGCCGGTGGGCGCACATCAAACGTTGGGCAAAATAATATGAGCATTACTAGCACATGTCGTCTGTGCAACAAAGCAGCAACGCTCAAAAACTCTCACATCGTGTCGAAGTTTGTTTGGAAGCTCAGTGGCATGATCGGCGAAAAGAAGAAATTCAACGCTTTATGCCTCAACGACCCAAAGCTTTCCCTAAAGAACCAGCAGGATGGATTTAAGGAGTATCTTCTATGTTTGGATTGCGAAGAGCGCAGATCAAAGTTGGAAGACGCAGCAAGGCGTAGACTATTCAAGAATGTAAGAACATTGAATTTCAATGTGCATAACAATTCCATCATCAAAGGTCTAGACTACAAGACTTTTAAACTTTATTCCATGTTCCAACTCTGGATGATGGCCGTTTCCAAGAATCCGTTTTTTGCACATGTGGATATAGGAGTTCACGAACACAAGCTTGCCGCGCTTATACTCGCTGATGATCCGGCTGAACCTTGGAGATACGGTAGCACTGTTGCTGTGATTGGTGGTAACAACGCTGACTGGGCTGGCCTATTTTCACAGCCCGAGAGGATTCGTCTATTCGGCCAGAATGTTTATCGATTCGTGCTGGCTGGAATGTATACATTCAATTACGTGTCTAGTCATGCTCCTGATCGGTGGGTGCAGCACCTATTTTTGCAGAAGGATGGAACATGGCCTATTTTTCGGAGTCGATTTACTGAATATCCTGACCTTGTCCGTAAAGCTCAATTACAACGTGACCATAACAATGAATGACAAAAAGCCCAACAAGTCGCGTCCTGGCAACCCCTACCAGCCGTTCTGTTTCGATGACTTTCCGTAACGACAATCCTCACCCTGTGATCGACGTGCGCCGCCGCTGGTAGGGGTGCACGCGCTTTACGGCACACGACCTAACGAGGGAGTCTGGAGCTCGGCGTGGGTGTAGAGGAGTTGGCGGAGATTTTCGATTAACTTACGAGCGCTCATACCATCGCGGCAGAGGGCGCGGATGACGTAGACACCGCCGCGTAGCGCGCCGTGGCCGAGGCTGATGTCGTCGGAGGAAAGTGCATCGAGTTCGGTGGCGGGCCAATGTTGGGTCATGGAGCCTGCGG
>JBIIAI010000315.1:0-4010 GCA_044239965.1 Akkermansiaceae bacterium
TTGTATGGGTTTGTGGGGAATGATGGGGTGAACGCGTTGGATTTGTTGGGTTTATATTCATTATTTTCATCTAGAACTAACATTCTTGGCGATGGCACTCCAAACCCGCAACCATGGCCTGATTTGGAATTCGAAGGAATGGAGTGCCATGAACAACCAGCTAAACTAAAGAAATTAAACCTGGAAGTTATTATGCCTGATGCAAATACAGGCTGGACTAGCCACGTACCTGTTGAGTTATGGGTAGATTGGGAAATTGAAGGTGTGTATATTGGGCCACGATGGACATACGGAACATGCTTTAGATATGCTCCTCAACCTTTCGCCGACTATCCAATGTGGAACAATCCTATACATCCTGGAGTCTGGGAGAAACCTGCTGGCCATATACCAGGTTGTGATGATGGAAACTGTAAATTTAATGCTTGTGATCCGCAACTTACACAACTAGTGTTTCATTTTTTGTCGTGCGAATGCGAAATAGATTCAGCTAGCTTCGAATACACTGGTAGAAAAATTTGGACAAGAAAAGTATATGTAGATGAGGTAACTATAAATGGCGATCAGGCGATAACCGGAGCTTGGTCGTGGCGAATAACGAATCACTAGGTTTTTATTGCGTGTAATTTAACTAAGCAAAATAATGAAGCCAAAAACTAAAATATTGATTTCTTTGCTAACTATTTCTTTGTTGTCATTGATTTTTTTTAGTCTCTATAAATCTAGGCAGATAAGCCTTCGTGTCAGTGATAGAGAGAGAGCATTTTGCTCTCTGTATGCATTGATGCTCGGGTTGGAGGACGAGTTGCCAGCCATGCAAAATATAGAAGATTTGGATGCGTTTTTCAGTTTTAAATTAAATGAAAATTTATTCAAAGAAATTGCTACAAAAAACAATTGCAATGAATACTACATAAAAAAAAGCGACAAATATCAATTTGCAGAAAGTGTACAGTTGCCTATAAGTCTATTCGAAAAAGACAGAATCGTTATTGATTTGTATAAAGGAATATACTGGGAAAATTCTGGTGACTTAGTGAAAAGATGAAACTTCGGGGTTCGTTCAAACCCACTACATCTCTCATAGCATGGGCATGGCATGGGAACAGACATTCTCTGGGGTCCTTCTGACTAACTTGTTGCTATATCGTAAGCGTCCTACGAAGCACCTGTGATCATAAGTGTCGTAGGTCGTCACTTATGACGTTTATGATTACGACTACGCAGTTTTTCTGCAGCGTGTTTTACGCATGCCTGAAGCGTATGCCTCCGGGGTGTATTGTTCGAAGGTGCTTGCGGTGACTTTCACTGCGGGTAATTCCTCGAAGATCCAGACGAGGTATTGCCACGGATCGATTTTACGGCGGCGGCAACTCTCGATCAAGGTATACCAGATGGCGTTGGTTTGCCCAGTGGTTTCACTGCCCATGAACTACCAGTTTTTGGCTCCGAGCTTGGTGGGGCGTATGCCGTTTTCGATCAAGTTGTTATCAATCTCCACTCTTCCGTCTTTGAAGCAATGCTCTAGCTTCGACCATTGACCCAAGGCATAGTCGATGGCTTTGCCCAGTGTGCTTTGGGGCAGGATGGTTCGTTTGGTGCGGATGGTTAGCAGGGCTTTGCCGAGCCGACGATAGATGGGGAGCGATTGGCAGTCGCGCACGCGCTCTCGCTCGGCAGGGCCGGCGCGTTGTCCGCGAAGTTGGGCCTCGATGTGGTAGAGGTGTTGGATTTGCCGTAAAAACCAGCCGCTGAGTTTGGGCTTGTGGTCTTTGGCTTCGTAAAATTTGCGTCTGATATGAGCCCAGCAGCCGATGAGTTGGATGTCTGTGTTTTGGTTGCGGTAGGTTTCGTAGGCTTGGTAGCCATCGCTTTGGAGGATGCCGCAAAAGTTCTGCCCGTCGTTGTGTAGCAGGGTAAGCGCCCAACAGAACCCCTCTATACAAGGAACGCATAGATGTCATAGATTAGAAATGGCAACTACACAAGAGGCATCAACCGCATTAGTGAAGAGCGACCGTGCAGGACGCGCACGTTACACCAGGACCTACAAATCCGAAGTCGTCGCAGCATACGAGCAAAGCGGCATGAGCGCCGCTGCGTTTGCTGAGCACTGCGGCATCAAGTATCCCACCTTTGTTTCATGGCTTCCCAAATCTAAGCGCTGCTCCGAAAGCAATGATCACAGCCACGAGCTGGCCCAGCCATTCGTCATCGCCGAATTCGCAAGCCATCCTGCTGCCGATTCCCTCAAGTTGGAATTGCCTAGTGGCATCATTGTGCACGTGTCGTCGTCGACTCAGCTTGGTCTGCTCGCCGATTTACTCAAAACCCTCCGATAACCGATCACCGATAACCCGCCCACGTCATGCTTACTTTATTGTTCCGGTCTTTGCGCATGCTCGCACCTCAGTACGCTTGCGGTTGTGGTTTGACAACGGAACCAAGAGTGTGGGAGAAGCGCGAAACATCGATTTTCCGCTGATCTTTCGCTGCATATGACCTTGACATCGAGGGGTATTTTGGTCAGGTATTGATCATGTGGAAACGATCATTAGTCTATGTTTTTTTGGCAAGTGCTGCTCTTTGCTATGCGCAAGATGATGCGGAGGAATTGAAGGAGGCAGAAGCGGAGTATAAGGAACGCGTGGCGAAGCAGGACTTCGAGGCTGATCCGAAGGCTCATCGTTCTCTTGCCTCATGGTGCAAGCGCAATTACCCCGAGAAGTATGATTTTCACCAAACGGCCTACAACACGTTTCTGTTTGAAGAATTTGAATTCACGATGACGGAACCATACCCGTTGGCGCAGTTGGTGCAACTTCAGGAGAAGGCTGAGAAACTCGAACTGCCGGAAAAGTATGCGCATTACACGGAGCTGTGGGGTGAGGCGCAGTTCAAGGAGTTTTCTAAAAAACTTCGAGCTGGAGATGTGACGATGCAGAAGCAATTGTTGAATTGGTGTGTCACGCAGTCCGTGGCGCATATCGAGTCGGCGCAGGATTTAGCAAAATCGATTCTCGAAGCGGAACCTGATTTTGCCCAAGCAAATGTGGTGCTCGGTAACATTCAGATTGATGGAAAATGGTCAACCATGGACGAAGCCTTCGCTGGCTATGACCTCAAAAATCCCCATGATCGGATCAAGTTGCATGAAAAATTTGCCGCAGCACGTCAGGCGGAGAAGCCATCCTATCCAAGCAATCCACTCAAGGATGCGGAGAAACACAAAGATGTTTATCTGATGAAGACCAAAGCCAGCGGAGGCAAGGCGAAGTATATGATCGGCCTCAGCGGTTATTCGAAATCGCGCCCCACAGCACTGGTCATTTCACTGCATGGTGGTGGCTCAGGTGGCGAAAGCTTCGCGATGGAACAGGCTCACCTTGTATGCTCGGAATTTGTGAAAACTCCACTCAAAGGAGGGAATATTGTTCTGGCACCCGTAGCCCGTCAGCATGTGCTGCATTCATGGGGAACGCGGTCGAATGTGGAAGATCTCTTCGATGCGCTTGAAGAAACGGCACAGAATTTTAATATCGATCGTAAGCGCATCTTCATCACCGGACAATCGATGGGGGGAGGCGGGACAGCACTCTATTATCAATTGTTTCCCGAAGTCGCTGCTGGGTATTGCGCTCGTGCGGGCTACTATTGGCCCTGTCATGATACCGATTTGATGGGCAAAGGGATCATGGTGATTCAGGGGGAGAAAGATGAAGCATTTCGAAACAACACCCGCGATGCCTTTGTCGCTCAGGTCGAAAAACTCAAAGGCGATTTGGAACACATCAGACTTCCTGATGTCGATCACTTCATATCAGATGAGTTGGTGATGAAACACTTGCAGCCCTACTTCAAAGACCGGGTCAATGACATCGAGCCTGATTTTCGCGTCTGGCGTGCAGCAGCGAGGGCTTTGATCAAGTAAGCAATTCGGACACATGCATCGATCGGTGAAGGACATTCGATCAAGTTCTATCGCTCAAATTCCCCAAGATGACTATTAA
>JBIIAI010000240.1:0-3997 GCA_044239965.1 Akkermansiaceae bacterium
CGGATCAAGGCCGGACTTCATGGCTCGACATGGTTGTCAAACGTGGCAACGGCGAGGTCGCCTCAGGACTCGGCAACGCCAACTTCGGCGCTGTCAAAATTGGCGCAGGTCAGACCGTGGCCAAGACCATCGACATCTCGAAAATCTATAATCTCCGCGAACCTGGTTCCTACTCCGTATCAGCGATCATTCGCGATCGTGGGACTCAATCCAGTGGCTATATCTCCAACCGCTTGCTTTTCACCTGCGCGACTGCACGACCCGATTGGAGTCAAAAAGTCGGCGTCCCAGGCTCTCCCGGAAAAACTCGCGAATACCGCGTAATCAACTTCACAAGCTCATCCCGGACCAAGCTCTACGCCCAGCTCATTGATGGCAAAACTGGCACATCGATCCAAACCCTTTGTCTCGGAGAAGCGTTGCTTTTCCGCAAACCTCAAGCAAGCGTTGATCGCGCTCAGGTTCTTCATGTTCTCTACCTCGCCACGCCCGAATTCTACGTTCACGCCCGCATGGATGTGGATGGAAAATTTCTCGGACGCGATCTCCACAAGCGCGGTGCCAATGGTGATCCTCGCCTCATGACCTTCGGTGATGGCTCCGTCAAAGTCGCAGGAAGCGTGCTCTACGATGCAGCCGCAGCAGCCAAGGCCCAAGCCAAAATCCGCAAAATCTCCGAACGCCCCCCTTACGTTTACAACTAACCAAGCCAGACATTTAATTTTTCTAAAAAATTTATTGTCGGGTAATAAAATTTCTGATTCAATTCGCGCAGAGTTATGAAACGCTTCACCCAATTACTCCTTTCACTGGCTTGCTTTCTGCTGATCACCCAAGCAGCACAAGCACGTTACTTCAGCACCGTTGTGATCGATCCCGGTCACGGTGGTCACGACAAAGGATGCCAATGGGGGCGCGTATACGAAAAACATCTCTGCCTCGATACCTCTTTACGCCTCGAAAACACCCTCAAACGCAAGGGTTATCGCACCGCTGTGTTGCGCCGCAGCGATTGTTTCATCTCCCTTCCACAGCGCGTATCGATGGCCTCAAAATACCGCAACGCGATCTTCGTGAGTGTGCATTACAATTTCACCTGGCGCCAAGAGGCCTGTGGTCTTGAAACATTTTACAGCTCCGCACAAAGCAAGTCGCTCGCTTCCTACGTTCAAAGCAATATGCTGCGCCGTGTTCGTGGCACGGACCGCGGCGTGAAATTTGCCCGCTACTACGTGATCCGTAACGCGACCATGCCCGCCATCCTCGTGGAATGTGGATTTGTCAGCAATCGCAACGAGCGCGACAAAATGCGCAAATCATGGTACCGTCAAGCCATCGCTGACGGCATCGCTGACGGCATCAGTCTCTATCGCAGCCGCGGCTGAAGATGAACTATCTCTGCCCCCGATGTGATCAAGAAGTAACGGTTGGCAGTCATTGCCCACGTTGCAGCAAACCAGCCAAGCCGAAAAAATCGACTTCAACCCGCGAACGCAAGTCTTGGGAGCAAGAGTCAGCTTACGATGGCGCTAACATTCCCGATGATGACTTCGACTACGATGAATTCATCGCCAAAGAATTCGGGAAAAATCCCATTCATAAGAGCGGTCTCGCTTGGTATTGGTATCTCGTAGCAGTTTTTCTGCTCCTCTCGATGGCCTATGGCTTGTTTCGTTAAAATACGTCCTTGTGCCTCTAGCGGTTGGCGAAGAAATTTCTGCAAATCTTGACACACACCGCTCTAGTCAATTGTCCCCAAATCTGTACTATGACCGCGCGATGCTTCCCGAGCCCATTCTAGAAACCAGAGTTTTTGCCCCCGCCACTGTTGCCAACGTAGCCTGCGGCTACGATGTTCTTGGCTTTGCTATCGACGCCCCAGGCGACGAGGTGGTGGTCCGCCATTCATCCAAACCGGGCTTGCGTATCACGACCATCACTGGTGATGACGGCAAGCTGCCGAAGGACCCCGAGAAAAACACCGCGGGCGTCGCAGCCTTGGATTTTCTTCGTCACCTTGGCATGCTCGATCGTGGCATCGAAATGGAAATTCACAAAAAAATGCCATTCGGTTCCGGTCTTGGCTCATCCGCCGCTTCCGCGGTAGCTGGCGTCTATGCCGTCAATCGACTGATCGGTGAACCGCTCACCAAAAAACAACTTTTGCCCTTCGCCATGGCCGGTGAAGCCAGTGCCGATGGCGCATGGCATGCCGACAACGTAGCGCCCTGCCTGCTCGGTGGAATCGTTTTCATCCGCTCGAACGAAGAACTCGACATCGCACAAATTCCCGTACCGCAAAACCTTTGGGCCGCCGTCGTGCATCCAGACATCGAGATCCTTACCAAGGTCGCCCGCGAAATTTTGCCCAAAGACATCCCCCTTAACAATGCCACCCAACAAATCGGCAACCTAGGCGGCCTCCTCTGCGGCTTGATTCAAGAAGACTACGGTTTGATTTCGCGCTCGATCCACGATGTCATCGCCGAGCCTCGTCGTCAAAAACTGATCCCTGAGTTCTACAAAGCCAAACGCGCCGCGCTATCCGCTGGTGCCCTCGGCTTTTCGATCTCTGGTGCCGGCCCATCCGTTTTCGCTCTCTGCGAAGGTGAGGAAACCGCACGCAAAGTCGGCGAGGCCATCTCCAAGGTATTCTCGGCTGTGCCCCTCTCCAACCAAATTCACGTCTCACGCATCAACCCAAAAGGCGTGCACGTGGTCCAAGAAAAAATCAACAAGTGAGACGCCGTGCTCTACCATTCCACCAACAACCCCAACGCACTCGTTCCGCTCAAGGAAGCCATCCTGCGCTCACTCCCGGCGGATAATGGCCTCTACATGCCGCAGGAAATCCGCCCACTTCCTGCAGAGTTTTGGAAAAACTGGCGCGACTACAGCTTCGAGGAAATCGGCTTTCACGTAGCCTCCGCATTTTTTGGAGAAGATGTTCCCGCCGATGATTTGCGCGAAATTGTTCACGGCACAATAACCTTTGATGCCCCGCTGATCCAACTTGGCCCCGGCCAATTTGTGCTCGAACTTTTCCATGGCCCCACACTCGCGTTCAAGGACTTCGGCGCTCGTTTCATGGCCCGCTTGATGGCCTACCTCACCCGCGGCGATGACCGTGAACTGACCGTCCTCGTCGCCACCTCCGGTGATACCGGAGGTGCCGTGGCTTCTGCATTTCACAATGTCCCCGGCACCCGCGTGATCATCCTTTTCCCGAAAGGAAAAGTTTCGCCGCTCCAAGAAAAGCAACTCACCGCTCTCGGCGGAAATATCACGGCATTGGAAATTGAAGGTAGCTTCGATGACTGCCAACGCCTCGTCAAAGCTGCTTTCCTCAATCAAGAGCTGTCCGCCCGACTCAATCTCACATCGGCAAACTCAATCAATCTTTCACGCCTGGTGCCACAGAGTTTCTACTACTTCCATAGTAGCAGAGAGCTACCCGAAGGTGTCGAGCCCGTGTTTGTGATTCCTTCAGGAAATTTCGGCAATCTCACCGCTGGTCTTCTAGCCACAAAACTCGGCCTGCCCGTGAAAAAATTCATCGCAGCCACGAATCGCAACGACGTTGTGCCCGCATACCTGAAATCAGGAAACTACCAAGCACGACCCAGCGTCGCGACCATCTCGAATGCAATGGATGTCGGTGCGCCATCAAACTTCGTGCGCATGCTCGCTCTCTTCGATGGCGACTGGCAGCGCATGAGCGAAAAAATCGCCGGCTTTTCGTTTGACGACGACACCACCCGCGCAGCGATCCGCACGGTGCAAGCTCTTCACCAGTATGCGATCGATCCACACGGAGCCGTCGGCTGGCTTGCCGCCAAAAAATGGAGTGCACAGAACCCAGGCAACGCGACAATTGTTCTCGAGACCGCACACCCGTCCAAGTTCCTCGACGTCATGGAAGCCGAGCTCGGGAAAGGCTCCGTTGAGATCCCCGAACGCCTCGCATGCCTCGCGAATGCTCCGTCACACTCGATCC
>JBIIAI010000336.1:0-3951 GCA_044239965.1 Akkermansiaceae bacterium
TTTACCTACGCGTGGTGTTTTTCAACCAGAAGGGTGACCAGATCCAAATAAACCCTTTCCCCGTCAGCGGGCGGAGCCCGGGCTGGAAAAATACGATTAAGGATTCCGATTTTACACCGCGCGAGGAAGAGGTAACCGTGCCACCTGAGGCGGTGTCTATGTCTCTCACTATGACCACCGCTGGCCCCGCCTCGCTCGTCGGGATCTATGCGATCAAAGATATGAGTGTCTCCTTGATTGGAAAATCTGGGGCCACCTCAAGAGTCCTGATTTCCGACAAAAGTTTACCGAAAGTACGAAAGGCGGAGTGGATAAAGTCCGGCGTCTATCCTTCGATGGCAAGTAAACTCCTACCCGCTGATCAGAAGGATTCATCTCCGATCCTCCAAATCGTAGATGACAACATCAACGCCCATGCCCACTGGGTGACCCGATTCCAACTCCCTGAAAACATCGCTGGAAGGGAAAATTTGGAAATTAGTTGGAAAGAAGCCTACAGCACGGGTGTGGGTGGCAATTTCACGGCGATCTACGAACGCCTCCCTCCTGGAAAATACCGATTCGTGGTGGAAGATCTTACGTTGACAGGAGAACCCCTGCAATCGGGAACCGCCATTTCTTTAATCGTCCCAAGGGTTTTCTGGAAGAGCTTCTGGTTCTGGGGAAGTACATCTTTTGTCTTCGCATTGATTTCGATGCTAATCGGTCGTTATCTGATACGTCGGAAAATTCGCCTTCACCTCAAGAATGAGCGGATGATTTCCGAGGAGCGGAGGCGCATCGCACTGGATCTGCATGACGATATTGGCACGCGCGTTTCCCACATCTCGCTCGTTGCCTCCCATGCAGACAACATTATCCGCCATGAGGAATCGAGCAAGGCCTTCAAACAAATCTCCTCCATGTCGCGCGACCTGATCGGCGCCCTTTCAGAATCCGTCTGGATGCTAAATCCAAACAATGACGACTTAGAATCGCTTGTCGATTTTCTATATCGCCTCGTCAACGAACTATGCCGATTGAAAAAAATCAGATGCCGAGTGGACGCTGTGTTCATCACAGAGTATCAATCCATCCGTTACGAATTCCGGCACAATATAAGTCTGGCAGTCAAAGAGTGCGTTAATAACGTGCTGAAACATTCCCAAGCCACCGAGCTGGAAATGAAAATCGAACGAGACAAGACCAATCTAGTGATTAGAATCACAGACAATGGCATCGGTATTTCCGAAAAATCCCGAGGAACCGGCCTCGGACTCGATAGCCTCAGTAGTCGCATGAAATCCATAGGCGGCAATTGCGGTTTTGAGCACCTTGTGGAAGGCGGACTGCGCATTGTTCTTACCGCTCCTATAACATGATAATCAAATCAGAAATCAAATGATCACAAAGAAGAAAACCGTCGTCATCGTCGAAGACGACCTCCGGCTGCAGAAGCACCTGATCGAAATCATCAAGGCTGCGGGGGACATCACCCTGCTTGGCGCGGTTTCCTCCGCCGAAGAAGCCGAGAAAAAGATTCCCTCACTCTATCCCGACGTTGTGCTGATGGATATCAATTTACCAGGCAAGTCCGGCATTGACTGTATTCGCGGGCTGAAGAAACGGCTACCCAAACTCGAAGTGGTAATGCTCACGGCCTACGAGGAAGAGGACAACATCTTCCGGGCGTTGAAAGAGGGTGCTAGCGGCTATCTCATCAAATCGAGTAATTCCAACGATATCCTTGCGGCGATCCGCGATGTGTTCGCAGGCGAGTCTCCGTTCTCCGGCCCCATTGCACGGAAAATGGCGATGTACTTCCGAGAAGAGAAAGACGCACAGGACGAACGGGAAACCCTTTCCCCACGGGAAACCGAGGTCCTCAAGCTCTTGGCCTCAGGATACATCTATAAGGAAGTCGCTGATCGCCTTGATCTCACCATACCAACAGTCCGCACCTATGTGAAGCGCATCTGCTTCAAGCTGCATGTCCGCAGTAAGGTGGAGGCAATCATCAAATACTTGTCCTAATGGAGGCGATTCTCGACAACTGCCGCGAAAATCATTCGGCAAATCAACATACGAGTTTCCTAACAAGGTGATCGAGCGACTCATTACCTTTCGTTTACGGCGAGGATTGGCACTTTAGATGCCGCTGACGATGTTTTACCCCCCGCTTCTGATGACCAACATTCACCCGCGGCGACGAAAGCGCTGCAATCATGTTAGATTATAAACAAACTGCGCCCTGCCCCGCCTGCGGGAGTCATGCTACACCTGAATGGTTAAAAAATCCAGCAATACGCTGTCAACCAGACCAAAACATATCATGCCTGAGCCAAGGAGCTAAAAAAGTGTTAACATTTTTTTAGGATGATTTCCCTTGCCAGAGCGACCGCAGGACCTAGTGTTTTGTTCATGAAATATCGACTTCTGATCGTAGCTCTTGCTCTCTTCAGCCCCGCTCGAGCAGTGGAGCAACCCAATGTAGTTTTACTCTTTGCTGATGATCAACGTGCAGACACCATTGCTGCCTTGGGCAATCCGGTGATCAAAACGCCTTCCCTCGATCGCATGGTGCGAAAGGGACTTACTTTCAAACAGGCATACATGCAAGGTGGCATGCATGGTGCTACCTGTGTACCCTCGCGTGCGATGCTGCTCTCGGCGCGATCACTATTTCACATTGACGAAAAATTGTTAGAACACCCGACTTGGCCCGCGGCATTTTGTAATGCGGGTTACAAAACATTCGTCAGTGGCAAGTGGCACAATGGTCCGAAGTCCGTCAGTAAATCGTTTCAACAAGCCCGTAAGGTGTTTACGGGAGGCATGACCAATCCCATGAACGCAATGCTAAGCGACTGGAAAAACGGCCGCATGCAGCCTGCAAAACTGGCGCCCAAACATGCCTGCGAAGTATTTGCCGACGAGGCCATTCAATTTATCCAACAACAAAAAGACCAACCGTTTTTTTGCTATGTACCCTTTGATGCGCCTCACGATCCGCATATTGTGCCCGATGATTTTCCGATCAACTACGATCCCGCCACCATGCCGATTCCCGAGAATTTCCTCCCGATGCATCCCTTCAACAATGGCGAAATGCGCGTGCGTGACGAAGAGCTTTTGCCTTGGCCTCGCAAGCCTAACGAGATCGCACGGATGACCGCAGAATACTATCGCTACATTTCACATCTCGATTCGCAAGTGGGCCGGATTCTCGATGCGGTTGAAAAATCGCCACATGCGGAAAATACCTACATCATCTACCTCGCCGATTCAGGTGTAGCACGCGGATCGCATGGACTGATCGGCAAACAAAATCTCTATGAACATTCGCTGCGAGTGCCGCTCATCATCACCGGCCCAGGAATTCCAAAAGATAAACGCAGCGATGCCTTCATTTACACATATGACTTGCTCCCCACCTTGGGCAAACTCTGCCAAGTAAAAGCGCCAGAAACAAGCCAAGGAAAGGAGTTTACCTCGCTTATTACCGAAGGCAAGACTGCGGGACGGGACGAGTTATTTTTCGCATACCGCGATTTGCAACGCAGTATCCGCAGTGGCTCATACAAGTTGATTCGCTATCCCAAAATCGACAAGACACAGTTGTTTGATCTCTCCACGGACCCTAATGAAATGAAGGACCTTTCCGCAGAGCCAAAACAACAGCAGCGCGTCACCGCCATGATCAAGCAATTGCAAGCTGCTATGGACTCTGAGGGCGACAAAGCAGCACTCACCGTTTCGCAACCACTGCCTGCCGCATGGTCGCCGCCTGTTCACAAGTAGAAGCAGAAAACTGGAGAATAATTTCCGTTAGATTTCAACGAATCGTGTATGTGGGATGTAATGTAGCATACCGCTTTCTTCGACAATATAAAAAGATTCACAGCCATCCCATAGGGATATTTTGAGGAATTAAAAAAGTTGGCTGGAGTTGCATTTTAATCCCTGCCACTC
>JBIIAI010000083.1:0-13059 GCA_044239965.1 Akkermansiaceae bacterium
GTAAAAGAACTGCTCGCCGATTTCCCATGATCTACTTACTCGATGTCAATGCGCTGATTGCCGCACTGGTCACGACGCATGAGCATCATCATCGTGTATCCAGTTGGCTCGCCACTTTGTCAAACCACGATACCCTCGCCACCTGCTCGATTACCGAATTGAGTTTCGTGCGTGTGCTCGTGCAAGCTCCCCAGTATCGCGTTCCCATTTCGAGTTCGCTCAAAACTTTGCAGCGACTTCGCAAATGCTCGACCCTGAAGGTGATTCAATTTCCTGATCAAAACAGCGCAACAGAATTGCCCACTTGGGTGAAAGGCGTTCGCCAAATCGCCGATGGTCATCTCCACAAGCTCGCGATTTCTCACAACGCAACCTTGGCAACTCTGGACGAAGGCATCCCGAATGCGTTTCTCATTCCGCCGCCGTGCTGACTGATACTTCCCCGCGGCTGTCATTTCCTCCTGATCCCTTGGCCAAAATGCGCAAGGTGAGGTTTTTACCAAAATGCGCAGCTGGCACTTTCATGCGATACTGATTGGCACGCGGCTGACCGCCGGTAAAGCCTTCATGTTTGTCGCTGGCTACGACTTGGCCATTTTCTAGAAACTCGACTCCTTGGATGTCGAGTCCATGAGCGCCTTCGCGATACTGAAAATTCAAGACCACAACAGGCTTCTCGGCAGTGGCCGTTACTGCAACTGTAAGCTCCCAAGCGGCTCCAGAACTGAGAAATTCGGGACTCCATTGCAGCGATGCCTTGGGGCTCACACGGCGGTGATTTAATCCAAGAGCCGTGAGACGAGCGCCATGACCGACGAGGCGCGCCAAGAATTCATCAGTGTCGGCACGACGTTCAGGTGCCGTCCAAGTCAGCTCGGCCAGCGCGCATGCACGTGGATAAGCTTGGTATTCCACATCATCCGTGCGCGGCATGAGTTCGGTCCAAAGTTGGCATTGTGCCCCGAGAATGTTGGATCGACCGCTTTCCGTCAAATTGGCAGGAAAGAGCTGGAAGCGATGAATTTGCTCCAAGGTGAACGGACCGCCATAGAGCGCAGAAGGTTCATTGGGTGATTTGACTTGATAGGAATCGAGATAAAAAGGACCGACGGAGGTGTGGACCACACCGTAACCCGCATTTGCAGCCACAGCACCATTCGCGGCACTGAGCCATGGCATGATCACCGCACCTTTGGCGAGGCGATCGAGATTTTTTCCATGCATGATCTCCTCCCAGCCGACGGCACGACGCTTTTTCTTGGCGATGTGGGCCGCCAGTTCATTGAACATCCAGGCCTGCATGGCGTCTTCCGAGGCATTGGGGTGCTCTGGATCGTTGATGCGCAGTCCGAGTTCATCGATGCGCTTTTGCGTGTAGGCATCATTTTTCCACTGACCCTTCGGAGCCTCATCACCGCCAAAATGAATCCACGGACTCGGAAAAAGTTCCATCGTTTCATCCAGCACATCCTTCAGGAAAGTCATCGCTCGAGGGTGAACACCAAAAAGATCAGGTGTAATATTGGAACGCACCACCGGGACTTTGCCCGTCGTTCCTAGCTCTGGATAGGCCGTGAGCGCCGCCATCGCGTGACCTGGGAATTCGATCTCCGGCACGATGGTGATGTGAAGCTTTTGCGCGTAGGCAACGATTTCACGAACATCCGCTTGGCTGTAATGACCGCCGCCATGAAAATGCCCATAGCGATACTTGGCTCGAAACGTGGGATTGGTCGGAATTTCCTCGGGATAATAGGCAGGAAAGTCGCGATGCACCTGCGTGAGCTTGGGGTACTTGCGAATTTCCAAACGCCACGCCTCGCTATCGACAAGATGCCAGTGCAGCCGATTCAACTTTTGCGCCGCCATCGCATCGAGAAATTTCAGCAAAAAATCCTTTGGCTGAAAATGCCGTGAGCTATCCAAATGCAGTCCGCGCCACGTGCAAAGCGGCGCATCTTTAATCAGCAAAGCGGGTGCCGACCAATCCGCTTGCGCTTGCACTTCCCGACCAAAAACCGCCGGTGGCAAGGCCTGCAAAAACGTGACGGCCCCGTAAAAAACACCCGCATTCGAGCCGCCACGGATCGTCACCTCAGCGGGCGCGATTTCCAATTCATAGCCTTCTGGTGGCAACGAGGCATCGATCAACAAACGGATCGCACCGCCACTGGCCTGCACGGGGAACTTCATTCCAGAGCCCGCTGTGAGCCGCGTGGAAAGCCAATTCGCCTCCGATTTTAATGCTGTGGCAGCCGAAATGCCCATGCCATCTTTCAGGACAAAACGACCATCTTTTTGCTGGATCGATGCTGGCAGAGGCACGAAGGAAAGGTCCTGAGCGGGAGCAGCAGCAGAAAAAATTCCGCCCAAAATGACAATCGATAACCAAGAACGCATGCGGCATGCTCCTACGGTACAAAGAAGAAAAGCAAGACTTTTGTAGTAGAAAATGAAACAGATCAGTAAAGACTACGTCTTAAGCTCCTTCCATCATCATCTCATCGGCATCGGCAGGATTCATCTCGTCGGCTTCACCCTTTGGTGCAGGACCTTTTTTCGGACGATCAGGTTTGGGCGCTGCGGGCTTGGGGGCATTTTTATGCATTTCCCAGTACTTTTTCAACTCGTCGTGATCGAATTTCAAGTCATCGTTGGCATCGATCACCTCAAATAGATCTTCCTGAGCATCTTCGGTTTTCCCCTGCCCCATCGGTGATTTTTGAAATTCAGAAAAATCGACAAAGCTGTCCTTGTTCATGTCCATCGCGGGAAAACCACGGGGTTCGAGACCAGCTTGACCGTTTGGAGCCTGAGGCGCGCCTGGACGTTTTTTGTTCGCGTCTGGACCATTGGGCCGTTTTGAACCATCGGGAGGGCCCGAGCCATCGGGGCGGCGGTTGGCACCGGGTGGTGGGCCATCTTCGGGGCTGAGTGAACCATCTCCATTACGATCCATGTTGCCGAAAATTTTCTTCTGCCGCTCTTCGGGCAATTTGGCAATCATCGGGCTGGCGACGAACTCATCGAGGCTGATTTTTTTGTCACCATTGGTATCAAGCTCGGCGATGCGTGGAAATGCCCGTTTACGACCATCCTGTGGGCCACCTGGATTACCCGGAGTGGTTCCGCCTGCCCCCGGGCTGCCAGGACCACCGTTTTGTGGACGCAATTCGGCACCATCGAGCGAGCCATTTTTGTCCTTATCGAGATGGCCAAAAAGTTTTTCCTGCTTATCAGCAGGCAGCTGGGAAATCCGTTGCAATTGGCGGAATTCCTCCATCGCGATCTTTTGATCCTGATTGGCATCGACTTTGCGCCAAAACTCCAGGACGCGCATTTTATCACCACCCGCAGGCGGGCGATTTTTTCCCGGCCCCGTTTGCGACTGAGGTGTAGGAGATTGGGCCTGAGCTGCTACAAGGGAGATCAGGGATAGCAGAGCGATGGAATATTTCATAATGCTGGAACGGTAATTCACGGGAAAAAACAACGTCAGCAGAAAAAAGTTGCGCAGTTTGACAAAATTGCAGCTTTCTTCGGCGGTGATTCTGTGCCAAATTCTCGTCGCCCATGCATATACGCGATATTTTACGGCTGAGCAAGCCATCGTTTTCTTTCGAATTCTTCCCAGCACGCACTGAGGCGAGCGCGGAAGAGCTGTATCAAACGATTCGTGATCTAGAGCCATTGGCACCGTCATTTGTTTCGATCACCTACGGCGCTGGTGGTGGGACTCGTGAACTTACGCACCAACTCGTAGCCCGCATCAAGGAAACCACGGGGATTCCACCGATTCCTCACCTCACCTGTGTCGGACATAGCAAAGCAGAGGTCGAGCAACTGCTTCTTCGCTACGCCGCACTCGGCGTTTGCAACATCCTTGCGCTCCGCGGCGATCCACCCAAAAATCAACATGACTACGATTGGTCAAAGGGTGATTTCCGCTACGCCAGCGATCTCGTGCGTTTTATTCGCGAGTTCAATGAATCCGGCCGCCATCCACTTGGTGGCTTCGGCATTGGTGTGGCAGGCTTTCCCGAAGGTCACCCCACAACGCCCAATCGACTCGATGAAATGGATCACCTCAAAGCGAAGTGCGCTGAGGGAGCTGATTACATCTGCACGCAATTGTTTTTCGACAACCATGATTTTTTTGACTTCCGCGACCGCTGCGCACTGGAAGGCATCAACATTCCAATCATTGCCGGCATCATGCCGGTCACATCTCTTTCATCCATGAAGCGCATGGCAGAGTTAGCGGCCGGGTCACGCTATCCGGCGAAACTTTTGCGTGCACTTTCCCGTGCGCAAGATCCGCAAGCCGTCGAGCATGTAGGCATTCACTATGCGGCGCAACAATGCAACGAGCTGCTCGATGGAGGCGTGGACGGATTGCATTTCTATACTCTCAACAAGAGCAGTGCCACCCGCCAGATCTACCAAAGCCTCGGCATGGTGACATCAGCTTGATTACTGCGGTGAAGCAGGGGCTTTGCGATCCAAACTGAGTAATTCCTCAGCTTGATTGACAGTGATTTCCATCATGCTGCCACGCAAAGGAACATCCATGAGAATGTTTTCGCCGTTAGGAGTCTTGCTGAACCGCTCCAAAAACGGAACATTGGATGGAAATGCTTTCAATGGGAGTGTCAACTGCAAGGCACCTTCGTAAACGGCAGTGGCGGCCATTTTCTGTGCCGCACGCGCTTGAGCTTGCTGTTGAATCGATTCTGCTTGGAAAGGAGTGCCGAGATCCAGCGAATCATCGGCGAAGCCCACGGCCTTATTGGAATTTTGCCGCGCCAGCTCAGCTGCCTTCTTCAAAGTTAGCTCATCTTCACGAGCTTTGGAACTTGCCGATTTTACTCCCGTAACTTCCGCGAGTTCCTCTGCGATCAAACCTTTTTTGATCATTTCCATGATTTCTTGATCTTCAAGAGGACGCACGCTGAATCCTCCTTTGATTGTCATTTGCTCAGGAGCGACAAGCGCAATATCAGAAATGGAAAGCACACCACCCGTGGTTTTCAGGTTGAAGGAACCATCATGGAAGGCAACTTTGCGGAAACTACCAGAGGGACTCAAAATAGCCAAGCTATTGAGCAAGGGCAGGCGGCTGCGCAAGGTGAGAGAATCCCCTTCGCTCAGGGAGATCCGCCCTGAGAGGGAGACACCGTCTGGAGTATTGGTTGAGCCAAAAATCTTCAGCTCACCCGAAACTCGACCATCGAGATACGAATGATAGCTTTCCTGCAAAAATGGCTCCAAAGGTACGTTTTCGAGGATCACCATTCCCGAGAACTCAGGTCGCGGGCCACCCGCAATTTTCACCTGCCGCAGAGAAACTTTGCCCAATTTCCCGTCGACCATTGCGGTCTGCATTTTCACTTCGAACTCGCCCTTCTCCACTACCAATCCTTGATCGTTGCAGATTAAAACCAATTCTTTGATCTGCAGATTGCGAAGCCAGTTTTGCTCAAACATCCCGCCCGTAAATTGCAAGCGCCAGCCTTTCCCCTCGCGCATGGCTAGCATTTTACTCCCCGAAATGCTGCCCTTCGTGCGCTCGGAATACCCCCAAGTGATCCGTGTCTGCGATGATTCCAAATTCTGGAATTGCGCCTTTTCAAAACTCTTCGTCAGCGAACTCGCCAACTTGGCAGCCTCTTCAGGAGTTTCTGCACCCGCTTTGACATTGAATGACATCCTTTCCACCGTGATGGCATTGGGCTTCCAACGACCGTTGAATCCATCCAACAGGCCCATGCGAAAACGTATACCCGTGGCCTCCATGCTTTCTAAATAGCTATCACTACCACCATTGATGAGCAAATGCCGAATCATCGCTCGATTTTGACTGCGACTGAAACTTCTCATCACCCCCCACTCAGCATCCAGACCTGCCACAATTTCATTGCGCAAATTCGTTTTGAAAGACGCTTGATCAGTGCGTTTGAGTAGGAACAACAATGCGATGGCTCCCAGAACGACAACAAATATCAGCAGCTTGAGAAGCAAGCGCAACACGTGATACATCAACACGGACGAACCACCACCCGCCATCGAGTAACGCATCTGAAACCAAAAACCCTGCTTGGCGACCCATTGGGCCAAGCGGTCATTAAAAACATTGGTTGATTCAGAATCCATGGTTAAGGTTAGTGCAGCAAGAGGATGGAACATCATCCATTGGGAAAATGCGAGAGTAAAATCTCTTCTGTGAAAAATTGCCTCGCCCACTCGACCATACTCGACTACACCACCTGCGTGGACGATCATGATTACAAGGTGAAATTGGAAATTTTCGAAGGACCTCTCGATCTTTTGCTTTATCTCATCAAGAAAGAAGAGGTCGATATCCATGAAGTATCGATGGAGAAAATCACCAAACAGTATCTTCTCTACATCAATACATTCAAGATGCTCAACATCGACATCGCTGCCGAATTCGTGCTCATGGCGGCCAATCTGATGTACATCAAAAGCCGCACACTTTTGCCAAAATCTGAGCAACCACCTGAAGAAGACAGCGAAGAAGATGATCCACGCTGGGATCTGATTCGCCAGTTGATCGAATACAAGAAATTCAAAGATGCCGCATCATTCTTACTCAAACGTGAGGTTGAAATGGATGGAGCTTTTGCCTACCAAGCAGAAAAAATCAAAGACGAAACACCACCAACACTGGCTGAGGTTTCAATCTTTGACTTGATCCGCTCCTTTCAAAACGTTCTCAAACGATTCGAGGTCACTCATGATTTTGGTTCGATCATCGATGATCGCTACACCGTAGCCGATAAGATCGAATTACTGATCACACGCTTCCGCCCTGGGCAATCCATCCGTTTCGAAAACCTCTTCGAGCAAGCAACCACCAAGGCTGAGGTGATCGTCACATTCCTAGCCGTTCTCGAATTGATGAAGCTCAATCAGTTCGTGATCCGCCAAAATACCATCCTTGGCGAAATCGAAGTCGAGCGCCGCGATACGGGGACAACTAGTGCCGCTGAGTTGATCGCTGCTGCGGAAGATGATGCTATTTTGTAGAATTTTTTCGCTCAGAAAGATGCCACTCGATCAATTCATCCAGTAGCACTTCCTCAATGATGCCTACGCAGCGGCGACACGATGACTCAGTCTTGAGTCGCAGCAATTGCTCCCGTGCTTTCGTCAATCGGATCGATAGCTCAAGGTATCGAATTTTTCTACGGCCGCTATCTTTCGCATTGCGCAAGGCTAAAGAGATGCCTGCAATCAATGGCAGAGCAATGGGGAAAAATCGAAAAAACACCACCACTGCGATCGTCTGCAAACCCGGTGTCGGCGTCAGTCCAGATTGATAAAAAGTCCCGAGCATCGCATGGGTACCTTTGTAGAGAAAGGCACCGAAGACGAACACCACCGCGGCGTAGGACACTCCCTTGTGCAGCTTGGTTAAACGATCAAACACCGGAGCCGCTTCTTTTTGCTTTGCCAAAAAATGAGGAATCTGCCCCGTCTGCGGATCGTCCAAACGCATCGCTACATAAACATCTCGCTCTTCTTGCCAAGTGCGTTTGTCGATTTGCTCCGTAGCCAATTGCAAACCTGCCGTAATCGCAAAGCGCTGCCACTCGACTTTGTGCCGAGCCACTGGCGGATGAAGCGGATCTAACAAACGATGAGAGCCAAACATCGACCGCATCAGTTCCACCGCAAAACGCGAACGCACCCAGTTCGCGTGCGTTTGCCCGCGCGACATGCGCTTAATCCGCAACCATGCGATCACCACCAAAACCCATTCTGCTAGAGCCAAGGCCGCAATCCATTGCGCAGCAGCTAATGAGGCCCCCTGCAACAAAGCCGCCACGGCCGCTGTGATCGTCGCGCCAGCATTGATCCAGATGCCTTTCACCATCGTATTGCGAAAGGCTTGCGAGTGCACATTCGCGAGCTCATCAAGGTAGTGAAATTGCTCCTTCGTGCTACCGTGGATCTTGAGCGGTAATGCTTGCATCAATTGATGACCCTCATCTTTTTCCACGGAAAATGTCGCGAAGCCTTCCTCAGTTAAATGGCCCGTGCTAGGATCAACTATCTGCAAGGGCATCGATACCGCCCTCGCCTGCTCGACCATTTCCGCCGTCCCGCCCAATCCTCTCGCGGCCTCGCCATCCCAAACGGCAAGAAAACAATCTGCGGCTTCCATCACCTGCACACCCGCATCATAGTAGCACTCAGGCTCTACCTGCGAGCCACTCACCAAGCGATAAGTCCACCCCTGTTCACCACGATCCGCCTTGCGGATAAACGCGTGCGCTTTTTCCCACTCTTCAGGCAGAAACTCACCCGCGGCGTCGGTAAAATCAGAAGCAAATCCCTCGACGCGAGAAACCGTACCATCGTCGAGAAAAACCACTGGCTTTGGCAGCACCAAATGCACTGGCAAGCCCAACTCCTCCGCTACACTGATGGCTAACAAATCCGCTCCATACGCTGCGCTTACATAGAGGTGCAGTTGACCGCCACCTTGTTCTACCCGCTGCTTACAACGAGAGATCGCCACTTGAATCCCAGCTCGCACCAAGTCAGGCTGCCGTAGGTTTCTGTGACCAGAAAACCCGATGATCCATGCTGGTTTCACGGCTTCGGAAATGTATTTTCCCACACGTGCAGATCATAGCCCGCACCCAGTCCTCCAATTTCTTTCAACAATTCTCCACACCGCTTGCGCCATTTTTCATAATCAGGCGGGCCGCGCTCAGCGTCTCTACTATTCGGAAAAACCAAATAAGTAACCTTCAAATCAGACACCGGACGACTGTAGGGCGTAGCCCGTGGATTGAGTTGTTTTGCCATGCGCAGCGAAGCCTCGCCCGCTTTGAACGTCGGCCCGCCATCACCCACGATGCAAGGATACAATTCTTGATCGAAAATCACCACCGCGTAGTCACCCACACGTGGCGCATAGTTATCATTCGTCGCCGTAAGCAGATGAACCGGTATCACGATAAAGGGATCATACTCCGCCACCAAAAAACTCCGCGCTTTCATGTCGGCAATGCCCGTTTGCAGGTACTTAATCCGATCACGCAACCAGGCTTTGCGCGCCGCACTTGTTGCCGGATCTGCTAGCTCAACATTTGCATTGCCAATGCGCTTTTCCCACCCTGCCACCATCGGATTCGCTGTAGTAGTTTGTTTTTTCCAACCATAGCTTGTGAAGGGCTGGTAATTTGCAGACTCCACAATGCTAGCAGGCATCGTGGCAAGCCGATCTCCGTCCGAGCCATCAGACACCACATCCATCTCGGATTGCAGCAAAAAGACTCGTCGTGATGTTTGCGGATCACGCAAGTGCAAGATCGTCTCCACATCATAAAAGTTGTGCTTGCTCAGCAATTCATTCAACTGTGTGGCATCCTGCTTGATGCGCGCAATTTTATTCTCATACAGCTTCGCAAAATGAGGCGAAACTTCCGATTTTTCTAACAATTGCGGCAACTTGGGTAAGATTTTTTCCAATCCCGGCGTCGCCTGATTCAGCTCAACCACCGTGCTAGCAGCACGTGGAATTTTCACCCGCAATTGATACTCAGCCTTGTAACTCTCGGCGGCGATCCGCTCTTTCGAGGCCTCCACTCCCGATTCCACAACGACCTTCGCTTCAAAGGGAATCCCGTTGGCTAGCATTTTCACATTGCCTCCCGTGCTACTCGCCGAGGTATCCACACGCGGCGTGACTGTTTCTGGATTTGCTTGCTTGGCTTTGCTCGCCTTATACTCGCGCATTTTCTTTGCAAGTTCCTCTTCCATCTCCACCCGCAACCGATCTTCCACCTGACGTTCCAAGTCCGCTTCATCCTGCGTGCTCATATTTCCGCTAGCTCGCAAGCTCAGCAATGCCGACTTGATTTTTCCCGCCAATGGCGAAAAAAGTACCGCAGTGCCCAGCAACATCGCCACAATCAAGGTAATCCACCCCCACGGCGGCTTCGCTTGCGGTTGGCGCGATTTCACGCCCTCGATCTGATGCGGATTATTACTCATCGCCGACAATCGTAAACAATCGCGGCTGCAAATTCAACCGGAATCGTCAAATTAGGCAGGCAAACCCACCCCCTCTTCACGACTCGCCATCATTCAGAATCAAAAACGCCGGATGAAGAAACAATCTCCATCCGGCGGAATCATATGCAAAAAATCCACTCAGTGACCCGCACCAAATTCAATCACATACTGCAACCACACCGTGCTCTCAGACTCACCACCAGGCAAGAAATCAGCATTGTATTGCAAGCGCGCCATGCCATCGAGTTGCTCAAGAAGTTCATGCTGATAACTCACGTTTGTGCTCAATCGCACGCGCTCATCCAAGCCCGCAGCATCGCTCCCCGAGATCCACTCCGCACGAGAATGCGAGCTCAGATCATCCGTCAATGAATAGCCCATCGCCAAAGCCACAGCAGTCTCATGGAAGTTGTGATCCTCACCGGAATCTTCTTCCACGCCCTCGACTTTGCGATAGTTCACCTCCGCAGAAAAGCTTGCGTCTTTTCCACCCAAGGTCACATCACGCGAAACATCAGCGCCCACCACATAGGTGTTGCGGCCAAAATGATTCTCGCCATGCATACCAGATACGCCCCACTGCGCCCCACCGATTTCCGTGGCAAATCGACCATGCACAATGTTGCGCACCGCAAATCCCTCATGCGCATGAATCAACGATTCCTCCTCTTCTTCCTCATGCTCGTGCTCGTGAGCAAACTCATACGCCGAGCCCACTCCGATCGTCAGCGCATGCTGTTGATCAGAACCGAATTCATAGCCCAAGGAAAATCCTTCCATGATCAAGCCATCTTCTCCCAAAAACCTGGTGTTCATCAAGTTGCTCTCCACAAAAGAACGAGCATGCAAATGCAAATGATTCTGCAATCCCACTTCGGGCATGTAGATGCCAGTCTTGATCGAAATACGCGGCGTCATCCGGAACTGGATGAAAGCCTCTTCCCAATGGCCATTCCACTGCGTATCGCGATCCCATTGTTCATTGTAAATCGCCACCATCGAAAAATCATCCCCCACATGCACCGCACCGCCCACTTCCAAGGCCTGCATGTTCCACCCGTCCGAGCGAGGATCGTGATGCCCTGATTCCTCGAAAAAATGATCGTCACCCGTGCTGCCACCAAGCGCCATCGACGCGCTCACATGCGGTGCAAAACGCACACCTTCCGATTTTCCATTCTCATGCCCATGCTCGCAGTTTTCATCATGATGATGAACTTCCGCAGCGACAGGACTCGCAAGAACCAACAAAGACAATAGTGCATGACGTGACATGCGCCGATTTTATGCACATGCAATTAAAATGCAATAGCAAAATTTCATCTTTAGCAAAAAATGATTCTCCAATTCTCAATCGCCCTTCTCAGGCATCGGCAAAATCTCCGCAATCTCAAAGTCAATCAAACAAAACCGCCCCAACTTTGCCGAATACGTCACATTCCTCGCCTCCGCATCACCGTGCCGCACACCATAGTCACGCTCCAACTCCGCAAACAATTCCTTCGCTTTCGCAGGAGTCAAATCTGGCACCGGACTACCGCAGTTGGTGCTCACAAAATACAATTCCTCCGGATGCTCCTCCACCAACTTCGGCACATACGGACATTCCCGTTCACCAAGCACCTTCAACACCGCCACTTCCGTCGCATAGCGCTTGTCCGCATCCGTGCCGCGAAATCGCTTATGTACCATGCCATTCCAGTCAATGCGCACATGCGCACGAATCCCATCTTTCAAATCTCTCATAACTTATAAGGACAAGATAAACTTGGCTGCCGAAAAGTAAATTAACATTCCTGTGACATCCACCGTCGAGGCCAACGAAGGCGACGACACCACCGCCGGGTCCAAGCGAATGCTCCTAGCTCCGATCGGCAACAAAGCACCTAACAAGGTCGAAGAAAACACCTGAATCAACAACGAGGCGCTCACCGCCAAGGCTAGGCGTGCATACGTCACATCCGTCTGCGCTTGCAACATCGGCAACAAAAAATAAATGAACGCTCCCATCGCCACACCCAACGTCGCCCCGAGCAGCAAACCTGTCTGCATTTCCTTCCACGCGATCCGCATCGCCGTGCCCGGACTCACCTCGCCGAGCGACATGGCTCGAATCACCATCGTCGCCGCCTGCCCACCGGAGTTCCCTCCCGCAGCCACCACCATCGGCAAAAACAAACTCAACACGAAGGCCTGATTCAGCACCTCGCTGAAACGAAACATCACATAACCCGAAAAAATCGACACAAACGCCAACACCACCAGCCAAATCACCCGCCTGCGGAAATGACTCTGCACGCTCGTGTTCAGATAGCTCAACTCGGATTGCTCACCACCGATCGCCGCTAATTTTTCAATATCCTCCGTGGACTCCTCTTGCAAAATCTCCATCGCATCATCGTAGGTGATCACGCCTAACAAATGATCAAACTCATCCACCACCGGCAGCACGATCAAGTCATACTTTGAGAGCATCCGCGCCGCCGCCTCCTGGTCCATCGTCGCCAAAACCCGCTCATCCGCATCCTCCATGATGTCGTGAATCAAGGTCGCCCACGGATGGAATGCCAGATCGCGCAAACGCACCTTGCCCACCAAACGCCCCTGCTCATCCACCACAAAAATCCGCGACAAAGTCTCCGCAGAATCCTGATCTCGGCGCAACACCGTGATCGCCTGCTTCACGGTCATATCCGCCGTGATCCGACCGATCGACGTCGTCATCCTACCGCCCGCGCTATCCTCCTCATACTTCAGAAGATTCCGCGTCAGCTGCTCATCATGCGGCCCCAGCAGGGAAAAAAAACGTCGCTGATTCGCCGGTGATACAATCTGAAAAATATCCACCCGGTCATCGTCCGAGAGATTGCCCAAAATGATCCGCAACTGCGCCGGCTTGAAATGCTCCAACGCCTCCTCAATCAGCGTCCACGGCAACTCCCCAATCACATCCGTTGCCAATTCCGGACCAATTGTCTTTAAGAAAAAATCACGCTCCTCCTCATC
>JBIIAI010000121.1:0-9483 GCA_044239965.1 Akkermansiaceae bacterium
CGTTGTTGCCGAGAGTTGGCTCGATTTCCAGAGTTACACCTGTGTTACGTGGTTCGAATGCGGTAGGAGTCGCAGGAGTTACAGGGAAGATACCTGCGCTTCCACCACCGAGACCGGCAATACCGCCACCACCACCGGTAGCACCAACGCTGTTTGGCAGTTCGGGGGGCTCGTATTCGGTTGGATAGATAAATTCACGAATGATTTCAATCGTGGCTTTCTGGCTGGACTTCGCCATGATGCTAGGAGCTGTCATAATGTCAGCACCTTTTTTCTGGGAAAGACCACGCATGATCATCTGCACCTGACCGTCTGTGAACAGACCAGTAAGACTAAGAATGCCAGGAGCAACAGCTGTGTTCTGAGCAGTGCGGTTTGGATTGTTCAGGATGGAATCAATGCTATCACGAGTGATGGCATGTGAACCAGAACGATTGCTACCAGTAACAATGTTGCTCACGTTTTGACCAGGATTCGCAGGGATGCCAGGAATGGTGGTGTAGTCAACAGGATTGAGGAAGTCGGTATTGGTGCGCGGAGAACCGCTGCCAATGGTACCACCACCAGGGTAGAGGCCACCACCAACACTGAACGGAGTCAGAATCCAGTCAAAGCCCAATTCTTCGTTGTTTTCTTGGCTGATCTCGACGAATTTCGTCATGATCTTGATCTGCTTCGGTGTGTCGATCTCCATCGCCTTAACGATTTGCTCGATCAAGTCCAAGTTGGAAGGAGTGTTGTTCACCACCAAAGTGCTGTTCGCACCAATAAAGTTTGCCGAAGCTTTCTCTGGGAATTGAACACCTTTGGCTTTGAGCAGGTCTTGCACATTGCCACGTGGTCTGAGCCCACCACCACCGCCCGTTTCGGCTGTGGAAGCAAATGGGTCAGCAGCTTCTTCCGTTGCAGCACCGCCATTGCCCAAAGCATCGAGGAAGTCAGGTGGCACTTGGAAGGTGCGGGAAACGATGTCTTCACCGTCTTCGGTAGCAGGCACGAGAGTTACAGCGAAGTCGTCAGTTTTATACTTGAGACGAGTGCTTTCGCAGATGTATTTCAGAGCTGTAGCGATCGGCACGTTAGTCAAGCGGAGTTCCTTCACGCGAAGTGCACCGACGTCAGTAACTGCACCAAGTCCGCCAGCAGCAGCATCGAGACCACCAGCTGCATCAGCAGCAGGAGCGGCAGCCGCACCAGCTTGTGGCTTACGGATTACGAAGTTGATGCCTTTTTCCGCTGGATTGGTCGTGGTGATGTCGAGTTCACGTGAACGTGAGCGCAGGAAGTCGATTGCTTCTTCCACCGAGGTGTCTTCAAAGTCGATCACGGGAATGATGATCGTGCGAAGTTTTTCGCCAATCAGAGCAGATCCTGAGGTAAGCGTAGGATCAAGGACGTTTTCAGTGTCGACTTCTGGAGCATCGCGAGATACGGCAAGTTCCCAAGCACGGTCCACTTCCATAAGCAG
The DNA here is from genome assembly GCA_044239965.1 of Akkermansiaceae bacterium. Lineage (GTDB taxonomy): Bacteria > Verrucomicrobiota > Verrucomicrobiia > Verrucomicrobiales > Akkermansiaceae > UBA956. Next base: position 1,469 of record JBIIAI010000121.1, read on the forward strand.
TTCTGCACGAGTGTGGTCGTAGGCCGAGCGATAGTAATCAGTCTTAGCAGCGGCGATACGCTCCAACCAACGGCGAGCAGCTTTGTTGTAAGGGTCGATGCGAAGAACGTTTTCAAACTCTTTTTTGGCGTCGTCGAATTTACCCAAATTGTAATGACCTTCGCCCATGTAAAGAGTGCGTCGCACGTTGTCTACGTTTTGAGTGTGCTCAAAGGTCAGAGCAGGGTTGGTGCGGATCGGATCGTTAAGATACTCCAATTCACGAGCGGCAAGCTCATTGCCAGGATCGACCTCAGGAGAGAGCACGTTATCAAGTAATGCACGCGCTTCTGTATATTTACCTTCCTTGCGATACTCTGCCGAGAGAGCTACTGATCCATCTACCAAATGCTGCTTGAGCACAGCACGGCGATCATCGAGCACTGGTGCTGGAGGAAGCACGGCAAGAGCGGCTTTGTATTTGGAAACGGCTTTTTCGTATTCGCTGGCTGCGTATGCGGTCCGACCCTCGTTGAGGAGTTGGTCGGCTTGCGCTACGGCTTCTTGGCGGCGAATGGCTTCGCGCTGGGCGAGACCTGACGTTCCGGAGGAGCCTTCGCCCGCGTGAGCTGTCATCACGGGCATGAGGGCCGCTGCGGCCATCAAGGCTGCTGCAGTGCGACTAGTTTTGTGCGCTGGTATTTTTTGCATGTGTGTCGGAGTTGTTATTGGCTAATTTTATGAGAATTGGAAAGAGAATTTTACAAAAAGTGTCAATTTTTCTTAATTTCGCGGGTTTGGGTTTTTCCTTGCGCGTCTTTGTATTCGACAACGATCGCGGTGGAGCTAACAGATTTGAGGAGATATTTTTTCTCTCCTTTGCCTTCAGGCAAAGCAAAAGTGGTGTTTTCTTGAACCTTAAATTCCTTGCCTTCTTCGCCGATGGCATCGAGCGATAGCACTGCGGTTCGATCATAACGCACCGTAGCAGCACGCTCTTTGGAACGAGGCGAGCGAGGAATCTCAAACTCTTCTTTTTTGTTCGGCGCAAGATCCTCGATAGTTGCAAATTCTTTGTCTTCCTCGGAGTTTGTCGCTGCGTTTTTCATCTTACGAATTTCCACTTTCTTTAGTTTGAAGCGATCTTTGCCAAATCCTTCATCAAAGATATTTGTATCGGCAGCGATGAAATCCCTGGTGCGGGTGTATTTGACGCGGTCACTATTGAGATACGCTTCTTGTTGAGGAGGCGTGGCGGCCTCGAAGGCTGGATCGAGGGGAGCGACCTTGAATTGATATCGATTCGCGCCGAGAGAACTCGTGAACCACAGGAAGTATCCTACGGACTCATACTTGGCGTAAACGAGTTTTTCTACGAGATCGGGGAAAGACTTCGGATCGGATGGATCGCTCTTTGCTTGGAATTCCTCCAGATTGGAGAAACCGTCTTTGTCTTCATCCCGCGAGGGCGAATCGCCAAAGCCTGGGTCGATGTTGTAGGTCAACCACCACTGATTGTCGATCGGAGGATGAATCGGAGCATCGAGAACGGGGTCGACGGGCTCAGCTACCGCATCTCCGCCAGCTGGCTTTTTGGCAAACAGAGCGACGCCGACGAAGTTATCGACGGGACGTTCACCAGCTTTGCCTTGCTCAAGCAAGAGCGGTTTCGCGACGGATTCGAGGGTTTTGGCCAATTTGTCAGAGCCTGGGATGGAGACGTCATTTTTTCCATTGCCGCGCATTGAGATCTCGAACTCCGTTTCTACAGAACTGCTCTTGGCGTAGCCCATGTAGGCGAGTCCAAGTCCCGCGATAGCGCAGACGGCGAGGATGGCTTTTTCAGAATTTTTCTTCATATGAAAAGTGGATTGGGTTGGGATGGAAATTATTTCTTAGGAGCAGCGGTGGCGGGAGCACCGTCAAACAAAATGATATCGATGCGGAAGAAGGCGTTGACATCTTCTTGACCGAGCACTTGTTGCAGAATGCGACTGCTATCGGCAGGCGCGTCTTCTGCTTTCTCTGGCTCAGCGGCCGCAGGCGCTGCGGCAGCGGCGGCCTCAGCAGGAGCAGCGGGTGCGCTTTCACCAGGCAAGACAAATGCTGCGCCCGAATCGAAAATACCACCACCTGGAGCGCCAGCATCAGCACCTTCTTTGGCTGGCGCTTCAAATTGAGCATCGGAGGCCTTCGGTCCCTCTTGCTTGTCATTTCTCACACGCATGCTGCGGATGACGAAATAATACTGCTTGGAGGACTGAATGCCGTTAATGAATGCGCGAAGAGCACTCTCTGGACCGGCAAATGCAACTTCGATCGGCATCGCACGGTAAGGGACGCCAGGAGTTGGCTTGTAGGCCTCGTTTTTCTCCTCGGGAAGTGCTTCACGGCGGAAATTCAACAGCGCAGACGGCTTAGATGCCGCGAGTACTGCATTCAGTTCGCTGATCGCACCGAGTTGATAAGTCATGATGCCCGTGGAGTCCTTTTGTGCGGGTGTGCTGGTGTAGGCCTCAAAGCCAAGGTAGAAACCCTTGGGCAGCGAGGGATTATCACCTTCCGCGCTTAAGCCTGCGGTTTGGTAAGCTTTGATCGAGGCATCCGCTGTTTTCACGAGCAAGTCGGTGAATGCTTGGGGATCGGTATTTTCGAGGCTCGCAGGGCGGAGAGCTTGGAGCTTTTTAGCAAGCTCTTCGGCATTGGCCGAGTAGGTCTTAAGCTCTGCTTCTTTTTGCTCGAGGTTTTTCTCGGTTGGATAAACCGGAAGGCCTTCCATGCGACCTATTTCGTCGCTAACGCTCGTAAAATTGGTTTTTGCTTCTTCGAAGCGTGAACTTCCTTTGCTAGCGTAGAAGTAGAGTCCGCCCACGCAGACAACGGTAATGCCTGCAAGGATACTGACGAAACGTTTTTCGTTAGGTGTCATAATGTGAAGAGAAATGGGTAGTTGGATTGAGTGATGCTAGGAATTAGCGAACAGACACAGGTTGTGCCAAGGGGATGACGATTTCGAAGGGCCAGCCATATTCATCTTCCGATTCAGCGGTGGATTGCAAGAGCGGCACTAACACGTTATCGGGCAGTGGGGTTTCCTTGCCGTCTTTGCCAATGGTGCCGAAGCGAAGGTGCTCGGGATTGCTCTCGCGCAGAGCCTTGACGAGCGTATTGACAACATTGTGATTGCTATCGTTTTTGCGCCAAATGCCTTTGATGCGGATGGCGTTGGCTTTTTGCTCGGCTGGAGCAGCTGTCGCGGCTGGTCGGCGGTTTCCTGTAGCAACAGGGGTAGGCGCTTTGACAGCGGCAAGACCTGAGGCACCGTAGTTAGCGGCAAAATCGGATTTGATCATGCTATCACCATTTTTGACTTTGTTTTTGTCGTCTGGCACTTTTGCGGGGTCAAAATTCGCAACGGGCTCGAGGTCGGTGATCCACGTGAATTCACTCGTGAAATGCTTGCGCAAGTCGGTGAGGATTTCAGGCCACAGTTGTTGGTCGGCCTTCGCCTTCACGTAAGCCTCCGCTGCTGCTTTGACTTTGTTTTCCTCAGTGACCAATTTTTTCATGGGCTCTGCGGTTTTGGCAAGCTCTTCCTGTTTAACTTGCAGCTCAGCCAACTTGGCTTCAGCTTTGGTGGCAGCAGAGTTTTGTAAAACGCCATAACCTAGGAATCCGAGAGCGAGAACGGCGGCGGAAGCGATCCAGATCGGGCGGCGTTTTTCTGCGGCGCGCTCAGCCTCGACGCTGGAAGGAACCAAGTCGATGTTGATGGCTGCTTTGCCATTGCCACGAAGACCGAGGCCAATCAATTCACCCATCATGTGCGCCTCTTTGGCGACCAGTTCAGGATTGACACCTTTTCCGACCATGACGTTGCGCATGGGGTTGAAGAACTCGACAGGAAGACCAAGTTTTTCTTCGAAAAATTCTTTGGCGTAAGGAAGATTGGCACCACCACCAGCAAGGATCACACGGCGGGGAGCATTGCCTCCATGATTGCTGCGATAGTAATTGGTTGTGCGAGCAATCTCGGTCGGTAGACGAGTAAGAGCATTGCGAATGACTGTGCCCAGTGCCGCAACAGACTCATCGAGGTGCGATGTATGGCCACCACCTAAGGTGACGATGCCATTGCTGACTTTCTGTCCCTCTGCCTCGGCAAATCCAATGCCATATTCCTTGGAGATGGCAGTTGTCAGGGCCGCGCCACCAACAGGAATGCTACGGGTGAAAAAGCGTTTGCCTTCGATGTAAAGAAGGTTGCTAGTTTTTGCGCCAACATCGATCAACAATACTGGCTCGGTAACATCAGCATACGAATTACGATAAGCATTGAAAAGCGCCATCGGTGCCACGTCGATGCCAGCGGTGGTGAGACCGGAGCCTACCACTGTGCTGTTGATTTCATCCAAAGCGTCCGATTTGATAGCGACGAGTGCGACTTCTTTCTCACCGGAAACACCATCGAGCAACTCGTAATCCCAGACCACGGTATCGATCGGGAAAGGCAATTGTTGCTGGGCCTCGAAGGTGACCAATTGCTCAATGTTATCGCTGTCAAGGGGTGGAAGTTTGACAAAGCGAGTGAACACCGACTGGCCCGAGATGGCGTAGCGGACTTTGCTTTTCGCGAGCTTCAATTTTTGCACCAACTCGACGATGGCGAGACGCGTCTGCGGCATGCGCACCGCCTCCGTTGCCGGATCGGCAAGGATCGAGGTGGATTCAAATGCTTTGAGCACGAGTCCGCCGGACTTGGATGGTTCAAACACAGCCATGCTAATGCGCTGTGATCCGATGTTCAGTGTGACAGTTGTCTGGTTTTCAGCCATAATGATTTTTTAGGAAAGAAATGGGACGTGAAGGATGGGACGAATCGATGGGTTTTAAAAAAGTGGCGAGAGAATCACTTCTCTTGCTTCACTTCTGCATACATGTCCCACCACATCGCAGCGAAGGGAGTTTCATTTTTGGAAAGAAGTGGCACCTTGGTGCTATCGGAAATGCTCTTGCTGGCGAGCGCCCACCATTTGTCAGGGCTCTTGTTGGTGCCAGAGGCTTTGACCTCACCGTTGACGAGAATTTCGTAACCGACATATTCTACTGAACCTTTGCCGCCCTTGGGACTGCCTGTGAGGAGCATGATGGAAGCGGGACTAATGTAAACCGAAGTAACGATGTCCTCATTCAGCGGCACATTGATGTGCGTGATGGACTTGGTCAGCTTAAGGAAACCTTTGCCCTCTGGATTTTTCACAGCGACATACCACTTGACCAAGACTTCATCAGCGGTCTTCGATTCTGGCTCTGGGGAAAGCTGAACCTTAAAGTTGGCAGTCACTTCCAGCCAATCTTTGGGCTTGAAAGGCTTTTGCTTGCCGCCAGAAAATTCAGGTGACGGGAGATCATCAAACTCAGGCTTTTCCGCCTCAACCTTGGATTCAGCAGCAAATGCCGTGGAAGCAAACGCAATGGCGGCACTAAGAACAGTAGATTTCAGGATACGTTGGATTTTCATGTTTTCTGTCAGAAAGTTTTCAACAACTAGAAAATCGACCTGCTTTTGACCAGACAAAAACTCGGAACGCAAAAAATATTTTTCAAACGTAAATACATCAAAAAACCATTTGTACGATTGACAATGCGGACGACTTCCCCATGGTTTTGTTCGGATGCGCAAACAAACCATCACTCTCAATCCCGCAGAACCGCTTGTTGTCGGCAGCTTTGGCAGCCTGAATGCCTTGCACCAAGGGCATTCCACGCTCATCATGGGCGGATTTGACCTCATCGAAATCCGTCTCGACATCTTGAAATCTGACAACTGGAATCCATCCGAAAAACCATGGTCTGCTGTGTCATGCAAGCCACTCCTTTTTACCGCCCGCTGTCGCGCCGAAGGTGGTGCACTCGATCTCTCTGCCTCTCAACGTCACGCCCTGCTCATGAACGTGATCGATGAAGCTGCACTTATCGACATCGAGCTCGCCTCATGCGAGGAAATGTCCACGAGTATCGATGCGATGAGAGAGCATGACGTTCCGTGGGTAGCTTCGTATCATCGTTTCGATCAAATGCCCGATCTCGACACGCTACGCACAAAAAGAGATCTCGCTCATGCCTCAGGCGCCGCCGTTTTCAAAGTCGCCGCCATGATGCATTCGCCATCAGACATCGAGACAATGCTGCTCTTCCAACAAGAATCCAGCCCGCTTTTGTTATCCACAATGGGCATGGGCCTGCTCGCACCCGAGTCGCGCGTTCGCTGTGCACTCGCGGGAAGCGTCCTGAACTACGGCTTCCTCGGCGATGCGCCAACAGCACCCGGGCAATGGGATGCACCCACTCTACACGCAGCCATTCACGCTGGACTACCCTCCTCGCAACCGTGATATTACGGAAAGGCGCTTGCCCTAGGGCGGAAATTTTGCCATAGTATCTTTCATGAAAACCTTGGGACAACTGCTAGCCCTGCTCCCGTTCCTGTGCTTAGCTCAGGAAAATGCTTCAGTCCCTGAAAGCAATGCAGTGCCAGCCCCTGCAAAGCCGGCCTCCCCCGTCGATCCTGCCACGGTGGAAATCCCCGTGCAGGAGTTCCGCGATCGCCCCGGTGATGGCGAAAACGTCACCCGCAGCAAGTCGATGCAATTTCGCATCAGCGGTTCCGAGCCCCGCGTGCGTGGCACCATCGCCTTCCTCGCCGAGGATGCGAAAACCGACTTGCTGAAACTCTCTAACGAAAAAGATGCATGGAAAATCCCCATCTCCCTGATTCTCCATGGTCAACCCGGCGACACCATCCCTGCGCGCACCATCGTGCTTGATCTTTACTATGGTGAGACCGGATTTCAGCTCATCATTCACGCCCATCTGGCTCATGGCATCGAGACCGAACGCTTGCGCTCCGCGGTCCTCAGCGCCTTGATCTATGAGCGCTCGCTGCGAACGATGAAGCCTGGACCGCTTGATGAAAATCTCATCGTCCGCCCGTGGATCGTTGAGGGCATTCATGAAGTCATCAATTGGAAAAACGGCGATGGCGATCGCAAGCTCTACCAATCGATCTTCGAAGCTGGCGGACTCTACAACTTGGAAGAAATGCTCGATGTTTCGCAGAAAAAATTCGACGATTACGATGGTGCGATGCGCGCGGCATTTCGCGTATCCGCAGGAGGATTGATGATGGCTCTGCTCGAACAGCCAGCCGGACCTGAAGGCTTCCAGGCATTCCTCGGCGAGGCCGCACAGTTCGGCGGCGACATGCCTGTTTTGCTGCGCAAGCACTTTCCAAGCCTGAGTCTCTCGCAGAAAAGTCTCGAAAAATGGTGGGCGCTGCAAATGGCCAACCAATCCCGCAATTCCCTGCACGAAGTGATGACCATTGCCGACACCGAAAATGCGCTCTCACAAGCTCTGAAGCTACGATTTCGCAACGAAGAAGGCATAGCCCAAGACAAAGATTTGACTGCTTGGCGTGAACTGGCGGCCCTCGAAGCAGGAGCGCGAGCATCGGGCGTGCGTCATGCCGAAGAAGCGCTCGTTCGCCTCAGCTATCGCTGCTTTCCCTCCTATCGCCCGCTACTCAACGAATACCAAAAAATTCTCATCGCCTTGATTCAACCGCAGAAAAACTTCGACATCGCCGCAAAGATCAGCGAACTCGAAGAAGCTCGATTGCTCATGGCCCAGCGCGGCAAACGCGCTGTCGACTACATGGACTGGTTTGAGATCACCCGCGCCCGAGAAACAACGGGAGTTTTCGATGACTACATGAAGCTCAAGCGCCGCCTCGATCAGGGCATCAAGCAAAACGAAGACCACGTTTCGCGCTACTTGGAACGCATCGACAAAATCTATCAGCGTTGATTCGATGGCAGAGCTCATTTCAATTTCGTGATGAACATCGGCAAAATCTAACGATTTTATAAACAAGCCGTCTGAGCACACGCAGCAAACTTGTCACAAGATTGCAAGATTCTCAAGATTTCAAGAAAGCCCTGCTCATCCGCCTTCGCTAACGCTACGCCCGCGCC
>JBIIAI010000266.1:0-3474 GCA_044239965.1 Akkermansiaceae bacterium
TCACTTAAAACTTGAATCTAAAATCTCTTCAAACTTGCCAGCGAGCGATAGCACTTTACAATACGAACATGTTCCTCATTTCCCTACCCGCCTTGCGCCGCAATACTGCCATTCTGCGCGATGTCAAAAATGCTGCGGGTTGCCATCTGGTTCTCGCTCTGAAAGGATACTCCTGCTGGAAAACCTTTGCCGCCATCCGTGATGATCTGGATGGTTGCTGCGCTTCCGGGCTATGGGAGGCATTGCTCGCTCGCGATTATTTTCAAAAACACATCGTCACCTACTCTCCTGCTTACACGGCTCACGAAATCGAGCAGTTGTTAGAGTTCACGCATCACCTCGATTTCAATTCGCTCAATCAGTGGTATCAATTTCGCGAAAAAATTCTCGCCCATCCGCGTTACCTCAGCGGAGAGCTCCAGTGCGGCCTGCGCATCAATCCTGAGTGCTCCACCGGCGAGACTGCGATCTATGACCCCTGCGTGGCGGGATCACGTCTGGGGATCACTGCCGACCAACTCATCGGAGCTGACCTCTCAGGCCTTTCTGGGCTGCACTTTCACACCCTCTGCGAACAAAATTCCGATGACCTCGAAACCACACTTCACGCCGTCGATGAAAAATTTGGCTACCTCTTGCGCTCGCCCCAATTCACCTATCTCAACATGGGCGGTGGCCACTGGATCACCAAGCCTTTCTACGATCGCGAACGCTTGATTCGCCTTGTCCGCAGCACGAGCGAAAAGTATGGCGTCAATGTTTGGCTCGAGCCCGGTGAAGCCGTCGCCATTCACACCGGCGTGCTACGCGCCACCGTGATGGATGTTTTCAGCTCTGCTGGCCACAACTTGGCGATTCTCGATATTTCGGCCACAGCCCACATGCCCGATGTGATGGAAATGCCCTACCGCCCCGATGTTTTCCTCGTCGATGCCGCAGCAACTACCACGCAAGAGCAACAACCCGCCGTCTGCTTGGTAAATGAAAGCTATCACCTAGCAGAAGAAGGCGGCAGCACCGCGCACACCTACCGCCTCGGCGGCCCGACCTGTCTCGCTGGAGATGTCACGGGCGACTACGCATTTCCCCGTCCCTTGCGCATCGGCGATGTGCTCGTCTTCGATGACATGGCCCACTACACCATGGTGAAAACCACCATGTTCAATGGAGTACCCCACCCCGCCATTCGCGTTTTGCATGAAGACGGCAGCATCGAAACCCTCCGCGAGTTTCATTACGAAGACTTCCGCGATCGGCTTTGCTAAGAACAAACTCAAGCCTGGCGCTCAAGACAAGTTCACGCCACGAAAGCCATCATTTCCCGCCCAATTCAATCGCTCCTAAGTCTGGTTTTTTGCCAGAAAAGGGCAGCCCTACATCCACGCCAATATCGATCAATGGGGAGCTTTTTTTCGGACGCATGAAGTCGATGTCAGGCAAGTCTCCGTTTGACTTGCGTGGACGCATTAGCTCCTTGACATCGACACTTTCAAAGTCCTTTTCGGTGATCGGCTTCTTGAGATCGAAGCTGTTGTGACTTACATCGCAGGCCTCGCGATTGATGTTATCAAGCTCACGCCGTCCGCTCACGCCAACGTTATTTTTCAGTACATGGTCATAGCCAGGGACATCTTTTATGTGATCACGAGCGCGACCGAGCATGTTGTAGTTGCAGCGATTGCGATACGCGGAGTTGTTCCAAAACGTGATGCCGCCCATTTGGTGGTTGGCATAAAATCCGCTCGCTTTGTTGGCAGCAGCAATGCTCTTAACCACCACGTGGCGTGGGATTTTTTTCGGCAATCGATCTACGGGCGTCGAGGCATAGCCTCCCACCTTGAAACCGTTGCCATCTCCGAGGCTCTTGAATTCTTGGCTCAGTCCATTGTAAAACGCCCAGCAATTTTCGATGCGTTGTGCTTCACTAGTGGAAATTGAGTCAAAGCCATCATCGCTATTGAACCAAGCGCGACATCCACGAAAAACATTGTTCACGCAACCCGCTGGCACATGGAAACCAAAGCCATCGACATTGCCACCGCGGCCACCATCCGAGGTAAAGTCGTGGTTGTTGTAAGCATCGCAATTGAGCACCAAATTGTTCGAGCCACGACCTAACCAAAAACCAATAGCTTGACCATCGCGCATCGTCAATTGATCAAACACATTGTTGCTACCCGAGTTCTCGACGCAAATCGATTGCGTATGACCAACGATGGTGACTTGTACGCCGATGATGGTGAGTTTCTCGAAGCGTAGCCACGAACCCCGCGCCGAAAATGCATGCACGCGATAACCGCGCGGCTTCACTTGCGAAAAATCAAACACTGGCTTTTCATCCTGATAGGCCGCGTAGCGGATCGGCTTGTCTGGCATGCCACTGCGATCAAACCAGCAAACAATCGCGCGGTTGTATTCCTTACGCGTGATGTGTTCATCCTTCATTACATAAGTCCCTCCGCGCACAAAAACGGTATCTCCTGGCTTCAGCTGCTTTTGCGCACGCATCAATGTGGTAAAAGGTTTTGCCAGCGTTCCTTGCTGCGCATCGTCACCATCGGGGGCAATAAAATACTCCGCCGCGGCAAGCGGCAAGACGAGAAGAACCATCAGAAAAATGCGCATCATTTGTGATCTGTATACCGATGCCACAAATGAAAAATTTCCATCATTCCCTACCCTGATCGGGTTACCTTTCATCACTCTTCCATTTCCTCTTCCTGTTCAGCCCGACGCTGGGCCCATTCCTGAAACTCAGCCGATTGGGAAAATGCCGCAAAACTTTCATCCAGTCCCGCCAATTCATCCAAATTCAATATCATGCTCGCCGCCTCTTCAAACCGCTCATAGCAACTGACCGCCATGGCATAATCTTTTTCGACGACGGCACGAGTCTATTCACGAATCAAGGCGCGAATGTTTTCCGCTGGAAATGATTGAGATTTCTTACGCAGGCGCTACTCTTCCTCCCAGCAATGAATCACTGGCTCATCAAAAGCGAACCGGATGTCTTTTCCATCACCGATCTCCAAAAGGTCGCGCAGGAACCATGGAGCGGCGTGCGCAACTATCAGGCACGCAATTTCATGTGGAAAGAAATGAACATCGGCGATCTCGCCCTTTTCTATCACAGCAATGCGACGCCGCCAGGCATCGTGGGTGTGGCTCGTGTAGCCTCAGAACCGTATCCTGACCCGACGCAGTGGGATCCAGCATCGGAGTACTTCGATGAAAAATCTACCGAGCAAAAACCGCGTTGGTGGCTGGTAGATTTCGCCTTTGAGAAAGAATTTGGCCAAATGGTCACTCTCGCCGATTTGCGCGCTGAACCGAAGCTTGAGGGCATGGTGGTGCTGCAAAAAGGCACTCGCCTCTCGATCACTCCGGTCATCAAAAAACACTTTGATCACATCGTAAAAATGGGCCGGTGAATGAGCTGATTCACAGTCCCGGAGCCTGGGTCATGGCGTGCAT
>JBIIAI010000007.1:0-46132 GCA_044239965.1 Akkermansiaceae bacterium
AATTGTGATGAATGAGGAAAAAATCGCGAGCGTTCAACGCCAGAGGTATGATTGCTTACTGGCTAGGGTCTTCCCATTGTTGCGCACGCTTACGCGCCAAGCGAGAACTCTGCCATTTTTGGCATAATCTTTGCCGGCTATGGTAAAATATGCATCTGCCTGAGCGGGACTCTGAGCTTGCTGTGCGATGCGTTTGATCTGGCTACCGCTGGCTGCTTGCAGATATTCGAATACGACTTCGGTCTTCCCCGCAAGACCGCTTGGCAGTTGATCTGAATGCTTCCAGGTGACGTGATAGTATTGTCCAATTTTTTGACGACGCTCCTCTATCGTAACGGCCCCGTGCAAATATCGCTGTATTTCTCCGCGCACCATCGGGTCGCCATTTTCCTGAAACATTGACTCGCGCAAGTGGTAGGTCGATACCGTCAAGCCCTCTGGTGTCTTCGCACAAGAGACCATCAACAAACAAAAGGCGGCCAGAAGATATTTCATCGCGACCCATATTCCACAATTTCTCGACAAAGCTCAAATCAAAAATCAGGGCAATTGGTAGCCCGCTTCCGAAGATGCCCAACAATTAAGTTTTTGCGCATACCATTTCTTTCTGGCCATGAAAGGAAGACTATTCGACCTGAAGGCATTATTTCGGCGAATCAAAAAAAGTATTACAAAATCTTGGTTTCCCCAAAAAATGACCCCGCCGCGCTCAGGGGGGATTGCGCGACGGGGCTGGGTTTTTGTTTTTCTTCTCGCCCTGCATCGGCCGCATGTGGGGGGACGGGCCAAGCCGAGTTAGAACAGGGAAGTTTATGGGGGGGAATGGGGAGAATGAGAGAAGTCCTCTTCTGCAACGCGGCGCTCACGCACGCGACAGCGAGATGACTCGCCACAGTAGGGACAACGGAAAGAATTATGCAACAGCACCGAGCTAGCAACCTCGAGGCGATAACTGCCCAGCAATTGCTGCGCTCTGCGATGTTTCTGACAGCCCTTCGCCACGAGAGGCTGATTGCGACATAGTGGACAACTGGCGCTCCCCGCCATGAGCCGATAGAGGAGCGCCAGTGCCACTACGAGACACACACAAAAAATCGTTCTCTTCATCGCCAAAACATCAGCATGCAGGACTGCCATCAGCCCCATTCCCATGGCTAACAAAAAAACCACTAACATGCCCCAGAGAGCAAGCGAACTCAAACGGAGGTGCCAGAGAGGGCGATGGGAGTGAAATGCGTGCATAGGGGGCGACGAAGAATGTAAAAACACATTACGATATTTTTTGCGAATGTAAATACAAAAAATACGCATCGCATGTATTTTTAGCAAGTTTTCTGAAAAAACCATGAATGACAATCATTCTAGCTTCGAAAAAATGTTTCGACTCTCTGGCGTGAAACGTGCATCAAGCGCCTCGCCCATGGTTGCCAAACGAATCGTATTTGCTGGAAAAGTTCAAGGTGTCGGCTTCCGCTATGCCACCAAAGAAATTGCGCGTTCGTATGACGTCTGCGGTTGGGTGAAAAACATGCCTGACGGCACCGTTGAATTGCAAATCATGGCCGAAACCAGCTCTGAGCTCGAAGCATTTTTGAATGAGCTCACTGAGGAGTCATCTGTTGCTCACCACATTCAATCCATGCACGCACAAGTGATCCCACCGCTCGAAGGCGTAAAGGGATTCAGCATTGAGCGTTGAGCTAATTTTTTCTAGCCAAAAGGCGCAACGTCTTTGACACGAATTAGCGTGTGGCGGCGTCTTTTTCAATCCAAGCCCAGAGAGAATCGAGGCTGGACTTGACCTGAGTCTTAGCTTGGTCGAGTGCAATTTCTTTAGCCGCACTACCAAACAGGTAGAACTTGATTTTCGGCTCCGTGCCAGAGGGGCGCACGGCGAAACGTCGACCATCGGCAAGATCGACGAAGAGCATTTTCTCCTTCGGCAAGGCATCGCCTTCATCGTCGAACAAATCTTGCGCGGCGAAATCGCGAATGCGCACCACGGCCGAGCCATCGCACTCACTAGGAGGCTGTGCGGCATACGAGGCTGCTAATGCAGCGATTTTTGCAGCTCCATCGGCGCCTTCCATAACCAGAGATTTTCCTACTTCGAGGTAATAACCGAATTCCTGATAGACCTGATCAAGCAACTCCGGGATGCTCATGCCCTGGCTCTTCGCGTAGGCCGCTACTTCCGCAAACATGACCGCCGCACCATTGGCGTCTTTATCGCGCACGAAGTCACAGCCGAGGTAGCCGTAGCTTTCCTCTCCACCGAAGACGAAGAAGCGGGAAAATTCGAGACGCAGTTGGCGTGATTGATCCTCATTGAGCGAGCGGTAGCCATCACCGGTAAAGTCAGCGATCTTCGCGGCAGGAATGGTGTTTTCATACTTGCGTAGTTTTTCGGCAATGTATTTGAAGCCGGTGAGAGTATCCACCACGCGCACACCGAAGTGATTTGCAATGGCGCGTTGCAATTCGGTGGTGACGAAGGTCTTGATCAACACCGCACGGCTACGTGTGGCATCATTGATCCAGCCAAGCTCAAACGCTGTCTTGACGCGATACCATGCCATCAGCGAGCCGATCTGATTGCCCGTGAGTAGCACCATTTGCCCAGAGGAATTGCGTGCAGCAATGCCCATGCGATCACTGTCTGGATCGGTGCCGATGACAATCTCAGCACCTTCTTTTTCCGCGAGATCAATGCCCATTTTCAAAGCTGGGGCATTTTCGGGATTGGGTGAATCGACGGTGGGGAAGCGTCCGTCCTCGATGTCTTGTTCGGCGACGGTCAGGACATCAAAGCCAAGTTCTCTCATCATCGGTACGACAATTTTTCCTCCTGTGCCATGAAGATTTGTGAAGACAACCTTGGTGGCGGCACCCTCTAACAATTCGGGACGCATCAGCAGTGAGCGCAAGCGATCCATGTAAAGTCGATCCATTTCTGCCCCGAGAATCGTGATGGTGCCGCGCTCATTTGCGGGCAGGGCATCATAGATTTCTGTGGTGAGAGCATTGACCTCGGCAATGATCGCGGAGGCATGTGGCTCGACGATTTGCGCTCCGTCATTGAAGTAAGCCTTGAAGCCGTTATCGTGCGAGGGATTGTGGCTGGCAGTGAGCACTACGCCGGCATCAGCGCGCAGCTCGCGTATGGCAAAGGAAAGCTGTGGCGTACTGCGTGCCCCCTCAAACAAATAAGCATCCGCGCCGAGATCGGTGGCGACTTTTGCACAAAACTCGGCGAAATCACGCGAGAAATGGCGGGTATCATGCGCGAAAACCAGGCGTGCTTTGCGCTCGTTGCCGACATGACTTTTCGCATAGGCCACCATGCCACGCACGGCCCGACTTACGTTGAAAAAATTCATCGTCGCGGTACCCACGCACGGAAATTCAGGACGACCATTCACCCCACCCTGCCCTTGTTCGAGCGTGGTTACAACCTTGCCAATCGTCCGGCCACGCAGACCACCGGTGCCGAAGGCAAGCGTTTTGAAAAATCGATCATTGAGCTCGCTCCAGTGAGCGCCGTCAACCAATTCAGCAATGACGCGTTGAGAAAAATCGCCGCTGACTCCTTGCAACAGGGCCTTGATATTGTGCAAGGCTGAGCCTAACAAATCCCCTTGGCTCACGGCCTGCTCCAATTTCTCGATCAATGAATTCATCGCGCCGAGAGTAACATCAATCTCGGGAATTTGGCAACCGATAAACGAATCATAGGCAGGCCTTGGCAAGAAATGCTCAGCATAGTAACTGATTTCCGAACCAAGGCATGACCTAGATCTGCGTTAGGCGAAGATCGAGTCCACGGATTTGCCCTTACCATCGAGTGTTGCGTAGAAGGGGCGCTGCTCGACATCATATACCGTTTTCGGACTGATGCCCATGGCGGTGAAAATGGTGGCGTGCAGATCGGTGATCGTGACAGGGTCTTTAATCGCGATAAGCGGGCGCTCGTCGGCAGTCGCTCCATGCAAGTGGCCCTTTTTCACACCACCACCAAACATCAACACACTTGATCCTTGCGTGAAGTGACGATGCAATCCGTAGTGCGAGGGAGTTTCAAGCGTATCACCTTTGACAGTTGCTTGGTCACTGGCTTTGGAGCCGGGGCCGCCTTCCATCATGGCATCGCGCGAGAACTCGCTGGCAACAATCACGAGAGTGCGATCAAGCAGTCCCTTGGCTTCGAGATCTTTGATGAGCTGAGCGATCGGTTGATCGATTTCTTTGTGAAGTTTTTCCACCGTGGCATGCCCATCTTTGTGTGTATCCCACTGGAAGAATGGCACATACTCGGTCGTGACTTCGACGAAGCGCGCACCATTTTCTACGAGACGGCGTGCTAAAAGACAGCCTTGACCAAAACGTCCGGTGTTGTAGCGATCATAACTTTCCTTCGGTTCTAGCGTGATGTCAAAAGCATCGCGCTCTTTGGCCGAAAGCAAACGGTGAGCATTCTCTAACGAACGCAGCATCGATTCTTGCTGATGATCCGAGAGATATTCGCGGTGAGGCGATTTATCTAACAACTTCGAGAGTAGCGCTCGGCGACTTTGGAATCTCTCAGGAGTCATACCCTTGGGCGGACGCACCGAGGCTGAGGCTTGATCGGGATAGGGCAAATTCATCGGTCCGAATTCCGCGCCGAAAAATCCCCCCGTAGTGAAGGCCTTGAGCTCTTCTGACTCACCGACACCTTCGAGGCGTTGACCGATGTTGATGAAGGCGGGCATGACTGGATTTTTGGGGCCGAGGACTTTCGCCATCCAGGCGCCGATATGGGGAGCGGCGACGGTTTGTGGTGGCACGTAGCCCGTATGCCAATGGTATTGGTGACGAGAGTGCAAAATCGAGCCAAGATCGGGCTGCACTGCCGAACGGATCAGAGTGCCACGATCCATAACCGAGGCAATGTTTTCCAAGCCTTGGCAGATGCTGATGTTGTCCACGGCGGTGCGGATCGATGGGAAAGTGCTGAGCACGTTCGACATCGAAACACCTTTTTCAAAGGGCTGATAACGCTTTGGGTCAAAGGTCTCAGGTGCTGCCATGCCACCAGCCATCCACAACAAAATACAGCTGTCGGCCTTTGCCGCAGGATGAATGAGATCGGCACCTAACAAATTAGGAGCACGGGCCATGAGTGCTGCTGTGGTGCTTGCGCTAAGAGCTTTAAGAAATTCACGACGATTGTTCATACGAAGAGTGTAGTAATTGGATTAACGAATGAGTTGGAACTCGGGCAACATGAAAAGCGACCATAGGAAATCCTGAACGCTGGCGGGTGTGGGCGAGGCTCCGAGGACCTCTAACGAAATTTGCTTTTCCTCTGCCGTGGGTGGACGAGAGAGCGCTTGGAAATACAACCCGTCAACTAGGGCCGAGGGGTCTGTGCCGAAGCGTTTGAGCACGGCATCTGAGCCACGATCTAACATCGAGGCGAGGATATTGCCATTGTTCAAATCCATGGCTTCCAAAGTCGTGAGATCGTTCGGACGCGAGCTGACAATTTGTTCGCGATTGGGGCGACCGAGCGAACGCATCAGCAAATCAGACTTCATCAATGCAGCACGGACGCGCAAGGATTCACCTTGAATCATCTGCGTGTGAGCGCCATTCATTACGGCGTCATTTTGATTCCAGGTATTTTGGTTCGGGACTTTCACAGCTGGCTGCCATGTGGCATCTGCTGCGACAGTTCCGCTCTGAGCAGCTGCGGCAAGCCAACTCTCATCCGAGCCTAGCAGTGCAACTTTTTCTCCTTGCTGCATGTGCGCTTGGAAGTAGAAACCAGCACCATTGGGAGCCTCTCCCGCATTTTTGGCTAAGACAAAAATCTCGTTGGCTCCAGTGCGGAGATGTGGAGTGAGATCGAGCACTTGGGGAACCATCCAGTTATCGCTGCGAGCGACCTCTTTGCCATTGATGTGCAGGATGAATTCGTTATCGCAGGTGATAACGGCGCGCACGGCTTGGGGCACGGTTGCGAACTCAATGGTTTTTTTCAGCCCAATGGTCTCACCAGCGGGGGACTGAACTCCATCGTTAATCCAAATCCACGAGGCGCGTGCCACAGTGGATTGATTACCGGGCAATGGCGGCGCAAAATCGGTTTTGGGCGGCGTAGTTCCTGTGATGTGCCAGATGGCATCGACGAATTGCTCAGCAGTCATGCGCTTGGCACGTGGGCCGGCGTATTTCCACTTGGATTCCTCATCAACAAGCAGAGTCTCGGTCTTCGATTGGTAGGCCTGCGATGAACAAATGTGAGCGATGACTTTTTTGAGGTCGTATTGATTATCTACGAGGTAAATCGCGAGGTAATCGAGAAGCGTCTCGTTCCATGGCTCAGAGTCCATGGCGTCAACGGGATGAACAATGCCACGTCCCATCAGGCGATGCCAGAGACGATTGACAATCGTGCGGCTAAAGCGACCATTGGCAGGCATGGTGGTAAGTTCGGCGACTTGCTTGAGGCGCACGGCGGGAGGCTGTGAGGGATCGATCTTGCCTAACTCAGGATAGAGCCAATAGGGTTCGGCGATTTTACCGGTGGGTTTATCGCAGCGAGCGATCTCAATTTTTTCCGGAGAAAATGCGGCAGCCAGGCCATACGAATCGGTAAGCTTCCACTGATCGGTGAAGGAATCATGGCAGGAGGCGCATTTGAGATTGATGCCTAAAAATGTCTGTCCAACGGACTGCGCGTACTGAATCGGCACGGTCTGACCGGCGCTGACTTCGCCACGCCATTTGATGCCATTGGCAAATCCCGCGCTGGATTTGTCAGGAGCGATCAATTCGCTAGCAAAACGGTTGTAGGGTTTGTTATCGAAGAGCGACTGGTAGAGCCAAGCGCTGATCTGACTGCGGCCACCATCGATGTATCCCGTGCCAGCGTAGTCATTGCGCAGGAGGTCATTCCAGAACGACATCCAGTGCGATGCATAATCTTGCTGATTTTCTAGCAACTTTGCGACAAGCTTTTCGCGTTTGGCGGGATCTGAATCAGCGAGATAGCTTTGGAGCGCTGTGGGTTCCGGCAAAAGCCCAACGATGTCGAGATGCACACGACGAGCAAACGAGGCTTCTTCAATGGCTGTCGGAGTCGTGCCTCGATTTTTGGCGAGATGGGCATCAATGATGCGATCGAGTGGATGCGTGCGACCATTTTGCGCTGCTGGCACAACGGGACGCTTCAAGCGCAAGGGTGGCTCATAGGTTTTTTTCTTAAACGTAAAGCCTGGTTCCCAAGGAGCCCCCGCATTGATCCATGCCGCGATGGTAGCGATTTCCTTCTCGTTCAATCCATCGCCCTTCGGCGGCATGCGCTCGTCTTCATCCTCAGAGAGAATCAGATGCATCATCAAGCTATCTTTGCTATTTCCCAATTCGAGCACGAGTCCGTCGTCGTTTTCGCGCATCAATTCTTCGCGAGTGTTCATCGCAAATCCGCCTTTGTGCTTGTCGCCCATGTGGCAGTCGGCGCAATGTTTTTTCAGGATCGGCGATACCTCGTGAACAAAATCAACGGCAGATGCCGGCACAAGGCAAAAAACCGGTAGGGATGTGATCAATAGAAAACGATTCATAGGATTGGAGAAAATACGTCGGGGTAAAACGCATTTTATCAGCAAAATGACAATCGTCAAGATCGCGCAATATTACAATATCTCGTAGCGCTTCAAAGCGGAATAAGCCCACCAAAGCATGACAAGTGCCGCGATCACCAGCAAAACCATGATCCACAGGCTGCGGGTGATTTCCCGCTTTTGATTGATGACCTCGGAGGCCGAGACTTTACCATCAAAATCAAGCTCCTTGCGCCGAGTCTCGACCAAATCTGAAGGCGGCAAGGTGTTCATTCGCTCTTGCTGCTCCCGAAGCAATCGCTGTGGCAGATCTTGCAGGGCACGGATTTCCGCTTCCACCGCTGCTTTGTTATCTTGCAAGCGTTGGAGATCCGGTAGTCCGGTATCGCGGTTGTTAGGCATGAGAAATGATTATTTCAGAAGGTAAATCACCAAGCCGATAAGCGCCAGGGTGATGATCGGCAGATTGAATGCGAGGCCATTTTTAACTTGAGAGAGAAATTCACCAGTCTCGGCATCAAAGGTCGCTGTCTTGCGACGTTTGCTCGTGCCGAAAATCTCACCTGAACGCATCGAGGCAAAATGCTTACCCGCTTCCTCATACTCCTCAGTCGCCAAGTCAATGATGGTGATGGCTTTATCGAGATTATCGATTAGGTTCTCTTTTTTCCACGACTCGGGATCAAACTTAGCGATTTTTTTGAGGCGACTGTCAAAGGCGTGACGGCACTGTTCCAGCTCGTGCAACTCCTTGCGAATCGTGAGCAATTCACGATCAATGAGCGTGCAGGCGTTAGTAAGTTTCTCGGTCACCTCGACCTGACTGGACAAAAAGATGCGCTTTTTCGAGTTCAGCTCTTCCAAGGCCTGGGCTTGACGCTCGATTTCCTCGCGCTCAGTTTCGAGTTGTGCGAGGCGAGATTGTTGGTCACGCAACTTGCTTTCTAGATCACCGGATAAAGCAGACTGACCGACAAAGCTGTCGTGCGACAACTCCAACTGGCGACCACGCGCGACGTTGATGGGTTTGCGGTATAGTTTATTCTCAGACATAGGTGTGACGGTGACGAGGTCACTGTGGCAAAAATTGCGGAAAATGCCAGAAAAAACTTCATTTTTCTTGACGATCACTATTTCTGTGTCTTCCTCGCTACTCAATTATCGACCTTAATAAGCAAAACCTCACGAGGAAAGCTGGCGATCTAGCGCTTCATCCATGGCTTGCTGAACAATTTTTGCAGCAAGCGCTTCGGTGGCAGCATCAAGTCGTTGCACTGCTGCTTTGAGCGGATTGGGCTCCTTTTGGAGCAAGGCTTGGCGGACCTCGACACTTGATTTTTCTATGGTGTTGATTTCCTCCGCGCTAAGCCATTGACGCCCCAATTCGAGAGCTTGCTCGACGGCAGGCAGAAGCTCCTCGGCCTTGAGTTTGGCTTCCGTAAAAATCCGCTCTGCCATGTCAGAGAAAGCGTATTCGACGGACTCGCCGACCATTTTTTCCACCGATGCATCGCTGACATCGACGGCAGAACTGTGGATCGTGAGCACCTGATCGATGCCCGTTTTAACGTCGCGCGCGAGTACCTCCAGGATGCCATTTTCATCGATGCGAAATTGCACACCGATGCGAGCTTGCCCTTTGGCTGCGGGCTCAAAGGGCACATCCACACTGCCCAATTCCCAGTTATCGCGCGCCATTTCTCTCTCGCCTTGGAGCACTCGCACGCGCATCGCTTTCTGCTCATGCACAGCGTTGGTAAACATCTCACCTGCTTTGCAAGGGATCGTAGTATTTCGTGGAATCAGCACGTTCATCAAGCCGCCGAGCGTCTCGATCCCCAGGCTGAGTGGCGTCACATCCAACAAGACCATGTGTTTCATCGCACCGCTGATGACACCTGCTTGAATCGTAGCTCCAAGAGCAATGGCTTCATCAGGATGTTGCGAAAGATCTGCCACGCGCCCAAACAATAGCTCCACCGCCGAACGCACGGCAGGGATGCGCGAGCTACCACCCACCAGCACCAACGCGTCAATTTCGTTAGGCAACAATCGAGCATCGCTCAATGCACGGCGGCAACAAGAAATCGTGCGGGCGATCCACGGCTGAATCCATTCGGAAAAATCCACTCTTGAGACCTCGCGCGAAAAACTGTTAGTTCCGTCGAAAAATGGTATCGCAAATGTTTCAAATTCGCGCTCGGACAATGCACACTTCACACGCTCTGCCTCCACGCGCCAACGAATCCATGCATCATGCCCAACTGATGCTGCCTCGATACCAGCCATGCTGCACATTTTTTCCGCGAGAACGCGATCCAGATCATCGCCTCCGAGCTGCGTGTCTCCGTGCGTAGCAAGAACCTGAAACACTCCATCTTGCATTTCCAAAATGGATAGATCAAAAGTTCCTCCGCCGAGATCATATACTGCAACCCGCGAGCGATCACCGAGTTGATCAAGCCCATAAGACAAGGCCGCGGCAGTCGGCTCGTTGAGAATACGCACCACCTCCCAGCCGGCAAGTTCTCCCGCACGCTTGGTCGCATTGCGCTGACCATCATGAAAGTAAGCTGGCACGGTGATTACTGCTTTTGTTAGATTCTGGCCGAGCCGCCATTCTGCACGGCGCTTGAGCTCGCGCAAGATATCAGCACTCACCTCCTCCGCCGTTTTTCCGCCGAGACTTTCACTTTCCTCTGCTGCCAATTCTCGCCCCATCAGGCGCTTTACGCTTGTGATCACGCGTGAGCCCTCGATCGGTCGGCGTCGCAGTGCTTTGCGCCCGACCTCGATCTCGCCATCAACGCCATACCATACCGCGCTCGGCATGATGCGCTTGCCCTCATCATCAGCCAACAACAAAGGAAATCCTGAGTCCACCACACCAATGGCGGAGTTTGTCGTGCCGAGGTCGATGCCTACGATGATGTCATTCATGATGGAAAATGATAACCAACCAAACGAGAAAAAACGAACTTATTCGCTCTTGAGAATCACATTTTTCTGACGAAAAAGCTGATAGAGTTCCTCTGCATCACGAGCTTGAAGCATGCCATCGCGAGTCTCCGGCTTCGTAAACATGCGCGCAATCGCCGCAAGGGCATGCAGATGTTTTTGATAGGACTTACGAGGTGAAATGAACAACACCACAAAGTGTACGATGCTGGCATCCTGCGAGGCGAAATCAATCCCTTGCAGGGAGCGTCCAAACACCGCCACCACATCATCAATGTGCTCAGAAAATGCGTGCGGGATCGCCACACCGCCGCCGACTCCCGTGCTGATCATCGACTCACGCAAATGCAAGCTCTCCTTAACCTCCTCTTTCCACTCCGGAGAAAAATCGCCAACTGTAACGAGATGATCCAGCAACTCATTGAGCGCCTGCCATCGATCTGCCGAGTGCAACTCGGGCAGGATGTGACTGGGGGTGAGTAACTGTGAAAGCTTCATGTGACGATTCGTGCGGGGGCGAATCGTTACGTCAGAAACCACCTCATAGCAAGTTGTTTTTTTCATGGCATGCACCACGCAATGCTTGCAAATGAACGATTTTCTGCTTGTCCGTGCGAAAAATGATCACAGATCAGCCCATGCGGGACGCGCATCGGCGAACTCGACACGTTGCTTATTCAGCGGGTGAAGGCAGGAAATTTTCCATGCGTGAAGTTGCAGCGGCGCGGTATCCACATCCAAGGTCTGCGTAGCGGCTACTTGACCGCCCGTAAGATAGGTAGCATCTCCACAGACGGGAAATCCGAGATGCCAGAGGTGCACGCGGATTTGATTGGTGCGACCGGTATGCAGGCGCGCTTCAAGCAACGTCGTGCCATCGGCGTGACGTTTGATCACGGTAAAATCCGTACGACTTGCCAGGCCATCTTTTTCATCAACCACGCGTGATCCAGCAACAGCGGGTCCTTGAGAAATTGGCAATTCACAAACGTGGTGATCCCATGTTGGCTGACCTTGCACCCGCACGAGGTAGGTTTTTTCGATTTTGCCCGTGATGAATTGAGACTGAAGCTGCGAGCATATATGCTTGGTGCGAGCAAACAACACCAAGCCCGAGGTGTTTGCATCGAGTCGATGAGCGGGACGTGGCGCAGGGTGCACCACTTGATTGATGATGTGTTGTAAAGTGTTGCGATGGAATCGACCACAGGGATGCATCGGCAGAGGCGCAGGTTTTCTCACGACCAATAAGGCCGCATCTTCGTAAAGAAAACGGATGTCAGCATTGACATCGGGCTCTGCGGCCAAGCTCATCGTTTGCTCGTAGCGCTCACCTGCGCGCACCACTTGACTGCCATCTACGACATGCCCGTGCTGATCACGGAATCGCCCTGCCGCGAGCCGCTGCTGCCACTCAGCAAGCTCGATTTGCGGAAATAATTTTTCTAACAGATTGATCAGCGTCCATCCATCAAAATCCTCCTTCACCGCAATCGGACGAATGTTTTCGTAAGGAATGGAGCCAGGCAATGGATCAACCACACGGGCCAGATCGACATGCCGTTTCTCGAGAGTCTGCTGCATTTTCTGCTGTTCATCGACATGGCAGTATGGGCAAGAAACCCCTTCGACAAATCGCGGATCCTGTTGCTCCTCTTCCTCTAACGGAGCTTGGCAATGAAAGCAGATCGCAGATGCTGTTTCGCGTAAACTCGGGTCAAGACCCACTCGATGATCGAAGACAAAGCATTCGCCATCATAATGATCGCCACCGACTTCTTCAAAGTATTTTAAGATGCCTCCATCGAGTTGATAGATGTCTTCATAGCCCTGCAACTCCATGAATGGTGCCGCTTTTTCACAGCGAATGCCACCCGTGCAAAAGGTCACAATCGGTTGCTTTTTCAGTTCTTCGGGCAATTGCGCTACGGCATCAGGAAATTCGCGAAAGGTATCCACGCGGATCGGGATTGCATTGCGAAACGTGCCGAGCTTGATTTCGTAATCATTGCGTGTATCGAGCAGCGTAATCGGGCGTCCCTCATCGAGCCATTGCTTAAGCGTTTTTGCAGAAAGATGACGAGAAGTGTAGTTAGCTGGATTCACGGCATCCACCCCAAAAGCGATGATTTCTTTTTTGATCCTCACCAACATGCGATTGAACGGTTGATGATCACTTTCGCTAAATTTAGCCTGAAAATTTTCCAAGCCAGGGATGCTGCGGATCACCGTGATCAAATGATCGATCGATTCCTTCCTCCCCGCTAGGAACACATTGATGCCCTCCGTGCTGATCAAGATCGTGCCTTTCAATTGCTGCTCTTTGCATTCATCCAATAAGCGAGAACGCCACTCCTTTAAGCCTACGAGATTGGCAAAGTAGTAGCCGGAGATATTGGAGATGACGGATGAAGATGTGTTCATGAAAGCGCGCGAAACTAGATGACTGCGCATTTTTTGCCAAGCTCAAGTCAATCAAAACGCAGAAAAAGGCAAAATACGATTAGCTTTCTTGCTTCCGTAAATGCCACACGCGAAAGGCCGACCCCGCTCCCAGCGGGTCCACCGCATAAACATCGCCACGATGAGATAAATCAGCATGGGACAGTAAAAACTCCCGCTGCGTCTCACATTTTTGCCGCGCCGCAAAGCCATGACTCCAATGCATCAGATCACTGAAATTCACATCCGCCGTCAAATCCTGCCGCCCGATGTTTTGATAAATGCCCTCTCCTTCAATTCGTTGCTGCGCCAGGTATCCACGTACCGTACCGCGCAATCGACGATAGTACAAGGTCTCCACAAGATCACCATAATCAACCGCCACCATCGAACCTGCCTTCCACACCCGTTGCAAATTCTCCAACCACAGACGCACCGCATCCGCAACTTCCACGCGCTGCCCCTCAGCAAACGAAATGCTCCACAATGTCGAATCGGGTAAATCTACTACCTCACGAAACGCCTCCCTCATGATCCCCTGCTCGGATTTTTTCACAAAAAGTTCGCGCCAACTCTGCCCTTGCCGCCCGAAAACCCGAACTGGAAAGGCATCGAAAAATTCATTGGAATACAAACATGCACGCCCACCACATGACGCTAGTGCGGCCTCTACGGTCTCATGCCATTGCACATGACGGAGTTCCTTTCGAGAGCGCTGACGCTCGCGCAAACCCACCGAACTCTCAACCAAATGCAAGCGGGTGCGCCAACGCAAAGACCACGGTAATTCTTTCCACACTGCCGCCGCCAATGCTCCGCTACCCGGCCCCAGTTCGATCAAATCTCGGCACTTCGTCTCGCGCAATTCCCGCGCCGCCCATACTGCCACGGCTTTTGCCAAAGCTGGAGAAATTTCCGCACTTGTCGTAAAATCACCTCGCGCCCCGACATCAGAAATACGACGAGCATAGTAGCCCCGCACCGGATCATGCAAAGCGTATGCCATGAAGCCCGCAAACGAGACACCATCCTCAGCAGCTAAAAATTCCTTATGTTGATTCACAGCAGACACCTAGGACAGACTAGCGCAATCTCATGCTCCTGCCAATGCGGGATTGACGAAAGCCTCGTCTAGCCCTAAAAAAAGCCATGCACTTGGCCCTAATCTCAGAAGCTATCGGAATCGTCGAACAAGGCGGTGCCATCGTGTGGGTGCAATTGATCCTCGCCATCTTCGGCTGCATCTTCATCTGTGAGCGCATGTTTTTTTTCCATCGGGCTCGCATCAATGTCGCTGACCTCCTGATTGGACTAGGCAATCACATCAAGAAAAAAGCCTTCGCCGAGGCTCGCCACGAGGCTGCACGCGCACCCGGCCCCGTCGCCCGCATCGCACATACCGTACTCATCCGCCCCGAGATGATTCGTTCCGACCTCCGCGACATCGCGCAAGAAGCGGGTCAAATGGAAATGCCCCGCATCGAGCGTAACATCCGCGCCATCCTCGGCGTCGCCCTACTCACCCCGCTACTCGGCATGCTCGGCACCATTCTGGGCCTCGTCGATGTTTTCCAGAAAATGAACGAACACGGTGGAATCGCTGGCCCTGCCGAGCTCTCCAGCGGCGTATTCCAATCGCTCGTCACCACCGCAATCGGTCTGATGATCGCGATTGTCATGTATTTATTCTACCTATACTTTCACGGTCGCGCACGCCGCCTAATGTATCGTCTTGAGCGAGCTGGCATCGAAATTGTCAATCTCGTCTGTGACGCCCGCCTCGAAGAGGATAGACTCGTCCGCGAGGAATCCCAGACCACTCCCAAGCCATGAAACTGGAAAGCACCTTGCCCGAAGGCGTCGGCTTTCTCCACGCCGTGCCACTTTTCAATCTCTTTGCTGTTCTGCTGATGTGCTACGCCATCGGCCCCAAGCTGGAGGAAAAAACAGGCATCACCCTAAGCATGCCATCATCGCTCTTCCAACTCGAACGCTTTGAAGAGGCCGCCGTCGTAACCATGACCGTAGACGGCACTGACAGCCTCTACCTCGGTACCCGCAGCATTAGCCTCAACGAACTCGATCCCCTGCTCGATGAGCAACTTCAAAGTGGTCGTCGTGAAAACTCTGCGATCGTCATCCGCGCAGATCGGCTCGTCCCATCAGACGCCCTCCGCCAAGTTGCCGAAATTTGCATGCGCAAGGGCCTTCGCGTCGTCCTCGCGGGAGCAGGCACGGGCAAGCCTACTGAATCCACTGCCGAATGAAGGAGAAACCACCCAAGCGGAAGCGTCATGACGACCCATCCTTTCGATGGGTATTCTCGTGGCGAAGAAATTACCGCCGCAGGTGGACACTGCTCCTTGCCGCAACTGTCGTGCTCTCGATCATGAGCCTCTTGCTCACTACCCTGCGCGTCCGCGTTTTACCTCCTCCCGTCACGCTCAACCGCAGCGGTAATCTCGTCATCGTGCCCGACACAACGGAAAATCAGGAGTGGTTGGAAAAAATCGCCCAAAAAACCCCTTTTCCTGACATATCTAGCATCGAAAACACCCGTAGCTTAGAGGCTTTGAGTAAAAATCTGCTACTGCCTTCTACCGGCGAACTCGCCATCGCTCCCCCTACCCGCCGCGAGATCATCCTCCCCGAAAACGACGCTGTCTTTGAGCAACTCGCCATTTTCCCACCACTCAACCGCATCGAAGAAAAAACCTCACCTGATGCCACTAGCCCCAACGGCCCGCTCACGCCGCGCATCGTCTGGCTATCTCCCTTGCGTGCGAATTTTTCCGTCGATATTCCCGACTATATTGGACCACGATCCCCTACAAGCGGCATCCGCTACATGCTCGAAGTCAGCCCTCAAGGCAACATTCAACAATGCATACCCAGCCTTAAGGAAAGCACCAAACGCCTGCCAGCACTGGAAAATTGGCTCCAGCAATGCCGCTTCGATCCCGCATCCCGCATCAGTGGTTGGATCGCCTGTGAAATCATTTGGGAACCCGCGCCATGATCGAACTCAGCCTCGCCGAATACTGCCTCCTGATGGTCATCACTGCATTTCTGCTGGTGACCCTTTTCGGATGGATTTCCCGCTTCGCTCATTACAACGCCGAGCGCCGAGGAAAAAAACGCCGATTTGTCTGCCCGCTCTGCCTCACCACTTGGGAAAACCGCAGCAAAGCCAAAATCGTCGATTGTCCGCATTGTGGTCGCCAGTGCCAACGCCCGCACTGACAAAAAACACCACACTTGGGCTTGCACCCGCCGCATTCAGCGTATAGGAACGGTCGGGGACATCCCCCCATTTTATCCAATGAACGAAAGACGCGTAGTGATTACAGGGATTGGCTGCATCAGCCCACTCGGCAACGATTTGCAAAGCACATGGGAAGCCATGAAAGCTGGCCGCAGCGGCATTGACCGTATCACCTGCATGGACACCACCGCCTACACCACGCACATTGCCGGTGAGGTGAAAAATTTCGACGCAGCCCCGTTTTTCAACAACGCCAAGGACTGCCGCCGCGCCGACCGCTACGTGCAACTCGCTGTCGCCGCCGCACGCATGGCACTCGTTGATTCCGGCCTCGATCCCGAGAAGGTCGATAAAAATCAAATCGGCGTCATGGTCAGCTCTGGTATCGGTGGCCTCGGCACCCTAGAAGAAGAGCATACCAAGCTCATCAATCGTGGCCCCGGTCGCGTTTCTCCTTTCCTCATTCCGATGATGATTGCCAACATCGCCAGCGGCATCATTTCCATGGAATACGGCTTCGGTGGACCGAACATGGCCATCGTCACAGCCTGTGCCACCGCCAACCACTCGATCGGTGAGGCTTGGCGCATCATCAAATTCGGCGATGCCGATGCCTTCCTCTGCGGCGGCGGTGAAGCCAGCATTCTCCCCTGCGGACTCGGTGGTTTCGGCAACATGAAAGCACTCAGCACGCGCAATGACGAACCACAACGCGCTTCTCGCCCCTTCGATGTCGGACGCGATGGTTTCGTCATGGGCGAAGGTGCCGGCGTTTTGATGATCGAGGAATTGGAGCACGCCAAAAAACGCGGTGCCCACATTTACGCCGAACTCATTGGCTACGGACTCAGCGCCGATGCCTATCACATGACCTCGCCCCACCCCGAAGGTGAAGGCGCTGCGCGCTGCATGACCATGGCCCTCAAGCATGGGAAAATCAACGCGAATGAAGTCAGCTACGTCAACGCCCACGGCACCTCCACCGGTCTCGGCGACGTCTGCGAAACCAAAGCGATCAAGAGAACCTTCGGAGATCACGCTAAAAACGGCTTGATCGTGAGCTCGACGAAATCCATGACTGGTCACCTTCTTGGTGCAACAGGTGGCGTCGAAATCGCCGCTTGCTTGATGGCGATGAAAGACAGCATCATCCCACCTACCATCAACCTCGACGAGCCCGACCCCGAGTGCGATCTCGACTACGTGCCACACGTCGCTCGCGAAGCCAAAGTGGACGTTGCCCTCAGCAACAACTTCGGCTTCGGAGGCCACAACGCCTCGCTCCTGATCAAACGCTTCGCGTAATTCCACCTTCATGTCCAGCCTCGACCTATCCGCTGAAATCTTGCGCCTCAAAAAGGAACGCAATGCCGTCATTCTTGCTCATAACTACCAAACGGGAGACATCCAAGATCTCGCCGATTACGTAGGTGATTCGCTCGGCCTTGCCTATCATGCCCGCGATACCCAAGCGGATGTGATTGTTTTCTGTGGCGTGCATTTCATGGCCGAGACGGCAAAAATCGTGAATCCTACGAAAACCGTAGTACTTCCCGATAAAGATGCCGGTTGCTCACTGGAACAAGCCTGCCCTGGTCCGCAGTTGGAAAAATTTCTCCAAGACCATGCCGACAAAAATTACTATGTCATCGCCTACATCAACTGCTCCGCTCACGTCAAAGCCCTCTGTGATGTGATCTGCACCTCAGGCAATGCGGTAAAAATTGTCAACAAAGCTCCCGCTGATCGCCCCATTCTTTTTGTGCCCGATCAAAATCTCGGTGCCTGGGTCATGGAACAAACCGGTCGCAAAATGGACCTGTGGCAAGGCTCGTGCTACGTTCACGTCGAGTTCACTCGCGACTCGATCCGCAAGATCAAGGAAGAATATCCCGAAGCCCTCGTCGTCGCTCACCCTGAATGCACGCAAGCCGTGCGCTTGTTGGCCGATGAAGTCTGCTCGACCGAGAAAATGGTGACCTACTGCAAAAACGCTCCCGTGAAAGACATCATCGTCGTCACCGAGAGCGGCATGCTTCATCGCCTACGCCGCGAGTGCCCCGAGAAAAACCTCATCCCAGGCCCCACCGATCGCTGCGCCTGCGCTGACTGCCGTTACATGAAAATGAACACCTTGCAGAAGCTCCACGACTGTCTGAAAAATCTCAGCCCCACCGTGGAACTGCCCGAAGACATCCGCTCACGCGCCGAGATCCCCTTGCTGCGCATGCTGGAGCAGTCGAAGTGATGATCAAGCTGGTATCAACTCGAAACCAGTAGCTCCACCTAACACCGCTGCGGCGGGAATTCGAGCATCGAAAGTCGCGAACTTTGCGTTATTTGCCGCGGCAAGCGCCAACAAGTATAGATCACCAATGCGCGATGGAGTGAGCTCTTCGGGACATGGAAAAATTTTCTCGTCGAGCAAACTCACTTCATGCTCGCAAAATGTCGCACCCACGCTACTGACAAAAAGACTCAGGATTTCGCGAACACGACCACAGGTGCCTAGCGGATTGGGGTAGCGCGGCTGGCCTGCCACTCGGATCACCCCATTGATCACATGCGAACACAGTACAAGCCGAGGTTTTTTTCGTTTCGCGTACCAACGATGCACAGCCTCATGATGCAAATGCATCGGGTCCAGCATCGCCAACACTGTATTCACATCGAGAAGATAAGCATTCATCATCTTGGTTTGAGCAATTCCTCGACATCATCGTCTAACAACTCCTTGACCGCCTCTGGCGTCACCACCCTTGCTTGAGAAGATATGGGAAATAAGGGAATGCCATTTCGCATCTTTCTTGGCCCACTAGTCGATGGCTCAATCGCTCGACGCAACATGCCCGAAACAACTTCGCCCAATGGCTTCCGATCGCGAGCAGCCATCGCTTTCACGGTTTCTAAAACATCGTCTTCAATATTCAACGTAGTTCTCACGGGTGAAACATCACGCATCACGCATCAAATGTCAAGAATTCACCTTCACCCAAGAACGAGAAATTCTGTGCTAGAAAACAAATCAAAGCACCGTATGATAACAGTGCTTTGTTCTTTTCGCCTATCTCTTTGCGCTACATTTCTCGTCATTACAGGCACCCTGCTGCAAGCTGGCCCGTATGATGCGCAACCCTTACGCGCCAATTTGGGCATCGAACCCTACTTTCACACCGAGCTAGGCCGAGAAAACAAACGCTTCATCGAGCGCGACATCAATCGCTATCGCCTGTTTGATTTCTATCGTCGCCAAGCCGATCATTACCTGACCAACCCAACGCTTTCCGAAACCTTGCTTCCACCCTATCCTGGGCTCGATGGCGGTCGTCGGGGCCACTGGGGTTCTACGAACGAAAAAAACACCACCGCCCTTGCACGTGCGGTCGAGGCAGAATTCCCCACGCTTACCAGCCGAGGTCCGCAAAGCATCTACTACATTCGTAGTGGATCGAGCGATCATCCTGCGGTGATCATTTACGATTCCTTGAAACCCGCCGTTCAAAGTGTCGTTCATGAAGCTCACATGAAAGTGCCAGATCACTACTTTGGCACCAAAGTCGATCGATTCGGCATGGCCATCGAAATTCTCGGCAAATCCACAACCGAATCACCGCAAGCACTGTGGCTAGATGCACAAAAAAAAGCACCACGTTTGAGCGGCTATACGCTCAGCGGAAACCATGCCCTACTTCACCTTCGTTTCGATAATGACAGCACGATCTCCGAATGGCCGCATGTGATCCTTTCTCCTTCAGACCATCATACCACTCTGCAACGCGACTACTTATTCACCAATCCCGCAAAGCAATCCCTCCATTACCAACTCCCCGATATCGAAAATGCCGAAATCATTCTTCACAATGCACAACAGCTTTGTTATCGCAAAAAATCCGCCCAAGGAACACGCTTGCACTGCATTCGTTGGACAAGTGATCTTGCCGAAAAAATTAAGAAAGAAACGGATTCTCTCACACTAACAGATCCGACGATTGCCTCGCGCATCAGCCATTTCAGCACGGAGGAACTTACCGAAAATCCAAACTTCGCCACCACCTGGCTGCGCGAAACGCAAGAGCAATTTGATCGTGCCGAGATCACAACAGTTCATCAGCAACACCCTCCGCAATACCCCAAAATAAGTACCACCACGGCCACTCTGAATGCCGATCCCGAAGCCGCGAAAAGCGCCTACCAGATCGATGACATCGCCATTCCCTACGACAACCCTTATGAATGTTCGATGACCCTCAGCGGCATTGCTTTCGCGGAAGATGGCACTGCTTTTGTCTGCACTCTCGTCGGCGATGTGTGGAAAGTCACCGGATTGCAGGGCGACATGAAATCTGTCACTTGGAAACGCTACGCAGCAGGTCTCAACTTACCCCTAGGCATCATCATCGTCGATGGTCATCCCTGCGTCAGCGTGCGTCGCAATATCATTCGCCTTCGCGATCTCAATGGTGATGAGGAAGCCGATAGCTACGAGCACATCAACCAAATGGATCTACCTACAGGAACCGAAAACGGACGCGATGTGCGCTGCGATACGAACGGTAATTTTCTCGTAAACACCTACGGCGGCATCTATCGACTGAGTGCCGATGGCAAAAAAGTTGAACAAATCGGCAACGGTTCGCGAAATCCGTTAGGCATAGGTGCCAGACCCGATGGCTTGGTCTTTTCTGATTCCTCGGAAGGCAATCTGAACAATGGAACCTGCACGATCTATGAGTCCGCTCACCCCGAAAATGCACAAAGCAAGGCCCACTTGCGGCGCATTCTTTACTTGCCACGCGGCATCGATAACTCACCAGGCAGCCGCATTTTCCCCACTAATGAGCGATTCGGCCCGCTCGCACAATCGATGCTAGGCACCAGTTTCGGCAGTGGCACTTGGTATGCTATACTCCGCGATGTCGTCGAGGGCACGGCGCAAGCTGCGATCATTCCCATGCCCGGAATGTTTTCCAGTGGTGCCAGTCGTCTCGCGCAAAATCCGATCGACGGACAAGTCTACGTTGTCGGGCTCGATGGCTGGGGCGATTACGGCGAAAGCGAAGGCTGCTTCCATCGCATTCGCTATACCGGCGCTACCACTAACGTTGTCACCTCATGGCGTGCGCATCGCAATGGAATTCTGTTAGGATTTTCCGAACCATTACAATCAGCACCTGCCATCAGCGATATTTTTTGCCAGCAATGGAATTACGTTGATAGCTATCACACCTATGGTTCACCGGAATACTCCGTTCGCGAACCTAACAACATCGGCCATGATCGCCTCCATGTGCCATCTGTGCATTTGAGCCAAGATCGCAAATCTCTCTTTGTTCACATTCCCGATCTCCGCCCCGCCATGTGTACCCAACTACGTATCCTCGGCAAATCATCCATTCCACTCGACTTCTACTGCACCATCCAACAGCTCGCCGCCGATCATCTCGATGCCGCTGCATCAAGCATCGAAAAACCACTCATTCTGCAAATCGTCCAGCGCGAGAACAACGGTGATACCCATCAGCAACTGCTCGAATACTTCGACAAACGCGCTGGCCGCGACATCATCAAACGCACCGTCGGAGAAGCTGTTGTCTATCAAAAAGAGCGATTGAACTATGCGTGGATTCACGAAAACCTCATCGCGAAAAACTGCATCACCTGCCATGGCGCAGGCAGCCAGCATGACTTCAGCAGCTATGAAAAACTCAGCCGTGTCTTCAATCGCAGCGAGATCGAAAAAAGCCCGATCCACGGCATGCTCCAAACCAACAGCATGCCGCCCTTCCCCTTGCCCACCATTCACCCCACTCTCAAACAAGCCCTCCACGACTGGCTACAACTCGGAGCACCGGAATAACTTGTGGTAGGTAATGATCAACCGAGATCTATCGAGAGGACACATTTGCTTTCCTTCCCTCCCTTGACAGAATAGGTGCTTTGCTTCACCTTGTCCCCGCTCCATGCCCAAGGTCTATTTCAAAACATACGGTTGCCAGATGAACGAACGCGATACCGAACAGGTTGCGCGCATGTTTACGGAAGGCGGCTATACGCTCACCACGGATGAATCCGAGGCTGATGCGATTCTCGTCAACACTTGTTCTGTGCGCGATCAGGCCGAGCAAAAGGCCTTGGGGAAGATGAACAAAATGGGCAAAATCCGTCGCACGAAACCTCATGTCGTCTATGGCTTCATGGGCTGCATGGCGCAGTCGCGCGGAGAAGAGCTTTTCAAGAGCATTCCTCACCTCGATGTAGTCGTCGGCACGCAAAAATACCACAAGGTGTTTTCGTATGTGGATGAAATTCTCAAACGCCGTACCGAGGCGCGCATGGATCAACCCGAGCTCTCGCTGCGCGGCACAAGCGTCTGTGATGTGGAGGAAGAAGATGGCTCGCAAAATACCATCCGTGATCACATCACCAAGGAGCGACAAATCAGCGCCTTTGTCTCGATCATGCAAGGCTGCAACATGCGTTGTTCGTTTTGCATCGTGCCCGATACTCGTGGCAAGGAACGCAGCCGCCCCATCAGTCACATCATTGATGAAGTGAAATCCCTTGTCGATCGCGGTGTGAAGGAGGTCAACTTGTTAGGTCAAATCGTCAATTTGTATGGACGCACCGAGTTCCCCATCGTTGGCGGCAAGTCACCTTTTGTGCAATTGTTAGAAGCTGTGCATGAGATCAATGGCCTTGAACGCATGCGTTTTGTATCGCCGCACCCGATTGGATTTCGCGATGACTTGATTCAAGCTTTCGCCGATTTGCCCAAACTTTGCTCGCACATTCACTTTCCGATGCAGAGCGGATCAGATCGCATTCTTAAGCTGATGCGACGTCCTTATCGTCACGAAAAATTTGTCGAGATCTGCGAAAAAATGAAAGCGGTTCGCCCTGATCTGGCGATTACCACTGACATCATCGTCGGCTTCCCTGGAGAAACGGAAGAAGATTTTCAGGCGACGCTCGATACGGTTAAGCAAGTGGAGTTCGCCAACGCTTTTATCTTCCGCTACTCGAAACGCAGGAACACCCCAGCAGCCGAAATGGATGGGCAGATCGAGGAAACAGTCAAAGAAGAACGCAATCAAATCCTGCTTGCTGCCGTGAACGAGATTTGCATGCGCCAACATGCTGCTGAAGTAGGAAAAATCGTGCCAATTCTCTGCGAGGGCCCATCGCGCTACAACGAGGCCCGTCTCAGTGGCCGCACCAGCCAAAATCGCATCGTCGTATTCGAGGGCGATGCTTCTCAACTGAGTGGCCAAATGCTGAACATGAAGATTGAAAGTAGCACCGGCTTCACACTCTACGGGACGCCGACAAGTGCTAAAATCTGAGACTTTTCTGTATAATGCGAAAATCTTGAAATAGGGAAACCCCAAACAACTTTGGCGTAAAACCTCCTAGTTGCGAAAAAGCAGAGCATTTATGCAATTTTTCTTTACATTACGCGAAAAAGAGAATTGCATTGCCGCGTTCGCAGCGCCTTCTCCACACACACCAATTTTCGCTGATGAAATCATCGCTCTTTGTCTCTTTCAGTTCTGTATTTTTCCTCTCATGGCTGGCATTGTCCTACGTAACCAGTCTCAAACCCGCCCCTCGCATGGGTAAGGGTTCTCTGCCCATCAGTTCTACTTCCCCGCTCAAGCCCTCTGAACCAGACAAGGTTTCCGTAGAAAAAGAAGTCGCGATCTCACGCTAAAATCATCCGCAAAATCACACGCCACCAAAGCGACGGTGGCGTTTTTGGTATTCGCGCACTGCGTCAAACAAATCCCCTTGGCGAAACTCGGGCCATAGTTTGTTGACGATGACCATCTCGGCATAACTGATTTGCCAGAGCAAAAAGTTCGATACGCGCATTTCACCCGAAGTCCGAATCAGCAAATCCGGGTCCGGAATGTCCGCCGTATACAAATAGCGTGAGAACAATTGCGGGGAAATATCCGTTAGCTCTAAGGCCCCCGATTTCACCTCTGAGGCGATCTTTTTCGTGGCCTCGGCGATTTCCTCGCGCGAGCCATAGGACAAAGCGAGCACCAGGGTAAGACTGGCATTTTCCGCGGTCTTGGCAATCACACGATCCAGCGTAGCGCGTGTTTTTGCAGGCAATCGATCCAGCTGACCAATCGCCAAAAGTCTCACATCTTGGCGCATCAAGTCTGATAACTTTGATTCGAGAAATTTTTCCAATAGCAACATCAGGGCAGAGACTTCGGCCTCGGGGCGATTCCAGTTTTCCGAGGAAAAGGCATACAGCGTCAAGTATTGCACACCCATTTCCTTACAGGCATCAATCGCCTCGCGCACGGATTCGGCTCCGGCCCGATGGCCCTGTGCGCGGGGAAGACCGTGATTTTTTGCCCAGCGACCATTGCCATCCATGATGATGGCGACGTGCTGCGGAATGTCATTGTGAAGCTTCATGAAGTGGTGAAAAACGTTTCCCGATCCAAGCACAGAAATGTGAATGGATGATGAGAAAGCAGTGAAAGTTTCGTGCAAAACATGCTCACTGCGCGCACAGCATAAGTCTCGAGTTCGTTGCCGTCAATTCATCTACTCAGAAAACCATCGTTACACGCAATTTTATCCAATTCCCTGTTTACCTTTGTGGTACAAATCGCTAGCGTTTCGCCATGCATCCGTTTAACGATCCCCATTTTTATGTCCGCTGGTCCACTCTCGTCCCCTCCGCCGTAGAGGCCGACATCCGCATCGGACTTGCCGAGGCACAATCTGGCATCGACACCATATGCGCGCTCGATCCCGCATCCTTGACCTACGAAAACACCGTCTTGGCTTTGGAAAATGCGAGCGAAACACTCAATCGCGCGTGGGGTCGTTTGCATCATCTCGATTCTGTAGCCGATGAGCCCGAGCAACGCGCGGCACTGAACGCAATGCTGCCAGAAGTCTCCGAGTTCTACTCCTCGATCCCGCTGAATGATCGCTTGTGGTCCGTGCTGAAAGCCTACTCCACCTCTGATGCCGTTGCGTCACTGAGCCCGATCCAACAACGCCATGTGGAAGAGACCGTGCTCGATTTCTTGCACAGCGGTGCCGATCTCCCTGCCGAGCAGAAAAAACGCATCGCTGAGATTGATGCGGAGCTTTCCAAAATCACCAAGCAATATGCCGAAAACGTGCTCGATGCCACGAATGCATGGGAATTGCTCATCACCGATGAATCGCGTCTCGCGGGCCTGCCATCTTCTTCCATTGCTGCCGCAAGAGCCAATGCCACGGCCAAAGGTCACGGCACCGATGAATCACCTGCCTGGCGTTTCACTCTACAGCAGCCTTCGATGTTTCCCGTCATGCAACACGCAAACGACGATGCGCTGCGCCAAGAAATTTGGCAGGCCAGTGTCAACGTCGGCTCACATGCACCGCATGATAACAGTCAAAACGTCTGGGAAATCTTGCGCCTGCGTCAGGAAAAAGCAGAGATCCTCGGTCACAAAAATTTCGCCGATCTCGTTCTGCAACGTCGCATGGCACGCGACGGCAAAACCGCACTTGCCTTTACTGAAGACCTACACGAACGCATCGCTCGCGCATTTCGCCAAGAATACCAAGAGCTTTGTGCGTATAAGGCCGAAAACACCAACAGCCCATGCGAAGGACTGCAACCCTGGGAGTTTTCCTATTGGTCAGAAAAACGTCGCAAAGAACACTTCGATCTCGATGACGAGGCCCTTCGCCCCTATTTCCCGATCGATCAAGTGATGTCCGGCATGTTTGATCTCGCCAGCACACTCTTCGGCATCCAGATAGAGAAAAAACAAACAGCTTACTACGATAAAGGTAGTAGATCCGCAAATGCCAGTGATGATGAGATCGAAGTCTGGCATCCTGAGGTAACCTTTTACGAATTGCGCGACACAAATTCCGGAGAACACCTCGGTTCTTTCTATGCCGATTGGCATCCGCGCGAATCCAAACGCGGCGGCGCTTGGATGAACCAACTCGAGACCGGATTCCCTCCGCACGATGGCATCGCTCGCCAGCCACATCTTGGTCTCATCATCGGCAATATGACGCCTCCCGTCGATGGCCAGACAGCGCTGTTCACGCACTCAGAGGTGGAAACCGTGTTCCATGAATTTGGCCACCTTCTCCATGGTTTGCTCGGTAACGTTGCCGTGAAGTCGCTTTCCGGGACCAACGTGCCTTGGGATTTCGTCGAACTCCCCTCTCAGATCATGGAAAATTTCTGCTGGTGCCGCCAATCGCTCGATCTTTTTGCACGACATCACGAGACAGGTGAAGTCATCCCCGAGGCTCTCTATCAGAAAATGATCGATGCCAAAAATTACATGAGCGCCACTGTATTCATGCGTCAGCTCGCCTTTGGCAAGCTCGACCTCGAACTGCACACCAATCCGCAAGCGCATTTCGGCAAAGATCTCGATGAAGTCGAGCGCAGCATTCTCGATGCCTATCGTGTGAAAATGCTCACCGATGCGCCCGGAATGGCCCGACGTTTCAATCACCTCTTCAGCTCCCCGACAGGATACGCCGCAGGCTACTACTCCTACAAGTGGGCCGAAGTGCTCGATGCCGATGCCTTCACACGCTTCGAAAAAGAAGGCGTGCTCAACTCCAGCACAGGTGCCGATTTCCGCGAGCACATTCTCAGCAAAGGCAACTCCGCTCCTGCTGACGAACTCTATCGCCGCTTCATGGGACGTGATCCGCATCTCGAACCACTGCTCGAGCGCGCAGGTCTTCTAAACGACCCGCTCATTGCCTAAGTCAGTTTCCCTTCCGATGACAGCAAGAGAATCCGCAACCGAACTGGCCCGCGCGCTACGCGATGCAGGTCATCTAGCATTGTTTGCTGGCGGTTGCGTACGTGATGGATTACTCCAGCGCGAGCCGAAAGATTACGACATCGCCACCTCGGCGACGCCCCAACAAGTGCTCAAGCTTTTTCCCAAAAGTAACGAAGTCGGGGCACACTTTGGTGTCGTGATTGTCAAACATCGTGATCATCACATCGAGATCGCTACGTTTCGTACCGATGGCTCTTATAGCGATGGACGCCGGCCCGATCACGTAGCATTTTCCACGCCCGAGCATGACGCTCAGCGCCGCGACTTCACCATCAATGGCTTGTTTGAAGATCCCTTCAGCGGAGAGATCATTGACCATGTCGGTGGTCTCGCCGATTTGAAAAATGGCATTCTCCGTGCCATCGGTGATCCCACGCAGCGTTTCACGGAGGATAGCTTGCGCCTCATGCGCGCCGTGCGCTTTGCCACCACGCTTAACTTTTCGTTAGAACCAGATACTTGGCGTGCCGTCTGCGAATTAGCACCTCTGTTAGGTCGTATTTCACCTGAACGGATTCGCGATGAACTCTTAAAGATGTTGCTTCTGCCTCACCGCGCACGAGCTTTTGAACTACTGACCGAATCACAATTGTTCGCCCAATTTTGGCCCGAGGTGATGCAACTCGTCGGCTGTGATCAACCACCTGAATGGCATCCTGAAGGTGACGTTTTCACGCATACGAAAATCATGCTCGAAATGCTCGGCCCCGATGTTCCCATCGAACGTGCACTCGCCGTGATGCTGCACGATATCGCCAAGCCCCCCACGCGCACTGTCGATGAAGCAGACGGGCGCATACGCTTCAACGGTCATGATGCACTTGGTGCTGTCATGTCTGAGGAAATGCTGCGCCGTCTGCGATTTTCCAACGACGTTATTGAGGCCGTGGTGCCGATGGTCGCTCGCCACATGCAATTCATGCACGTGCAGCAAATGCGTGTCGCCAAACTCAAACGCTTCATGGCAAGTCCACGCTTCGACGATGAACTGGAACTGCATCGCGTCGATTGCGCATCGAGCAACGGCTTCACTGACAACCTCTATTTTCTGTTAGAAAAGCGCGATGAATTTTCACGTGAACCGCTCATTCCACCACCGCTGATCAGTGGTCGCGATCTCATCGCTCACGGACTCAAGCCCAGCCCGCTTTTTTCCGAAATTCTCAGCGAAATCGAAACCGAGCAACTCGAGGGCCGCTTGCAAACGCGAGAACAAGCTCTCGAATTTTTCCGAAACAAGTGGGGGTAAACATTAGAGGAGTAGGTTCAACCTTCCCAACAAACGCCCAACTGCCGCGCCACTTCGGCCATGCGCAAATCCAAGGTCCAGACTTTCACATCGGCGATCACCGCTGCTGCTAAAATGCTGACATCATTCCATTGCAGACCACGTCCCCAGAGTTGGCGGCTTTCCACCAAATGGCAAACTTCCGCAAATGTCGCTTCTGGCACATGTTCTAACAAAAACAAATCAGACAACACGGCACGACGATCCGCCAAATTTCCCATGGAGATTTCCCCGAGCACTAACGGGTGACAGAGCACCTCATTGTCTTCTAACAACGCGGCGAATAAAGGATTCCCAAATCGGAAAAACTTCACCCAGATGTTGGTATCCACCAAAACTTTCGCACTCATGTTTGCTACACCGTAAATTTACATCCAATCACGAAAAGTGTTAGAGCGTATCATCCGATACCATGCTCGACACTTCATCTTCCACCACATAGCGAATGCTGCGTTTTGGCACTACGAGACCAGGCATGGTGCCACTGAGGCGGCGCAGTCTTTTCGCCGACTCCGCGCGCACGAAGTTCTCGAGCACAAAGTTTAATAAACGTGCTTTTTCCTCGATCCCCGTGATCGCGATGGCACGGGCGAGCATATCGTCATCAATATTGATTGTCGTTCTCACGACCAATTGATGCCACATTTGATGCTCGAACGCAAGTTTTTTTCCAGATTTTTATCAAAAAATCGCATCAAACACCCATCATTTCTCGCTCATGTGCTTGAGCATGCGCTGATTGAACTCATCAGCCATGTTGTAGCCGAGTCGGCGCAACTGTTGATTCAAGGCCGCGATGGTGATCATGCGAGCATTGTCACGACCGGGAGCAACGGGGATTTCCACGTGCGGAATCGGCTGTCCGAGCACATCGAGAGTATTGGTCTGGATGCCTAAACGATCAACTTCATTGAGGTCAGCATGAGGTTTGAGTGTCACAATCAAGTCCAAACGTTTTTCGGGGCGGATCGCAGCGAGACCATACAAATTCGCAACGTTGACGATGCCAATGCCACGCATCTCGATATAGCCGCGAGACATTTCAGGTGAATAGGCCATCAATTCGCCGCCCATGAACTTGATCCTTACCATGTCATCTGCCACCAGTGAGGCACCGCGCTCGATGAGTCCGATGGCGGTCTCTGATTTTCCGGAACCACTTTTGCCCATGATCAACACACCAATGCCTCGCACATCGACCATGCATCCGTGAAGTGTCGTGCTCGGTGAAAAATCATTCTCGAGGCGTAAGGTAGCGGCATTGAGGAACTTCATGGTCACCTGCGAAGTACCAAAAATCGGCAACTCAAACTCGGCCGCGAGCTCCATGAGGTCAGTGGAAATTTTGCGATTTCGTGAAATGACCAAGCAGGGAATCTCCTCTTTGCATAGACGACGAAAACGCGCCTTTTGTCGCAGTGGTGGAAGTTTTTCTAGATACGATAACTCAGAGTTACCCAAGATCTGGATGCGTTTGCGTGCGAAGTAGGAAAGAAATCCTGCCAGGGCAAGACCAGGTCGGTTCACGGCGGGCTCACGAATCAATCGCTTCAGATCATGCGTCTCACTGATGAGCTCGAGCCCGAGTGCCTCGCGGTGTTTCTCGTAAAAATCACCAACGGTGATCGCATTCACTGTACGGATCTTCGCAGTCGCTGCCATGTCGCAACATTATCGCAAAACACGAGTACCGACAAGAGCGGAAAGTACTGGAACTGAGAAACCAAAAAAGAAACCTAACGCCTGTCTCAATTTGTGACTTTCACTCAACTAGTGGCGACCGAAAAATCAGCTACCATGCGATCAACAAACATCAGTCATTACGAAACACTGCATCATCGAACAGTTACTGCTCGCAGAGACCCGCCGCTAGAGGCTTACCACGGCCGCTCCTGATCGACGTAGGCTGGTTCGGGTCGGGTGTCATCGTAGTAACGATGGAAGACGGGGCAGGCAGAACTGGACATCGGCGGCACAAGCCACGACCAGTCGCCCGGAACCTTACGGCCACATTTTTCTTCTCTCGCGACATGCTGCATGAACTGAGCGGAGGCGGTGTGGTGATCGACAATAGCTACTCCCGCCATTTGAAAGGAATGCAGCACAGCGGTGTTGATCTCGACCAGAGCACGATCCTTCCATAACAAGCTGCGCGTAGAACGATCAATCCCCATGCGTTCGGCGATGATAGGCAGTAGGTTATAGCGACCCTCATCGCAGAAGTTGCGCGAGGCAATCTCTGTGCCCATGTAATGACCGCTGAAAGGCGCGGCGGTGAAACGCTGACCGTTGCCGACCAATGCCCGATCGCAGACGGCGGGCACCGCATGCCATTTCAGACCCAACTCCGCAAACCATCCCAACTCAGGGTGCGAAATCGGCACTTCCAGCACCGCGCGCTTGGGCAGATCGAACCAACGCACTTGATGACCAGGGAAATCTACCACCAGAGGCAGCACATCAAAGGCCGAGCAGTCGCGTGGTGGCTGCCAGCCCATCTCCATCAACCGCGCCGTGAACGCTACCTGATGCGGATCACCAAGAACGCTGCCATCAGAGGCACGGTAACCGGCATAGCGGATCAGCTGGGTGTTCCAGAGGCGGATGCCTTTTTCGCCGGGATCTGCTGAGGCAAAAACCGTCACCGCTGGCCGGATCCGCCCGCCATTTGACGCATATTCGAGGTGCCTCACACAGGCTTCAAACACCTCATCAGGGCTACTAGCGGCGCGCGCATCGAAAAGATGCAGGCTTTCCCAAAACAAGCGGCCAATGCAGCGCGCGTTGTTGCGCCATGCCAAGCGGGCCATAGCCTCAAGAGCGTCCGTTGACAATCCACTCTCCTCACTGCCAAGAAAAGGCGATTCGAGGGCACTGGACGCTGAGTCCTGATGCACGAGTGGTGAATGGAGGTCTGTTGGTTTAGTCATAACTCAAGCGGAGCCTTACGCCCAATGGCTCTCTAACAGGAAGCACACCGATTTATCTTGAAAAGTAAAGAGAAAATCGCGCTTGCTTTGTGCATAAATCATTTTCTGTGGAGCGGTCATGGGGAAATGCATCTGACTCACAAGAAGGTGACTCAAGAGTTGGGTTACCATTTACCTGCGGTGCAACAATGTGATCAGACCGACGGCAAAAATCAAGCTGATGATGGCAGGCTGCGGCTGAGGAAAAGGTTCACCTTCGGTAATCTTCGTGCTCAAGCTGGCGGTAGACGAAGAGACCTCGTCAAGTGCCGCGCCGCTTGTTTGATTCACAGGAGACATGACGAAAAACAAAGACCCCATAAGGAAGCATACAACAAGAACTTTTGTTCTCCATGACCGCCGACTGACCCCACCATTCTTTTTTCGCGGCAGCGGTTGAGCCTGCTCCGCAGAACTGTGCGACTCAGGAAATTCAAGGCCTGCACAATCATCAGAGGAATCATTTGAAAGAGAATGGCTCATGATATGCAACGTTTGTAAATCGTGAAGAACCGAATCGCGTTTCCTTTATGATAACGAAACGATGCTGATTCGAGAGAGCTGAAATCGCCAAGCAAGCCAAATTCTGATCCCCCCCCCCGAGGGTATGTCGAATTCAATCTTACTTGGCGACTTCAACTCTCCAAAATTTTCTCTGCTGCCATTTTCACAACTGCAGACAAAATTTCAAAACACCTACGAATGCCACTAGAGGAGAGCTTTCGTAAGCTGTTGTCGCGAACGACGAGAGAAATGTTGCATATTTTTTTCAGATCCGCATCGGGGTTTTACCCTGAAAATGAATAAGGGTAATTCCCCTATGGATGAACATGAGAATTTCAACTGTTTTTGCGAAGTGGGCGAATGGCTCATCAGTTTAGATGCGGCCTGATTCCACCCAAAGCGTTGCGGCGCGCAGCAGTGAAGGTGCATCCGCGAGACCGAGTTTATCCTTCAAATGCTCGCGATAAGTCTCGATCGTCTTGTGGCTAAGACTGAGATGTTTACCGATCTCAATGGTGCTGAGGCCGCTACCCAGCAATTGGAATACTTGCAATTCACGATCTGTCAATCTTGCTAGATCAAGCTCTCGGGAAGCGGAATCAGGGAAAATTTTTTGAATGAGCCTCGCCGCCATGCGGGGGCTGAGATGAATGCCTCCATTCATCACGGTCTCGATGGCACTCAGTACAGCTTCCGTAGCCTCGGACTTCATCAAGTAGCCGCGAGCGCCAGCCCTCAAGGCGCGGTGAGTGTAGGCCTCTTCGTCAAACTGTGACAGAGCGATGATCCGGATGTGCGGTTGCTCTCGGATCACCTCCGCAATCAATTCTAGTCCCTCTCCATCGCCTAAGCGTAGGTCCATGAGAATCACATCGTGCTCTTTGGTCGCTACCGCCTTCCGGGCTTCGCTCGCTGATCCAGCCTCGCCAGAACAGATCAACCCTTCCTGTAGATTGAGCCACTGGGCGAGGCCGCTTCGAAAGAAAGTATGGTCTTCAACGATAAGAACGCGGATCTTTTTCATGAGGGTGTATTTATTTATCCTTAGTAATGACAGAATCGCATTCGGATAGCAAGGAGTTTCGTTTCAGAATTGATTTGCGTAAGAGAGAAAAGGAGAAATGCAGAGAGCTGAAAAATACGCCTCAGAAAAAAATCAGAAACAGATGAGATGCGAGTGCGATGAATGCACTCACAATCCCGATCCCCGCTAGCCGTGGGATAAAGTTCTTATAATCCTGGCCTTTGCATCTCATCAGAATGAGAACAGTAATGACCAGTGAGACCAAGGCGATGATCAAAGTACCGATGTTGACTGGAAGATTTCCATGAAGCATTTCTTGGCTTCCGA
Source organism: Akkermansiaceae bacterium (assembly GCA_044239965.1). Taxonomy (GTDB): domain Bacteria; phylum Verrucomicrobiota; class Verrucomicrobiia; order Verrucomicrobiales; family Akkermansiaceae; genus UBA956. The sequence goes on from JBIIAI010000007.1 coordinate 33,238, forward strand.
ACATCGAACCTAGCTGATAACTAAAGTAGAGTTCTAGGGCGACAATGAAGGTCAACCATGGCCCGAAGAAGTTCCACAGATCGCCGAGCGTGTTGACGGCCCAAGGGCTTTTGTAATTCACCTCCTGTGGAACGATTCGCGGCTTGGCCTTGCTGGTGAAGGTGCTCGTTTCGCGATCGGAGTTGGAGTTAGCGGCCAGCTCCGTACAGGGGCTGAAGGAAGACCTGGGACGCATCAAGGATTCAACGCGGAGATTGATGTATTCTTGACGGAACTCTGCTGATTCTCGATCTAGCCCAATCAACCTATGGACCAAAAGCTCATCCAAGGAGCCGCTTTCTAAATCTCTAATAGCACGTCGGATAATATGTTGAGGCGCCTCCACCGGAAGGACTTTTACAGAGCTCTCATTGGCGATGAATGCGCTCTTCTTCGGTTCGTCTAGAGAGAAATCAAAATCATCGAACGATTCCAGATCCAGATCGAAGTCTTCTTGATGCGTATATCCCTTGAAGCTACCCGTAGAACGAGTAGACAGGTCTTCCTTTTTAGGATTAATGCGCATAGGAGGGTAAGTGGGAGGTTAAATGAACAAGGGGGATGTTTTTCAAGGCTGATCGAGAATACAATCCGCAACCACTTTGCCTCGCTGTGTAAGGGACAGCATGATCTTTCTGCGATCCAACTGATTGTGCTCACGGATGATGAGTCCACGGCGAACTAGCTCATCGCTGATTCCTGTCATGGAACCGTTGGTGACTTTGATCTTTGAGGCAATCTCGTTCGTAGCCACCATCGGAGGAAGGTCACGCAATATGATTATTGTTAGAATATGGTTCAAGGAGAGTTTATGCTCCCGTGCCTGAGTTATTACCTTGTCTGTAAATGCTGAGAAATGATTTTTTGTTATGGTTTGCATGGACATAAGAATAGAGGTTCGAAGCGCGGATAAAACAAGAGGGTGTATTCGCGTTGCTTTGAGGCAACGAGCTACTCTTGCATCTCGACGACGAATTCGCATCGGGGTTTTACCCTGAAAATGAATAAGGGAAACCCTTAGGGGTATGCGCAGCGCTCTCGGCGCTTGTCACAAAAAACGGAGAAACTCACCGTTTAAAATCGACCGGATTCCACCCAAAGCGTTGCGGCACGCAACAGTTCAGGTGCATCCACAAGACCGAGTTTGTCCTTCAAATGCTCGCGATAGGTCTCGATTGTCTTGGGGCTGAGATTGAGGTGTTTACTGATCTCAATCGTGCTGAGGCCGCCGCCCAGCAATTGGAATACCTGCAGTTCCCGATCGGTCAGATTTGATAAATCGAGCGTTCCAGAAGCGGGATCTGGAAAAATGTGTTGCAGAAGCCGAGCCTCCATCCGAGGACTAAGGTGGATTCCCCCATTCATCACGGTCTCGATCGCTATGAGCACTGCTTCGGTGGCCTCGGACTTCATCAGATAGCCGCGAGCGCCAGCCTTCAGAGCGCGATGAGCGTAAACGTCTTCAGCGAACTGCGACAGGGCCAAACAGCGGATTTCCGGATGCGTCTTGGCTATCTCAGCAATCAGATCGAGGCCCTCTCCGTCACTTAGGCGTAGGTCCATCAGAATCACGTCGGGGAGGGAATCTGCGATAGCCTGTCGAGCTTCATGCAAAGATCCTGCCTCACCACAGCAAGTCACTCCATCCTGCTGGTTGAGCCACTGGGCAAGACCGCTGCGAAAGAAGGGGTGATCTTCGACAATGAGAACGCGATTTTTTTTCATGGGGGAGAGTTATGATTTCCATTTTTGTTGATAGCCGGACGAATCGGCAGGAGGCAGGTGACGGAGGTGAAGTCGGATGAGTCAGATGAGTCAGCAGGGATTATAAGAGTTCCGCCGATATTGACGGCTCGATGGCGCATGATGCGCAGGCCCATGCCTCCTTCCCGCTCTGCATTGAGATTCCAAGGTTTGCCGTCATTGGAAACGATCAGTGTCAAGTGATTCGTCTCGCATAAAACGGAAATGGTGACGAGCCGAGCCCTGCCATGCTGGACGGCGTTGCGGGTAGCTTCTTGGGCAATGCGGTAAAGTTGCATGCTTTGCTCCGAGGTCAACGGAGGCAGATCTTTCGCCACCGATACTCGACACTCGATGCGAAATGCGGCTTCCATCTCTTTGCCAAGCTGGGCCAATCCAGCTGGCAGTCCGCCCACCTCCAGATCCACGGGGGCCAGTAGGCGAGCGTAATTCCGCACTAGATCAATGCCGTCATTAACCTGCCCTACCAGTTGCTGGGCATTCGCCGCTTCGGGAATGGCGCGGCGCTCTAATGTCTCGGCCAATAACTTGAAACGGAAGGCAATACCGGCCAAATAAGCACCCAAATGGTCGTGCAACTCGTGAGCGATGCGCTCCTGCTCGTGAGAACTGATGCGCGCGACCTCTTGCTCCAATTGTACTCGCTCTGAAATATCCCGTAAGGCGACAGCGAGCAGTATGCCGTTGTCAGTTTGCACGGGGCTGAGACTCAATTCCAACGGAAACTCTGTGCCATCCTTGCGCCTCCCCGGAAGACTAGGTTTCTCAACTGCCTCGAAAACACCACCGCTCATCACGGTGCTTCCTACCTGAGTAAAAGTAGGTAGCAAGACTTCCAATGGCTGCCCCAAGAGCTCGGCATTTGTCCAGCCAAACATTCGTTCAGCCTGATGATTAACCATTTGAATGATTCCCTCTGGATTTGTCATCACCAACGCGTCGGGCGCAAACTCAAACAAGTCTTGGAACTGCTGCCTGGAACGCTCAAGCTCTGCGGTGCGCTCGGCAACCCGCCGCTCCAAAGTGGCGGCGTGCTCTTCTAGTGCTTTCAGGCGCTCACGCTTCTCACGCATTTTATCTTCCAATGCGGCGGCCAACTCGCCAGCCCGGATCTCCAGATCGGAATTCAACGCTTCGATCCGGTGTTGATCGAACTCTTTCTGCTTCGCAAACTGAATACCTCGGATGATCGTGGCATAAGTGGAGAGAAGTGGTTCGATTTCCTCAACCAAGGCCATGTCGTAACCGCCTGGTCGATTGGAAGCGCCAATCATGCCAATCATTTCTCCGCCCTGCTTGATGGGCACTCCGAGGAAAGAGTTCATCGGCGGATGACCTGGGGGCAAACCTCCCCGACGAGGGTCCGTCTCGGGTGAATTGGAGATCACCGTCTCCTCTGAGACAAGTGCAGCACCTAACAATGTATTGAGGTTGCGGAACTCCAAGCCCTTCGCCTTATGCTTCTCGTAAAAAGCCTGCATCTCATCATTCCAAGCGATATTGGTAATCGCATGAGTCTTGAGGTAGGGCTGCCCCTGCTCGTCGCGGAGCACTTCCGCCACAAAGCCGTATTCACTGCCCGTGAAGCTCAACAAGAGCTGAAGTAAGTCCTCAAAAGTCTCCGCTGCGTCGATCTTGCCTCGGATGATGTAACTGGATTGTAACCTCGCGACCGCACGCAGCAAATCGCTGGCACGAGCGAGTTTTGCCTCAGACTCTTTCAGTTCGGAAAGATCGCGAATGAATGCACTGAACTGCGGCGTCCCACCGACCATGACCTTAGCGATCGTCAACTCAACCGGAAACTCCGTTCCGTCTTGACGCAAGGCACTAAGCTCAATCCTACGGTTCAGCACCGTTGCCTGCCCGGTCTTGATCAAGTGCCGGTGGCCGCGTTCGTGCGCCTCACGGTACGATGGAGGAATGATCACTTGTGACATCTTCTTTCCGATGACTTCGCTGGCACTCCAGCCGAAAATCACTTCTGCTTGTGGATTCCAACTGATGATGAGCCCGTCCAGGTCCATGGTGACTACGGCATCCAGTGCTGAGTCAATGATCTGCTCAGTGCGCTCATAGCTCTCTCGCAACGCCTCGGAACTCTGAATCAACTTAGTATGATCAATGCTGGATTCCAACTGCCGCATAATATGGCGGGAGAGCCGCACAAGCCCGTCTCGCTGCCCCCCCGTGAGCTGCCGAGGAGATTTATCAATCACGCAGATCGTTCCGATCCGATGGCCATCTGGGGTAATGAGCGGAGCCCCAGCGTAGAAACGGATGTAGGGATCCCCTGTGACCAGCGGATTAGCGCAAAAGCGTTCATCCAGCTGAGCATCGGGAATCTCCATCAATTCCGTTCCCTGGATCGCATGCTGGCAGAACGAAAGACTTCGGTGAGTCTCACAAACTTCAATACCCACCCGGCTCTTGAACCACTGGCGCGCTTCATCCACCAGCGAAATGAGAGAGATCGGCGTCTGGCAAATGAGAGAAGCAAGCTGCGTGAAATCATCGAATTCCAACTTCGGAGCCGTATCGAGGATATTGTAGCGCTTGAGCGCTTCAAGGCGTTTCTGCTCGTTGATGGATTCGGGTAAATTCACAAGTCGTTTGTATTATAAGTCATCATGCAATCATCGATGGAGAACCATTGCTCCGCGTCAAAGTCGATGATGGAGGAGGAAGTTGTGGAAAAGATATGTTCAAACGTACTACCATGTGGGCTGTGACTATACTTAACACATCTGCTAGAGTAAGTCAATTATTTTCGACAAAATGAGATGGCACAACGACCGACCTCGTGAGAGATCGACCGCCTGACACAACAGGAGCGACAAAAGAGCTTACGGCTGGATGAGCTTCACGGCTTGATGCGGCAGAAAGGGAATGACTTGAGCGGACTCAAGATGTTTTTTGACACCAGCATTGAGCGTAAATAAGGTGCTCCAGTAATTCGTAGCGGCGCAATTCACGCGCAATTCCATGATGAATTTGCCCTCGCCCAATTGGGTAATCACCGCCACGGGCGTAGGATCTTTCAGCACCAACTCATTTTCGGCAGCTGCCGCGAGCAGGGCTTGACCTACCGCTGCTGGATCATTTTGAGGAGACACGGAGACGGGCACACATACCACGCGATTGGCATTGGCAGAAAAATTCACGATATTGCCACCAGTGATCGATGAGTTCGGCACCACGACCTTTTTGTTGTCCAATGTGTTGAGCGTGGATGTGAAAATGCCGATTTCTTCGACAGTGCCCTCTGCGCCACCAGCGCTGATGTAATCGCCCACTTTGATCGGTCGGAAGAAAACAAGCATAAAGCCCGAAGCAAAATTGGCGAGATTGCCTTGCAGTGACAGTCCAATGGCCAAGCCTGCGGCAGCGATGATCGCGGCGAACTGCGCGGTAGGAACTCCCAGTTTTCCAAGTGCTGTAATCATCACCATAATCATGATTATGGCATAAACAATGTTGCCCGCGTAGGTTGCAACAGTGCTATCGAGCCCGCGTCCGGAAAAGATTTTTTGAATCGCACTACGCACCAAGTTCGCAGCCCAGCGACCAACGACATAGACCACAATCGCGGCAAGCAAATTGCTGCCAAATGTGAGACCATTTGCCGTCAACCAGGTTTTCGCCTGATCAACGAGATTGGTAACTCCTTCAATGCTCTTAGTAGCAACTTCGACCGGATTGGCCCCTTCGGTTTGTGCAATGGTATTCATCATATGGTATCAGCGAGTCGTTCGACTCCTCATCCATACAGACCCCACTCATTCGAAAAAGGTCACAAAAAAATAATCTTACGCTGCAAATTCAGATCGAGCGAATGTATTCCGACAACTCGTCATAGAGCCCGGATTGATTGGCGTAGCTCGCGTAGTTCGATGCCTGTTCCAGCCATTCCAAGGTCGTAGGGCGATGTTTTTTCAACGCTTGCAGCAATTCCTTCTGCGTCAATCGCACTTCTTTCCCAGTCTTCATGATTGTCTCGATCACCGATTCTGTCGAGGCTTCGACAACGGCACGAATGTCGGCACCGGAAAATTTTTCTGATTTCTGAGCAAGTTGATCGAGATCTAACGATTCTTGAGGAATCCCATCGAGCGCGAGCGCGAAAATCGATTTGCGCGCAGCTTGGTCAGGCGGTGGCACGAAGACGACGTGATCGAATCGTCCTGGCCGACGGAAGGCACTATCGAGTCGCCATGGGGTATTCGTGGCACCCATGACCAAAACATTTTCGTTGCGCGAGGCTGCCCCATCGATTTCTGTCAGCAGCGTATTGACGAGACTTGCCGAGTGCCCAGCATCCGCCCGCTTCACACCAAGGGCATCGATTTCATCAATGAAAATAATCGTCGGCGCTTTGCGTCGTGCGATGGCAAAAATCTCATGCATCCGCTGTTCACTTTCGCCGATCCATTTGGAGAGAATTTCGTGAATGGAAATGTTGATGAAATGCGCCCCACACTCGCCCGCTGTCGCTCGTGAGATGAGAGTTTTTCCACAGCCCGGTGGTCCGTAGAGCAGCAAGCCACCACCCACACGTTTTTTGAATTTCGCAAAAAGCTCCTTATTCTTGAAAGGATAAATGATGCTCATGCGGATGCGTTCTTTCAATGCATCCATGCCGCCGATGTGAGAAAAATCGATCAGATCCAGAGAGTCTAACGCTTGCGTGACGGCATCGGTTTCACAGATATCGCTGAAGCATTCGCAATCCTCATCGGCATCGTCCGCTACCTCATCACCATGCGCAGCCATCGCGACTGGAGCTTTGGGAGGCAATGACATGGGCTTATTTTCGCTAACAGGTTTGTTTTCCAGCCATGACTCAAACTCGGGATCTTCCAGTGACTCATCGATCACGGCCGCAACGTTGTAGTTTTTCCGAGCAAGATCACTGAGCCCGCGATCACGATAAATATCAGCCATCAAGCGGTAACATGCAGCATTCGCTTTGTTGGAGGCAATCACCAAGGCACACAAGCGCAACGCGAGATCGGCATCGGCGCGACGCAACAAAGTAGCAGCCTGCAAGCGACTAGTTTCCTCCGCAGGAATTATTGACTCGGGCAACAATGCCGCAATTTGCTCCTGATCGTTCACAGCCATCAACAGTTCCGCCACATGCACACGCAGATCCCAGTTGGATGGATCGGCGCGAAGCGATTGTTGAAGCAATTGAATGGTCTTATCGGTCATGGCAGCACCATCTTACGGCAAGTCGCGATTTTTTCGAGCGCGAATTTTGCCTCGAATGAATTGATAAATCACCGCGCCCCAGCTTAAGGCAATCAACGCAAATGTGCCGAACACAACGAGAATGATCACTCCGAAAATCACCGAGCCACGAGTGGCCTCAGACACGAAAAAGGCCCCGATACAACTCCAAAACAAAACGAGTCCCACGAGAAAACACGAAAAGCGTAACGCGAACGAGGCTTTGTGAAGTCGTGCCAGCGGCCCGCGATGAAGCGTGACACGCCCCATTTTCCGATGCAAATCCGCGATGGTAAGATACTCATACATTTTGGCGACAGGCCAAAAAATCGTAAAGAAGATCAAAGCACTCAGCACAAGCACAATGATCAAGTACTTGCCAATTAAGAACAGCGGAATGATTGGCCACTTGAGCCTCCATGCCCAACTGTAAAGCTTCAATATCCATTCCACTGGCAAGTACGGCATCCATAGTAATTTCAATACCAGATCTTTCTTGCGCAGTGTTTTGATCAACAGTTTCTGACAAATTTTATCCATCGGATCGATCTGCAAGGCCGCCCGAAAACACTCCTCTGCGCGATCGTAATCCTTGAGTTCGTCAAAATACACCACGCCCAAGTGCATCAGTGCGCTATCGTTTTCGGGATCAACTTCGAGAATCGCATGATATTCTTGAATCTGCTGATGCGCGGGGAGCTTCATCGCCCCATCAGCTTGCGCGAGTGCACGTGTGCGAATTTCCATCGCCTGCGTGCTCTCTGGGTTTAGCCGTTTGATTTGATCGGCACAGCGCAACGCTTGCGGTGTATCATCATAATGCAAGCTAAGTTGCCCCATGATGATCCAGCTGATTTCGTTTTCAGGATTCAGTCGGAGAGCTTGACGGACCATATCATCAGCGAGCCCGGCTCGATTCATTTCCAAATAAGTCAGCGCCAACTCGACGAAGGCTTCATCATCCTCAGGCGCTAAGGTGACCGCTTTTTTCAAATGCTTTTCACTCTCGGCGAATTTACCTAACTTCCGCAAAGCTCGGCCCATCATCTTGTGCAGTTCCTCATCTTCAGGATCTTCCGCGATCTGCTGACCAAGTTCCTGCACTGCTAGAACCCACTGTCCAGCATTCATCAAATTGTAAAGATAGACCATTCGCCCACCCTGCCATGAGTGCGCAATTCCAGCTTCTGGTTCTCTATCTTCGCGAGGATCATCCATGACGTTTTCAGCTTAATTACAAAAAATCAGATTGATTGACAAGCGTTGTGGTAAGCAATTGCACAACTTATCGATGGAATCGAGCTTGTCGAATGCCTGCGAGTGATGCATGAATCGCCGCATCAAATGAATCAAAACCTATCCACACTTCCATCGTCCGATCCCTCGGCCGTTCTTCGCTATCGTGATCGTCAATATGCAGCGGATTTGATCGGCGCTGCGTTGCTTCATTTCGATTTTTTTACTTGGCTGGATCAACAAGGTGCAGCGACTAGCGAATCGATCATCGCCCACTTCGGTTTTGCCGCTCGACCACTGGACGTCTTATTGACTCTTTGTCGCGCCAATGAATTCGTGCAGACGGATTCCACAAACACGCACACTCTCACCGCCAGCGGTCGTGAATTTCTTTGCGCCACATCACCCTGGTATCTCGGGCCTTACTACCAACCGATCAAAGACTCACCCATTCTGCTAGGTTTCGTCAAAGTTCTCACCACCGGAAAACCAGCGAATTGGCAAGCGAAGGATGATGCACATGATTGGCACAAATCCATGTTGGATCCCGTGTTCGCAGGAAATTTCACCAACTTGATGAACTGTCGCGGCATGATCTTCGGTCAACATCTCGCAAGCGCTTTGACATCGCATGTTGCGCAACGGCATCATGTTCTCGATGTTGCTGGCGGCTCAGGCATTTACTCAGCCACCTTGGTCGCGGCCCATCCTCATCTCACGGCTACAGTCTTGGAACAATCCCCTGTCGATGAAATTTGCTGCAAGGAAATTTCCGCACACGGACTCGCGGATAAGATCACGGTTCATTCCGCAGACATGTTTGCCGATGCATGGCCTGCGGCAGATGTGATCCTTTTGTCCAATGTGTTGCACGATTGGGATTGGTCCGAAATGGAATTTTTGTTAGAAAAAGCCACATCCACCCTACCGAACGGGGGCTTATTGATCATTCATGATGCCTTCATCAATGATGCAAAAACAGGCCCTGTGCCAGTGGCGGAGTATTCTTCGTTGTTGATGAACATCACCCAAGGCAAGTGCTATTCGCACGCAGAGTATTCTTGTCTTTTGCAAAAGCTGGGCTATCAGATCGGCGCGTATCACGATACCATCGGCGATCGAGGATACATGACTGCCGTGAAATTGCCCCAGTAAGACCGAGTGAAAATTTTTCGTCAGGCTCGCGCACGAGGGTTGCCCAATGCATTTTCCCTGCTATGATCGCCGCTGATGTGGGAGATGCTTGATCACGCTTTTTTTCAACGAGCTTTGGCTGCTGCGGCCTTGGTGGGTTTCACCAACGGCTTTTTTAGCGGTTTTGTGATTCTGCGTCGCACGGCTCTCTCGGTCAGCGCGCTATCTCATACCATGCTGCCCGGCATTGCGGTAGCGATCCTGATCACTGGTGCTCTCACGCAGCTTAACGCCTTTCTCGGTGCCCTCATCGCAGCGATGATTGTCGGGCTCGGTTCAGTCGCCGTATCGCGTGGAAATCGCGTGGCACAGGGCACAGCACTCGCGGTTCTCTACACATCAGCGTTTGCTGGTGGCGTTGCCTTGCTGCCTCATTTGGGTGTTCGTGCAGAGCTAGAGCACTGGCTATTTGGTGACATTAATGCAGTATCAAATGCGGATCTATGGACGGTTTTCGGCATCGGAGTTTTCACGCTAGTCTTGGCAAATTTACTCATGCGCCCGATCCTTGTCGCGCTCTTCGAACCGAACGTTGCCGCCGCACAAGGTGTGCCGGTGCGTTTTGTGCAGTATCTTTTGTTTGCCCTGATGGTGATGTCGTTGGTTGCCTCTTTGCAAGCTGTCGGCTGCGTTCTTTCCGTAGGCCTACTGGTAACACCAGCGGCCACGGTTTCGCTTTTCACGGATCGAACCTCGATGCTGTTTTGGGGTGGTGGATTTCTCGGCGCAGCAGGCGCTGTGCTCGCGGTGTTGATCTCGGAACCACTGAAGCTAACATCAGGTCCCGCAATCGTCATGGTTCTCGGAATACTCTTCATCCTCGCTTGGTTGTTTAGCCCGAAGTACGGAATCCTCATTCGCCGCAAGGCCGTGTGATATGTTGCTTGGAACACACATTCTCCTGCCAATCATTCCTCTCGCATGGAGGCGCTACAAACTATCGCAGGAGAAAAAAACTGGCCACAAGCTGCGCGAAATTGCGGTGGTTGGTCTATTCGGAGCCTTGCCCGACTTGCTCAATCCACATTTATCTCTCGAAGCACGCCTGAGCAGTTGGTCACACGGCTTGCCCTTTGTCGGAATCCTCGCCGCATTACTTCTGTTAGGATGCATCCCCAAAGCATCACCGCTAACAATCATTCGCACGGCCTATTTGCTCTTTGCGTATTGCTTGCATTTGTTTTGTGATGCCATCTCAGGAGGAATCGCATGGCTATATCCGTTCAGCGATCACGTGATAGGCTCCGCATACATCAAACCGGGCTTGCTGTGGTTTGCATCCGATTTTTTTCTCGTGATTACGGCCTATGTTTTGCTCAGGCTTCTACCGGATTTGGCTCCTCGATGGCAGAACCGGAAATGACCGCTTTCGAACGCAATTCCGCGGCAAGTGTTCGCAAGATTGCTTGTTTTTTTTCTAACAAAACTTTATGCGCAATCTCATCATGAAGCTCCTCGAACGATTTTTGTTCTGCACGCTTCACTTCCTTAGCATAAACGAGATGCAAAGCATTCTCATGGTGAATGATCGGACTAATCTCACCGGGTCGCAATGAAAAAAGAATGGCCTCAAAGGGATGACTAAGGCGCTCCATGCTGATCCAATCCAGATCAATTTCTTGGTTCGTTTTCTGCGTGTGAGTTTTTGCCAATTCTGAAAAATCTTCGCCGAGGTCAACCACCGCGTCACGCACGCTCAACAACAAGGAATAATCAGACCACAACTGCGTTTGATCTGGAAAGCGCACCAAATGCAGAGCATGAACAGATGGAGGTGTGAAGTAATCGGACTGATGCAATTCATAATAGGATTGAAGTTCATCTTCAGTGGGATCAACAACATCAGCAAACAAATCACGGGTGAAAAACTCCATGCGCAATCCCGCTAGAGACTCTTCCCGAATTTCCTTGCGATGTGCTTCGATCAAATCCCATGAAGCTCCATTATCACGCCACTGTCGCAATGCAGATTCGAAAACGGGGCGAAAAAGCTCATCGGGAATCCGCTGATGACGACGCTCAGCCTCTTGGGCTAACAAAATCCCATCAATCACCTCATCCTGCGCCTGCTGCAAAAACTCATCATCGCGCTCACAACAGGAAATTTGAGAAAGCATCTCAGCCTGCGTTTTGATTCGTTGAAATGCATCCTCAACAAGTGCTGGATCGATTACTTCTTGATTTACGATGAGCATAGTAGTTGTTATTTTTCTTCGATCAACGATGACGGATCTATAGGTGGCAGGTGAGGTATGATCGAGGAATAAAATGATTCATTTCGCGACTCAAGCACAGCCGTGTATTGGGCCAATTGTGCTGGTGTTAATACGTTGCGCAGCAGGGCAATTCTTTCAGCTGTGGCATTCTTGCGCTCATCAACCAATATTTTCGCCATCTCCATCCGATCCGTTGCCTGTAGTATTTTTGTACTCGCCGACTGCGCTTCACTCATCGCCACACCAGCTCCGCCAAAGCCCATGGCATCAAACGCCTCTTCAAACAATCGCGTCTTGTCAAGCTTACTAGAATTATCCGACATCGCAGCTTGCTTCATGGCATCTTGCAATGACTCTTGCTGAGCGGGAGACAGGTCGACTTTTTCTAACACATCGGCGAAATCTTTTTGCACATCTGCGAGTCGCCGATTTTCCCCTTGTTGTTTGCGAAATGCGTTGAACTGCTCGATCTGAGATTCATCGAGAATCTCAGAAAGCATTTGATTGAACTTCACTTCGACCACTTCAGCTTTCTCTAACAAATTTGTCGCATTCACACCATCTCCCGGTTGGTAGAGATTGAGCGCGGTCCTTTTTGTTTCGTAAAGGGATAGCACTTGCTGTTGCTGTTCCGGAGTCAAATGAAGCAGCTCGGTCAAACGCTGCACTTGACCCATGTCTTTTTTCGCTAGATTCCCGCGCAACTGATCTGCAAGTTTTGTGCGCTGTGTTACCAACTGAGGCGGAATTTCTTTGCCGTCAATGGTGTGCGTTAATGGATTGAATGAACGCTTGTCTGCTTCAATTCGCCCACTGTGACCTGCGGAGGCACTTGGTTTGATTCCACTTGCCGATGGTTCGATCAGCGCAATCTGACGAGGCGGCGCAGGTTTTAGCATCCAAGCGAGCGAAAACCCGAGGATGGAAGTAAGAATCGGAATGAGGTATTTACGGTGCATGCGGTGATGGGGGTTCTATCATACAATGCCGACAATGGCGAATCTTGTCTCGCGCTTCGCCAAAAAACTCGCATTTTTCACGAAAATGGAAAACTCTACCTCCATGAGATGCTTTCTTTTGCCCGGAATGGGCGCAGATGAGCGCATGTATGATGCCGAGTGGGATCGCTTAGGCGACGTTACGCGAATCAATTGGCCGCATGATAACAATGCGAGATCGCTCACCGATCTTGCGCAGCAGATCATCGCGGACTA
>JBIIAI010000063.1:0-17093 GCA_044239965.1 Akkermansiaceae bacterium
TGGCAAAGCGGCGTCTTCATGCAACACAATCATGAGCATCCGTGGGGCCCATCGCTGCAAACCACTGCCAGCGCTATGTATCGCTTTGACCCTCGCCGTTTTTCCATTGCCGTCCACGCAGGCAACTCACCCAACCCCCACGGCACTTCGTTCGACTACTGGGGCTATTGCTTCGCCACCGATGGCACAGGCGGCCGCGCTTACCAAGTCCGCCCTGAGGGCAACAGCTTCAAAATGCACGAACTCCTCAAAAAAGAAGTTCGCCCCGTCACTGCCAGCACCGTTGTATCCAGCAGCCACTTCCCAGATGACATGCAAGGAGACTTCCTCATCTGCAACGTGATCGGATTCCTTGGATTGAAGCATTATGACCTCGCCAGAGATGCCGCAAAAGGCACCGTCTGGGGCACTCCTGCTGGAGATGAACTCACGGCAAAAACCACTCACGCCGATGGCTCCCAAACTGAGCAAAAAGCCCGTGGCTTTCTCATGAGCGGTGACAAAAACTTCCGCCCTTCAGGTGCGGTCTTTGGCCCCGATGGCTCACTCTACATCAGCGATTGGCACAACGTCATCATCGGTCACATGCAGCACAACGTTCGCGATCCGAATCGCGACCACAAGCACGGCCGCATCTACCGCATCACCGCCATTGATCGCCCACTCCAGAAAATCATCCCGATTGCCGGGCAGCCGATCGCTGCCTTGTTAGAAAACCTCAAATCTCCGATCGATGGCATTCGCCACCGCACCCGCATCGAACTGAGCGGACGCGATAGCACGCAGGTCATCGCGGAGACGCAAAAATGGATCAAGCAATTCCTGCCTGACAACAAAGATCATGCCCATCATCTGTTAGAGGCGCTCTGGCTCCACCAGCAACACAACGTGCGCAATCTGCCTCTTCTCGAACAACTCCTCGCATCACCAGAGCCACACGCCCGCAATGCGGCCAAGGTCGTGCAACATCTTTGGCTCAAAGTCGAAGCCAACACGCAGGGCGGAATCATCGCCGATGCTCCCGAAGAAAAAATCAAGGTTACCATCCCCGCCCACCTCGCCAAATCTGATCACGCCACCTATCAGCTCGGAGCCGAAGTATTCCACCGCGAGGCCCACTGCGTTACTTGCCACCAAGCCAATGGCGAAGGGCTCGCAAATGTGTATCCACCGCTCAACGGCACGCCATGGGTAACAGGTAGTGAAGAACGCCTCATCAAAATCGCCCTCAACGGCCTATGGGGAAAAATTCGCGTTAATGGCAAAGACTTTGATACGGCAAAAGGCGTACCTCCCATGACCGCCTTCGGTTCACTGCTCGACGACAAAGAACTTGCTGCGGTTCTCACCTACGTCCGCAACTCTTGGGGCAACAAGGCCCCCATCGTCACTCCTCAATCCGTGCAACGTGTGCGTCAGTCCAACAAAGCCCGTTCCACTTTTTGGACACCCGAAGAGCTTCTCAAAGTCCACCCTCTCGAAAAATAAACATCCCTACATGACGAAAAAGAAGCGGCATCAAAACAAATGCTGCTTTGCCTTGCCAATGTTGGATTCAGTATCTAAAATCACCTCCTGTGCACTCCCCCCTGCTGCAAATCGTCTTGTTTTTCTGCCTAACTCTGTGTCCTTTCACTTCTGCTGAGACTGAGTCCTTCTTGCTTGATGCGGCAGGATTTTATCAACGCGATCCCGCAATCAAGGCAGAGATCAATGCGAGGCTTGCCACATTTTCTCAACACCATGAGTTGCCATTTTACCTGTTAACGCAAAATAGCGTTTCAGCGATGAAGCCGATTCAAGAGCAAGTGGCAGATGAACGCTTGCGCTTACTCGGCCCCGAGAAAAAGGGTTTTTTGCTTATCTACGAAGTGGACACAGGCTTGTTTGCGCTCTCGACGCGGCCTCACAAAATCGAGACACAGAGCACGCAAATGGATATTTTACCCCCGATGCAAAACGACATCGTCACGCATTCACGATGGAAGGCACTAATCAAAAAGTCTATGCTTCTCCCCGACTTGTATCAAACTGGCAAAAACTTTGACCCCACGAACGCCTGTAAAGTTGTCACATTTGCATGGGCCCAGACTTGGGACGAACTCAATCCCGATGGGGCGATTCAGCCTGATTCCTGGAATCAGCGCACTCGTCAATCATTGCTAAGATGGATTGGTCTTATCGCCGCAATCTTACTGCCCAGCTTTCTGCTGTTCCTAGGTGTCAACCGTTGGAATCGCTCACGACATCATCTCGACAACCAAAGTTATGAATTTCCGCCACCTAATGCGAAACCACGGCTTGGCGCATTGCATGCTGGCGGAAGTGGCGTGAGTCGGCAATTTTAGCATCGGATCATCAGTCATGCCTCGATGGCAGGAACTCGTGACGTTTGGCTGGCAAATGATGAGGAATGATCAACGAGATAAGATGCACGATCGGATAGGATAGCATTGAGGCAATCACGCCACTCATGAGCATCCCTAACACAAAATTGGCCGAATTGCAGTCGATGTCAGTGTAGGGAAATTTTGCACTGGCATCGAGGAAGCTTGGAACGGGCACATGCAACGTTGAACGCATCCAGCCGCCCAATTGCTCTTGCATCGCAGCGAGAGGAATCAATGTGAGCGGATTAGAAATGAAAACTGCGAGCATCGCAAAGGGCACGTTTACCCGTGCTCGGATCGCAAAAAACGCCGCAACTAGGCTCTGCAATGGCATAGGCAACATCATGGCGAAAAACATCCCAATCGCGAGGCCATGCGAAACGGTTGCGCGACATGGCTTCCACAATCGACGATTCCGCAAGCGCTGGGAAATGAGAGAAAAAAAGCGACTCTTGCGCATCCGCGGATGTCGCAACTGCCGATAGAAGCGGCGAACAAATTTCAGGTAATGTCGCTTCATGCTGGCGGGAACGTGCATGCTAGTTCGCGATATAGCAAGAGGAATTCCTTGATGTTTTTTGACATTCCTGAAACATTCTGTCTGCATGCAAATTTGGCAATCCATCATTTTGGGAATCATCGAGGGCATTACGGAGTATCTTCCGATTAGCTCCACAGGACACCTCGTGGTAGCCCAACAACTCATGGGCGTAGGCACTGCCGGACCACTCGATAAAGCTGCCGCGGATACATTCGCGATTTGCATTCAAGGCGGAGCCATTCTCGCTGTATTGGGACTCTATCTTCCCCACGTGAAAAAAATGCTACTCGGCGTCCTTGGTCGGGATGCTGAGGGATTTTCCATGGCTCGCAACATTCTTGTCGGCTTTCTACCCGCAGCAGTGCTCGGAGTTTTGCTCAATGATCTCATCGATGCGAAGTTGATGTTTCTCGGCCCAATCATTTTCGCCTGGTTTATCGGTGGTGTAGGCATCATTGCGGTATGTGCTTGGAAGAAAAAACATCCATCAGCAGATGGTGGCAAAAGCCTGCTCACCATGACCTGGAAGATGGCGCTTTTGATCGGATTCCTCCAATGCATCGCCATGTGGCCAGGCACGAGTCGCAGTCTGATGACGATTGTCGGCGGCTTGATCGTCGGTCTTTCAGTGAAAGCAGCGGTCGAGTATTCATTCCTACTAGGAGTTCTCACGCTCACAGCCGCCACAGCCAAAAAGGCTGTCTGGAAAGTCGATGGACTGCCTGAATACGACCATTGGTTTGGCGGCATGGATTTGCTTACCAATCACTACGGCATCGCCCCAACAATCGTCGGGATGATCGCGGCAGCCATTTCGGCAGCTCTTGCCGTAAAGTGGTTAGTCTCTTACCTGCAGCGTCATGGACTGGAGATTTTCGGTTGGTATCGCATTGTTGCCGCACTCATCGTTGCAGTGTTAGTGTGGCGAGGAATGATCACCAATGAGGGCTTACAATCTACACCAGCACCGACGACAGCGCTGAACTCCACGCATTTTCCTTGATCGCACCGCAAAAAATTGTCATGCTTCAGCGCATGCACTACACGCACATAATCCATCGCTGGATTCTTGCGCTTCTCATGGGTCTCGCGGGAGTATCACCGTTATTGGCGCAACAACGCACCGTGGCCATTCCGTTGGCCGATGGATTTGATTGTCCCGTAGGCAAACCAAATGGCGCTGGTTACTACGTGGCGCGCGGTCTGCGCCTTCGTGCTCCGGTTCACTTCGGTGAGGATTGGAATGGCAATAGTGGCGGTGATACCGACATGGGTGATCCCATTTATGCCACAGCTGATGGCATTGTAACCTTTTCCTATGACGTCCGCGCCGGTTGGGGAAATATCGTGATTCTCCGCCACGCCTACCGAGACCCTCAGACCGGCCAAGTGAAGTTTTGTGACTCCCTGTATGGGCACCTCAAGGATCGGATGGTGAAGCTTGGACAACTTGTGAAACGAGGCCAACAAATCGGCACTCTCGGATCCAATCGCGGCATGTATGCCGCCCATTTGCATTTCGAAATCCGTCATAACCTGAAGATCGGCATGCAACGCGAATCCGTAGCCCGCACCATGGACAACTGGGCTGACCCTCGCCAGTTTATCAACAAATATCGCCGCCTCAATCGCGAGTGGCGCAAGCAATCCACTCCCATCGGCACCTACCAAGATTACAATGGTTGCCGCGGACTCTAACACCATCCACATTCATGGCCGCTCCCCAATCTGCGAAAAAATCGATCTTGAGCCTCATCGTACTCGTCGTCATCGTCACGCTAAAATTTTGCACAGACAAAACAAAGGAAAATCCTTCGGCGCCGGCAGAATTGAGTCCGACGAGTGTTCCAGAGAAATCCACGACTTCTAGTAGCCCATCTCCGGGCAAACAGCTGCCAGTTAAGCCATCCGTCACGCAGAAAAATGGTTGGACGATTTACCAACATTGCCAACTGGTTAGCCACAACAACAACGACGGCGATAGTTTTCGCGTCAAGTTGCCTGATGGAAGAGTGAAAGAATTCCGGCTCTATTTTGTCGACACCCCCGAGAGCACTTTCAAGCGATACCGCGACGGCAATACCAATGCCGAACGCATCAGTGATCAAGCCCGCTACTTTGGTGGAATCACCCCCGAGGCTTCCACTGCATTGGGCATGACTGCGAAAAAATTCACTCTTGCCTTGCTCGAAAAAACACCTTTCACCGTCGCGACCAGAAATGAAGAAGTCTACGATAGTGGTCGTTTCTATTGTCACGTCAGTATACCCTACGAAGGAAAAACTCGATGGCTCGATGAAATTCTTGTCAGCAAAGGTTACGTGCGGATCATCACTCAACCAGCGGACTTACCTGATGGAACCAAGGCTGAAACGCATCGCAATTTGCTCCGCAGGATGGAGTCTGATGCCAAACGAAATCGAATCGGCGGATGGCAATGAAACACCCTCTCGTGCAAGCTGCTGTGGAGCTCCGCGAATCTCTGCGTGGCCTAACATTTTCCGCACCCATCACCCACACCTATCAACCGCTCGATTACGCGTGGCAAAGTCACCGCGACTACCTTGAGCGCTACGGTTCAGCGAAAAAACGCGTTCTATTTCTCGGCATGAACCCCGGCCCCTATGGGATGACCCAGACAGGAGTGCCTTTTGGTGAAATTGCCGCCGTGCGTGATTGGATGAAAATTCAGCACCCAGTGGATCTCGTGCTCGATGCCCATCCCAAACGACCGATCCAAGGCTTTTCCTGCCCCAAATCCGAAGTGAGCGGCCGCAGGCTCTGGGGCTTGTTTGCCGAATGTTATCCCGATGCGCGTGATTTTTTCCGAGAACATTTCGTCGCCAACTACTGCCCGCTCGTTTGGATGACTGCCAGTGGAGCAAATGTCACACCCGACAAAATTTCTGCTACCGAAATGCGACCCGTGGAGAAGGCATGCACCGCACATCTAACCAAGGTGATCCATGCACTAGAGCCAGAATTTCTGATCGGAGTCGGTGCGTATGCGGAGCAGCGACTGCGCGACGCCGCACCATCATTTTCTGGAGTCATCGGCAAAATCCTTCATCCATCCCCTGCCTCGCCCGCAGCCAATCGCGACTGGGCAGGCACAGCTACCAAGCAGCTCATCGAGCTCGGTGTGTGGCCTGATCAAGATTAAAGCCTGTGACCATTTACGCACTTCTCCACCATCCGCAATAACGATGTGGAATCCAATGTCTGCTGCGCCTCATCGAGCGGAATCCAGCGCGCCGCACTAACCTCGCTCAAATCCAACTGCGTTTCTTCGTTCACCGCCCGAAAGATAAACCGCAGATCGAGATGGAGATGCTCTGGGACTTCGCCACGTTGCGGGATCGTATGAACATCTACATCGAACAGCCCCTCCCGCAACAACTCCAAATCGTGCAAGCCACATTCCTCCGCCACCTCGCGTCGGGCTGAGGAGAGAAGGTCTGCATCATCAGCTTCGAGATGCCCTCCCGGTTGTAGCCAGCGTTGAAGCTTGTTATGATGAATCAAAAGCACCCGCCGCTGAGTAGAATCTAACACCCAAGCTGATGCCGTAAAGTGCGCGTTCAATCGACTGCGCAAGTGGCAATCATCCGCCAGCGCATGCACTTTCATCACCTGCAAATACGCCTGTTCTTCCGCGATATCGGTCGAGTATTGATCCAAGAGCAAGCGAATTTTTTGCGGCAAAGTCATCACCGCCACGCTGAGCGAACCGATCGATCCTGTCAATCCTCGTCCTTTCGCCAAAAATGCGGCAATTTTTGCCATTTTCCGCAATTGAAAGATAGACCTGAAGCCTAATTCATGCTTTCTATCTCCGCGTCCATCACTCTCTCCGATTCCTCGTTTTACCATGTCCATCGAATTCACCAGAAATTTCTCGATCATCGCTCACATCGATCACGGCAAAACCACCTTGTCTGACCGCTTGCTGGAGTCCACGGAAACCATCACCAAGCGCGAGAAACAAGATCAACTCCTTGACTCCATGGATCTGGAGCGGGAAAAAGGCATCACCATCAAATCACACCCCGTGACCATGGCCTACAAGGCGAAAAATGGACATACTTACAAACTCAATCTCATCGACACTCCTGGCCACGTCGACTTTACCTATGAGGTATCGCGCGCCCTCGCCGCTTGTGAAGGGGCTGTGTTGATGGTCGATGCCGCCCAAGGTGTCGAAGCTCAAACCGTAGCCAACCTGCACTTGGCGCTGTTGCAGAATCTCACCATCATTCCGATTCTCAATAAAATCGACCTTCCTGCTGCCGATGTGCCGAAATGCCGCAAGCAGCTCGAAGACATCCTCGCTATCCCTGCTGAAGACGCCATTCCCGCCTCCGCCAAGAACGGTATCGGCATCATCGACATCCTTGAGGCAGTCGTCGAGCGAGTTCCCCATCCCACTGAGAATCCCGATAAACTTCTGCGCTGCTCCGTTTTCGATTCCGTTTACGATACCTACCGCGGCGTCGTCTCCTACGTGCGCGTATTTTCCGGTTCGGTCAAACGCGGCACCAAGATCAAATTGTTTGCCACCGATAACAACTACGAGGTCAAAGAAGTCGGCATTTTCACCCCGAAAATGACTGCTATCGATCAACTCGTCGCCGGTGACGTCGGCTACATCATCGCCAACATGAAATCGGCTGCCGAGGTGAAAATCGGTGACACCGTGACCGATGCCAACCGTGGCTGCACCGAACCACTGCCCGGCTACAAAGAAATCCAGCCGATGGTTTTTGCGGGAATTTACCCGATCGATACCTCCGACTACGAGGCCCTAAAAATGGCCATGGGCAAACTCCAGATCAACGACCCCGCGTTCACCTACATGAACGAGTCATCGCAAGCCCTCGGCTTCGGCTTCCGCTGCGGTTTCCTTGGCCTACTGCACATGGAAATTATCCAGGAACGTCTGCGCCGCGAGTTCAACATGGACGTGATCTCCACCTACCCCTCGGTCATCTATCAAGTCACCCTGACGAACGGTGATGAGCTCATCGTTGACAACCCCGCGATGTTCCCTGAGCAGCAGTTAATCCAGGAAGTTCGCGAACCGATCGTAAAAGTTTTCGTCATGGTACCCGGCGAATACATCGGCGACGTCATGTCACTCGTCATGGAGAAACGGGGCGAAGTTGTCAACACAGAGACCATCGATGACTCTCGTGTCATGTTGACAAGCTTGCTGCCCTTGGCTGAAATTTTGGTCGATTTCAACGATCGCCTCAAATCTATGACCCGTGGTTACGGCTCGATGGACTACGAACATAGCGGCTACCGCGACGCGAAGATGGTCAAAATGGACATGCTCATCGCTGGCGAACCGGTTGAGGCATTCAGCACCATCGTTCACCGCGATAAAGCAGAATCATTCGGTCGCGCCCTCGCTCTGCGCTTGAAAGAAGTCATTCCGAATCAACTATTCGTCGTCGCCATTCAAGCCACAGTCGGCGGCAAAATCGTTGCCCGCGAGAGTATTTCCTCCATGGGCAAAAACGTCACCGCCAAGTGCTACGGTGGTGATATTTCCCGGAAACGAAAGTTGCTAGAAAAGCAAAAAGAAGGTAAGAAGAAGATGAAAGCCATTGGCAAGGTGAACATCCCCCAAGATGCCTTCATCAAGGTTCTCAAGACGGGTGACTGACTTGAGAACCTAAAGCGATTTTAGCCCGACAATACCTCAATTTAGGTGTTAACCTAGACATACCTTTGTGCGTCTCAACGTAACATGCTCCATAAAAACGAGCACAGTGGGGCCGAAACAGCAAAATCGCGACGAACATGATGAGAGCTAAGAAATTAGTCTCGATCCGAACAAAAATCTCCAGCTATCAGGAAATGATTCGCCGCATTGGAATCATGCTCGAATACTCAAAGCCCATTTTTTTGAAGAAATGCTGCGAATCCGCACTAATCTTATCGGTCAACAAAGTGATCCGCTTGAAGTCTTTTTTCTTGGCGAAGTCCAGCACATATTCGATCAACATAGAACCGTAGCCATGACCACGATGCACGGGATGCACGATCACATCTTCCATCAAGATCACAAAGCCACCCATCGCTGTTGAGATCGTGAACAGCAAATTCACCATGCCAAAAATTGTATCATCAGAGCGCAAAACAAAAATCCGTCCGCGAGCTGGTTGCTCCAAAATCAAACGCAATCCATGTTCCTGCACCTGGGAATCCGCGCGCAGATCTCCCGAGTGAGCAAACAAATCCATCGTCAGTGCCACCAATTGTGGCAAGTCCTCAATGGATGCAGGCTCCACGCGCAGATGGCTACGTGAATCTGCAGCCTTCGGATCGATCGTTTGTTCCATGCCCTTGAGTATGCATAAGCCGTGCCAAAAGTCACGCAGATTCCGCGATTATCGTTCGGCCGAACGCGACTGGAATGGATGGCTTTTTACCACTGCGAGAATCACTGGGCGAATCTGAAACTGATTTTTGACCAAGAGTTGATAAAGATCCTCGATCACGGGCTCATCGTAGTACTCCAGCGGCCGCCCGAGAGCGTAGGCAAGCAATTTGCGGCAGAAGTTTTTGCAAAACAACTCGTTTCCTTCTTTCAGCAACTTTTTGAGCTCGGCGGGAGTTGAAAATACGATATCGCCGGGCAAAGTAGCCACGGAATCGACTTTCTGGCCGTTCGCATCGGTCGTACGCCAGCGGCCAATCGCATCGAAGTTTTCCAAGCCAAAACCCAGCGGGTCGATTTTCTCATGGCACCCGGCGCAATTCGGCTTTTGCCGGTGAAGCTCCAGCTGTTGCCGAAACGACAAGCCATCGGGCGTTTGGTCATCTGCTGGAAGCTCACCAGCATCAGGTGGTGGAGGTGGTGGCGGAGTGCCGAGTAAGGTATCGAGAATCCATTTTCCGCGCTTCACCGGACTGGTGCGCAGCGGAAGCGAGGTGGCAGTAAGAATGGAAGCATGACCGATCACGCCGCCACGCTGTTTGTCAGTCAATTTCACCAAGCGCATCTGCGGCCCAACAATTCCAGGAATCCCATAGTGCCGCGCCAATTCTTCGTTCACAAAGGTGTAGTCGCTATCAATCAAGTCCGTAATTGGTCGGTTGTTTTTTTGCACATAGTCAAAAAACTCGACAGACTCCCGATACATCGAGACGCGCAAGCTTTCGGTGAATGTCGGGAATCTCTTGAGATCCGGATTTGCCACCTCGCGCAGCTCCTCAAAACCCAACCACTGTCCCGCAAAATGGCGCGCCAAGGTATCCGAGCGCTTATCATTAAGCATGCGCAAGACCTGTGCCTCCAATACCGCTGGATCGCTTAATTTTCCTTGCGAGGCCAGCTGAAACAATTGCCGATCAGGCATGGAGGCCCACAAGAAATACGAGAGCCTCGTCGCAAGCTCAAACGAATCCACCTGCCATTCTTTTTTGCCAGGCTCATCGTTTTCAGTCCGAAACAAAAACGACGGGTGTATCAAAAGGGCTCGCAGCGGTGCGCGGTATGCCTCTTCGGCAGAATCGCCACGCTTGATGCCATTAGTATAAAGTTCTAACAAATGCTCAATGTCCGTCTCGGTTAAGCGCCGGCGAAATGCCAGTGAGGCATGAGAGGTGAGAACGATTTTCGCCGCGACGAGCGGATCTTCTTTGTCCTTCGGCAATCGAAAAATCACACGCTTTTTCAACGCGGGCGTTGTGTAAATCGCGTCGACAATCTTTTTCGCAGCGCTGAGATATTTCTCCATCAACACGGGCGGGACGAACAACACGTCACCAACGTTGTCAAAGCCCTCGCCCCCTGCCCCATCAGCGGGAAATTCGTTCGCAGGCAAAAAGCCAATGCCGAACATATCGCGTACAGTATTGTTGTATTCATTGCGATTCAGCCGTCGGATTGTCGGCCTACCAGGATTGCGCGGGAAGTCACCTTTTTTCAAATGCGCCATCACTTTCTCGATCTCAGCCACCATCAAGGACCGCTCCTCGCTCGTCGGCAATTCATCCACATCATCCTCCGGCGGCATTTCTCCCGTCTTGATCTGCTGCGCCACATTTTTCAAAAAGCGATGGTAGCGATAGGCGTCTTCCGTATTCTTTACTTGGTGCAATTCAATGCCCCCCTTCTGTCTTTTCTCGCCATGACAGCGATAACAATGCTGGTCGAGCAAAGGCACCACCTTCTCAGCAAAAGCATCCGCAGCAGCCGTTCCCGCAGAGAAGAGCAAGGCCAACGGAGCAATCCACCGAGAAAATCGCAACACAAAAGTCATACGTCGAATAGCATACGTCATGACCGAAAAATCCTTACATGAAAAAACGCACTTCGGTGAGGAAGTGCGCTTTTCGAATCAGAGAGCAATTAGTTGCTCGATAAGATTAGTTGCGATGATTGTTATCGGTCGCTACAGGAGTAATGATGATCGGCGGGATCGGCTGAATGTAGGCGCGACGAAGAGGATCATAAACAGGAGCTGTGGGCGCCGTTGGAATTGCTTCTTTTTCAAAGCCACCTTTTTCCGAAACTTCTTTGCCGCTGCACTCTTTACCACTGATGCAAGCATCGCCAGCACCGGGATCGAGTTTGGCCATCACTTGCTGGATGCCATCAAGGGAGTCTGGTGAGGCAGCCATCGCGCATTGAGCAATCAAGCGCATTTTTTCAGGAGCAGCCACGGCCGCTGATTCGACGATCTTCGCGACCAATTTTTCATCGGCTTTGCTAACCGTGATCGCCGCTTTGACGATCTCGCAGGATTTGTCAGGAGCTTGTGCGATGGCGCGGGAAACGTGACTAATCAGAGCTTCCTCGGAAGTCTCACTAGTAAATTCTTGTGCGAAGTTCACCACGGATTCGCTTTCCGTTGATGCAGCTTGCTCTGCATCAATATTGACGGTGGCGGGAGCGATGGTGTTCTCTGCGAACACATTTTCGGATTGTGCAACAACGTTAGTTGTCTCGTGGGGTGTTACGACAGACTGCGCAACAGCAAAGCCACTGAGCGATGCAATTAAGACGGTAAGCAAAATGCTAGATTTCATGAGGAGGTGATGTTGAGGGTGACACATGACGTCGCAGAGTATATTGATTCGCTTAGCCAAAGCAATATTCTCAAAAAAAATCTTAAATCGCAAGAAAAAACCGCAAATATTGTAAAGTTTTATAAGAAAAACAATATTATTAGATTATTTGCGATTATGCGCAAAAAAAGTGCTTGAATCGGAGATCTACGATAAAACAAAGTCACTCATTTTTTGACGGACACACGTAGAATCCAAGGCTTCAACAAATCGGGCCAGACGGCAATCTCGCCTTTACCGTTGAGCCCATAACCATGGCCGCCAGATTCAAACAAGTGCAAGCTCACCGGAACTTTGTGCTCTCTGCAAGCTGCTGCAAAAAGCAAACTGTTTCGGCAATCCACCCCATCATCCGCAGTACTCACGAGGAAAACTGGAGGAGTTTGAGCGCTTACGGCAAGGTTTCCAGAAAGCGCGGTGATTTCCTTAGCATCGGGCTGAGGACCAAGCAAACGACGACGCGAACCACCATGACCGATGGCACCATCAAACGAAATGACGGGGTAAATCAACACCGCAAAGTTCGGTCGGCACTCCAATTGGTCAATGGCATCTTTCGTTTCCTCAGCAAAGACATCGCGAAAACGAGTAGCGCAAGTGCTTGCCAAATGCCCACCAGCTGATGAACCCATCACGCCGATGCATTGGGGATCGATCCCCCACTCTGCCGCACGCGAGCGCAAGGTGCGGATGGCGCGCCTTGCATCCAAATACGGCACGGGATGAAAATACCCGAAGTCATCTTTTCCCGAAACTCGATATTTCACCAACATTGCCGAAATCCCGAGCTCATTGAGCCACTTGGCATAAGCATGACCTTCATGGTCCATGGCCAAGATCGTATATCCTCCACCCGGAAAAATCGCCACAGCAGCACCAGTCGCCTTGTCTTTGGGAGCAGGATAAAACTGATACTGTGGCTTCTCGATATCGGTATAGCGACCTCCTTCGTTGATTTTCTCAGAGCCTGCGGCGGGAGTTTTGGCACCAGGTGCCTGCCCCGGCCATAGGTCCACCCATTGCGCCTGAGCGATGTTTCCAAGAAACAGTGAGAGAAGAATCAACGTAATTTTCATGAGGATCAATCACTTAACGGATGCTTACGCTTCTAGCAGCTGCACAAACTTGCTCATCGTAGCGGAGTAATCAGCATTCGGATGGGGTGATAGACGTGATCCAGCAGAAGTTTGGCAAAATGTGCTTTGCAGTTCAGCCATTGATCCACCATCGGTCACGGCGGCAAGGATCGCAGCGCCAAGTGCAGCGGAATTGGCAATCGCCAAACGCTCGACGGGAGCGCCGAATACATCAGCGGCGACTTGCGCGATTCCATCGTTCCGCGAGGCACCACCAGTGAGCAAGATGCGATCTGCGGCGATACCAATCCAATCGGTATGACGTTTCATATTGAGGAACTGACCTTCGAGCAAGGCGCGAACTTGAGCTGCGGAATTTTCTCCCGATTCAAATTCATGAGTTCCGCGGCGCACAGGTGCAGTGAAATCGCGGCGCGGGGTAATCTCTGGACCGAAAAATGGCAGCATCACATTGCCATCGTTGCCTAAGGGAGTTTGGGACATCGCATCGCGCTCAAATGCAGACCAGTCCAATTGGTATTGATCACGCAGAGCCTCACGAGCGAGCGAGCCATTGCGGAAACAGACCAAACACATGTAACCACCGGCAGGATTGCCGAAGACGTGCCCGAAGCCACGTGGGTCAGTGTGCGCCGCATTCATGCCAGCAAAAAACGTATCGCTGGTGCCTAACGAAATCACCACTTGTCCTGGTGCGGTGGCACCCATGCCAACCAAAGATGCCGGATTATCCCCCGTGAACACTCCCACAGTGCAATTGCTAGAAAACCCGTAGCGCTCGACAAAATAAGCAGCAACAGGACCGACGGCAGCGCCTGCTTGCGACAGCGCGGGAAGTTTTTCGCCGAGACCTTGAGCTGTGGCATCAAGCATCGACTGATCCCACTGACGTTCCGCGAGGTTCATCAAATTCATACCGGCGCCATCTCCGAAATCAATCGGCGCATGTGCCCCAGCGAGCACACTGCAAATGAACGAACTCACCAGATGCACTCGTTCGGTTTGAGCATAGGCTGCGACATCGATTTGCGAAAACTTGCGGATCTGAGAACCGGTGAATCGCTCAATGGCAATCGATCCCGTTAGACGACAGACTTCGGCATTTCCACCAACGGCAGAAGCCATTTCGGCACATTGTGTCGAAGTCGAGGTATCCATCCAGATCGGCGAGGTGGAGCGCGAGAAGCAATCGTCAAGTTGGCTACGCAAATCAGAATCAGCACGCAAGCTCGCGAGACGCGGAACAAAAGAAGCATTCAGATACACCGAGCCGTGTTGTTGTCCGCTGCCACCAATCGCTTTGATCGCAGACAGATCGACTTGTTTGCCGAGACGCGAAAGCATTTCATCGAGTGCCTCCAACCACATGCGCGGGTCCGAGTGGACTTCGCCATTTGCCCCACCAGGAATGAATCCGCTAGGAGCTCCATACTGCGGGAGATCCGCGCCAAAATTGACCGAGGCCTCGCAAACAATGCGGCCGGATGCGGGATCGAGCACCATTCCGCTCAACGACTGTGTAGAACTATCAATACCAAGATACATAAAGAATAATTGTGTGTGAAAATAATGACGACTCAAGGGACAAACGATAGACGAAACTCTGTCATGTTATTTTTTCGGCAACGGCGCTTTTTGTCCCGCGGGAGTTGGTGGCGGCGGCGGTGGATCGAGCAAAGCAAGCATCGAGCGCACGGTTTCGATCTCAGGAATCCCCGCATAAGTTGTCTCGGCAAGACGCAGTGCGCGGACAGCCATTTCGATGCGGCCTGCATCGCGATCCACACCGATTACATGCATCTCACAGCGCAAACGATCGGCAGGTTCTTGATAAAATGCTTTTGCCTCGCGAATGAATTGTAGCGCCTTGGCCTCTTGCTTGCGCGCCAAATGGATTAAGCCCAGCGATTCCAAAAAGATCGGATTGCTCTTCGCACGGCCCACGCGTTCAATCTCTGCGAGATACTTGCTATCGGACTCGGCATTGAGCATTTTCGCCACACGCAGGGCGCGATAAGGTCGGTCTGCTGCGACTTTTTCACCACTAGCATCGAGATGATGATAGGGGCGATAGAGCGGATCACCGAGCACGATGCCTTGCCACGACAACACGGGAATCGCAGCATATGCTGCCTCGACCACAGTTGCGCCTTCTAACAATTTTTTCTGAAATTTATCAAAGTGATGCGTCATCGAGAGGTAAGGCTCATAAACATTTCCTAACGTGACTGCCGCGCCTCTGGCGAGCAATGGACCGCACCAATTCGTCGTCTCACTGCGCAAGGTCGCTGCGCTGAAACTATGCAAATGCACCGCAACCGCTCCTGTTTTCAAGATGAACCCAGGCTTCACAAAAGGACCGCAAACGTTCCATTCATACCATCCAAAATAGGTGGAAACATCGCGCAGAGGGTAGTGCTTGGGGAAAACTTCCTTCCAGCCATGGACTTCTACAGGGATTCCAGCATCGCTCGTCTGGGCCGCCACACTGCGCAGCCAAGCATCGCCTTCAGGATAAAACTGCGCGATGTCGACATAAGCGCGGCCCCACAAACCTGTGCGCTCGGCTTGCTGAGCATCGTTGATCATGCGCTGACAAATCGCGAAGCTCGGGCCATCAATGCGACCAACTAACATGATGTAGGGCAGCTTCGCCTCGGCGATGGAACTTTTACTTTCGAAATACGGGTTCTTGATCGGCCCATCTAACGAATGACCATCATAACTCAAAATCGCCAACTCAGAATCGACCGCGGCCTCATTGGCGTCTTGCACGGGATTCGCAGGAGCAGGTGCTGGATCTTTTTTGGTTTCGCTGGCTGGCGGTGCGGCCTTGGCGATCCGTGAAATTTTCAAAGGAACACCGCGCATCGTGACCATCACTTGAATCTGATTTTCTCCAGCAACGATGACACCTTCCGGCGTGCGACCACGCTTCCACCAACGATTTTTATCAAACAAATCACGCAGAGGTTTTTCGAGCATGCTCTGATATTCTGCGCGAGTGATTTCTTCGCGATCAGGTAGTGTGAGACCGATCATGTTAGCCTCAGGAATGCTACGGGCTTTTTGATAGCTGCGAGCTAACTCGACGGATTCGGGTAGTGATTGATTGAACACCACCGCAACGCGAGCAGGATCGATCGAGGCGGCACAGGCAAAGGCAGCGCTGAAGAGAAAAAGGATCAGGCTACAGGTGTGGCGGATGTTTTTCATAAATCGATGGTGAGAGTATCATAGGCGATGCGCACTGACGCAGGCAATGTTTTTTCGAGCTGGGCGTGATCGATTTCATGCGAGCAGTGCGTGAAGTAAGCCAGCTTGGGCTTTGCTTGCTCGATCACTTCTAGTGCCTCGACAACGTTCATGTGGGTCGGATGACTGCGATGATGCAACGCATCAACCACCAACACATCGCAACCATGAATGGCATCCATCGCCTCACGACTCACGCGTTTCACATCAGAAATATACGCCAAGCTGCGATGTCCTTCTTTGCGAAAGAGAAATCCATGTGTCTCGACGTTGCCATGTAAGACGGGCAAGGGAGTGACCTGAATCCCCTCTAACAAAAATGGCCCATCAAACACCACTGGGCCAGGCTTGATGTAGCCGCGATAAATGTTCGTATCGGCAAAGGCCCACGCAAACATCGTGCGCAATTGATCCATGCACCCCTGATTGGCATACATCGGCAAGGGTGTATCGCGATTCCAGCAATACGCTCGGAGTTCGTCAAAGCCGACGACATGATCCATGTGGCCATGCGTGTAGAGCACGGCATCGACATTTTTGATCTTCGCCCGCAGGGCTTGCATCCGCAAATCAGGTCCGGCATCGACGAGAACCGACGCGCGTTCCGTTTGCACCCAAAGGGAGGAACGGAAGCGCTGGTTACGCGGATCGGTGGATCGGCAAACAGCACAGTCACAGCCAATCACGGGCACACCCGTCGATGTGCCCGTGCCGAGAAAAGTCACA
>JBIIAI010000023.1:0-28852 GCA_044239965.1 Akkermansiaceae bacterium
GCGTTCCGTTTGCACCCAAAGGGAGGAACGGAAGCGCTGGTTACGCGGATCGGTGGATCGGCAAACAGCACAGTCACAGCCAATCACGGGCACACCCGTCGATGTGCCCGTGCCGAGAAAAGTCACACGCAAGCGGGAAAATGTGTCTGCAGGAAAAGGATCGGACATGCTCTGGGCGAGAGCATGCCACAATCTTGCCTGCGGGGCAAAACCTAATCGTTACAGGGATGTGAAAACAGTCCCGATTACCAATCTTGACCGATGCCGTAACGGGCACCGATTTCGAGAAGCTCTTCACGCATCGGCCATTCATCAGCACGCTCGCTGACGCTGTGGCGCTTGCTCGCACCTTTGAGCATCATGCAGCCGGTGTTGTCACCGATTGCGCGCACTTGATCAACCTCTTCTGGCGTCAAACGCACATCGGGAAGCGGCACAAACTCGCGAATCTTATCCTCGATCGGACGCTTGTCCTCACCAGTTTCCTGAAGGAATGTCGGCACTACGCTCTTCACTGCTGGCTGAGAGAGGTTCCAGATCGCCGCGAATTGAAGCATAGTCAGACCGTATTTTTCGGCGATCGGACGCATTTTTTCCATCTTCTCGATGCCATGTTTGACCCAACCTGCAGGACGATACGTGCGGTGATCGCCGGGCTTGAATTCATGGTCATCTTTGAACTCATCGGTGAAAACGCCACCATAATCGACGACGCGGGTCAGCACTTTGACGCCATGTTTTTCATACGCATTCAGAGCCAAACCAACCGGCCATGGCTCTAACGGATTGAGAATCACCATGGTCCAATCAATAAGATCTTTGTAGGTCTCGATGTTATGAATGGTATCGAGCGTGAATCCATTCGCAGGTCCGGGAGCCGTGCCAAGCTTCAAGCTGAGGCCCTCGTCTTTCAAGGCGCGCATGCCATCCCATACCGCATCGCTGGTGTAGCCGATTTCATCGGGATTGTGCAGCATAACGAGATCGAAGTAAGAGCTTTTGCAGCGCTCTAACGATTTTTCACAAGCCATTTTCAAATAACTCGCATAGCCATCAGCCTTACGCAGTTCGGGATCCGTGAAGCGTGGGTAGCCAGTGTTTCCTTTGCGCTGACCTTCGTAAAAATCGTGACCGATCATGCCCACCAGACAATATGTCGAGCGATCAACTCCTTCCAATGCCTTGCCTAACAAGTCATCGGCACGACCATTGCCATAAACGTCTGCAGTGACGAATGTGCGAAAACCCGAATCATAAGCGAGGCGCAAAGAGTCAATGAATCGCTCCTCGGTTAGCATTTCGCCATAGTGCATAAATCTTCCGCCGCTCCAGGTGCCGTAGGCTTCTTGTGTGAGTTCCATGTTTGTAAAGTAGTTGTGTTTGGTGACGCGAAAGATAGTGCATTTGGCGGAAAGGTCAAAACAAAGCAAAAATTGGTCATAAAAGTCGAGAATTTGCGAAACGAGGCGACGCGATTCGCATCAGCAAGACCGTGCAGTCAATAACGGCTCGATTTCGCTGCTTTCAACTTTACGGAGCAATGCGCTTTTGCTAGAGGTTGATTCGTCATGACTGAAACACCGCCTGCTTTGCCGTCACCCACTCCCCCACCCATTCCCGTGACGCCGAAAACATCTGGTCTTGCGATTGCGAGTTTGGTTTGTGCGCTAGTGCCAATCCCTATAATCAGTGTGATACTGGCTGTAATTTTTTCCAATAAAGCAAAGCAGCAAATTCGCGAATCCAATGGCGCGCTCACAGGCATGGGATTGGCCACCGCAGGTATGGTAATTAGCATCATTACCTTTGTAGCAATATTCGTAGGCTCCGCGCTTTTTGCTTTGGCCATGCCCGCAATCCTCAAGCAGCGCAAGAAGATGGAGATGACACGCTCGATTTCGAATGGCAAACAACTTTACATGGTGATGCTTGATTATGAAGACGATATGGGGTCTTTTCCGGACGATGCTACCGCCGCAGAGATCGAAAACCCAGACTTCTATCGTGGCAATTCCTCCAATCGCTACCTCGCCCAGTTGATTGCGAAAGGTTACACGATGAATGAAAGTAATTTTAGCACGGGTGAATTAGGCTACACAGAGGCTGATGAAATCATCTCACCAGCTCCAGAAATCCTCAAAAAAGGCGAGAACGGCTGGTCTTATATGCTCGTCGACGATAGAAATGAGGAACCAGTGATTCGCGGTTTGAGCACGGCTGATGATGGCGAGCTCCCTCTTCTCATTGCGCCCCTCACCGATATCAGCGGCAACATCAATCCCAAGCCTTATGACAGTCGCGGCGTCTACTTGCGCGTCGATGGCAGCGCAAGAAATGAACGCTATGGATCGAGCCCAAAATCGCCACTCGATCACCCTGCGTGGAACGAAAAATTCCGCCCCGTGGTGAAAATGCCGGAGTGAAATTTTCATTAGCCCCTATTGAGATGAAGGAAGAAACAACAGAGCCACCAGCACCTCGTCAAAAAACTTCAGGGCTGGCGATCAGAAGCATGGTTTGCGCACTGTTGCCATTCATTCCGCTCACCTCGATCGTTGCTATTGTCCTCGCGAGCAAAGCAAGGAAACAAATTCTTCAATCTCAAGGCAAACTCAAAGGCACCCAGCTCGCCTCGCTCGCTATGTTATTGGGTCAAATCTCTTGTGCTCTAGGAGTTTTGATTGTTATCGTGGTACCCTTTGCAATCAAAATAAAGAATCGCATGGAAATGCATCAAGCCCAGAGCTGCACTAAGTCGATTTATTTATGTATGATAGATTTTGAGAGTGACATGGCCAATTTTCCTAATGATAGGACAGCACGAGAGCAACCCGAACTTGCTAGCTTTACTGGCACTTCGTCGAATCGCTATCTCGGGCAATTGATTGCTGGTGGATATTTAAGGGCGGAGTTCATTTTTTCCATCAAACCAAGCATGGGGACAGAAGCTGATGCGGTCATATCTCCCCCGAGCGAAATTCTCAAAAAAGGCGAAAATGGTTGGGCTTATGTGCTTGTCGATGACAAAATCGAGGAACCAAGCCTTCGTGGATTGAGCAATTCGGATTCGGGCGATTTGCCATTACTCATTACGCCTCTCGCTGATCACTCTGGTAAAATAAATCCAAAACCATTTAACAACCGCGCGATTGTTTTACGCATTGATGGATCATCGAGAAACGAGTTTTACGATACGTCCAATAAATCACCTCTGGATTCTCCAGCGTGGAATGAAAAATTCCGCCCCGTGGTGAAAATGCCGGAGTAAGGCAACGATGCTTACTCCTTTGATCTGAAGATCCTGTAATAGAATTGTTACGAAGCCGCATGCAATTCATGGATTTCTTCATGGTTCAGCGATTTTTCCATTTACCTGAGCGGAAAGTCCAGCTAGTTTTGTCGCAGCAATTCGACAATAACCCATGAGCAAATCTATCGAAAGTCACCTCACCGAAGATCGTGAATTCTTACCAGCCAAGGAGTTTTCCAGCAAAGCTCGTATCAGCTCTCTTGCGCAATACAAAAAACTTTATAAAGAGTCCATTGATAAACCTGATGTTTTCTGGGCGCGTGAGGCCAAGGAATTGCAATGGGACAAGCCATGGAGCAAAGTGCTTGAGTGGAAAGCTCCTTTTGCCAAATGGTTTGTTGACGGAAAACTTAACGTTGCCACGAATTGTGTCGATCGTCATGCTGAAGGCCCGCGTAAAAATAAAGCAGCCATCATTTTCGAAGGAGAACCCGGAGACAAGCGCGTGATCACTTATGGACAATTGCAACGCGAAGTTTGCCAATTTGCCAATGTGCTCGAAAAGAATGGAGTCAAAGCCAAAGATCGCGTGCTGATTTACATGCCAATGATTCCAGAAGCTGCCGTCGCGATGCTAGCCTGCGCTCGCATCGGTGCCGTGCATTCGGTGGTTTTCGGTGGATTTTCTGCGGACTCGATTGTGGATCGTCTCGAAGACTCCGGCGCCACCACCATCATCACTGCCGATGGCGGATGGAGACGTGGAAAGGTTGTGCCACTCAAGGAAAACGTCGATGCAGCCTTGGAAAAATACACAGCCGTGCGCAAGTGCATCGTTTTTAAACGCTGTGGCAATGACGTAAATATGGCAGCTAGCCGCGATACTTGGTGGCACAATGAAGTGGCTGCCGTCTCACACAAACACAAGGCGAAATCTTTTGATGCTGAGCATCCGCTGTTCATTCTCTACACCTCCGGCTCCACAGGCAAACCCAAGGGCATTCTTCACACCAGCGGTGGCTATTTGACGGGCACCTACTCGACCTTCAAATACATTTTTGACATTCGCGAAGAAGACATTTACTGGTGCACTGCAGATGTCGGCTGGATTACCGGACATTCCTACATCGTCTACGGACCTCTCGCCAATGGCGCAACGCAAATCATGTATGAAGGCGCTCCAAACCAGCCAGATTTCGGTCGCTTCTGGAAAATCATCGAAGAAAATGCCGTGTCGATTTTCTACACAGCACCTACCGCTATTCGCGCCTTCATCAAAGCTGGCGATCATTTTCCAGCTAACCACGATCTTTCTTCTCTGCGTCTGTTAGGTTCGGTCGGTGAGCCAATCAATCCTGAAGCCTGGATGTGGTATCACAACAAAATCGGCGGCAAGCGCTGCCCGATCGTCGATACCTGGTGGCAGACCGAGACCGGCTCGATCATGATCAGCCCTCTTCCGGGTTGCACTCCTACCAAGCCAGGTACTGCCACATTGCCATTTTTCGGAGTAGATGCCGCCATTCTTGATGAGGCAGGCAATGAATGCAAAGCTAACGAGGGCGGCAAACTGGTCATTCGCAAACCATGGCCCGCAATGACTCGCACGATTTACGGAGATAAGGCGCGCTACTCGAAAACCTATTGGTCCGACTACAAAGGCATCTACACCGCAGGTGATGGCGCACGTCGTGACAAGCAAGGAAATTTCTGGATCGTCGGTCGCATCGATGACGTGCTCAATGTTTCTGGTCACCGTCTCGGCACAGCAGAAGTCGAAAGCTCATTGGTCTCTCACCCAGCCGTGGCAGAATCCGCAGTCGTTGGTCGTCCCGATGAATTGAAAGGTCAAGGCGTCGTTTGCTTTGTTACGCTCAAGGAAACCCATCAACCGTCCGAAGCACTGCGCAAGGAGCTTCGCGAACACGTGGGTAAATCCATTGGAGCCATCGCCAAGCCTGACGATATCTATTTTGCCCCCGCATTGCCCAAGACTCGGTCAGGCAAAATCATGCGTCGTTTGCTCAAAGAACTTGTCACCACAGGTGACATTTCTGGCAACGTTACGACACTTGACGACGTCAACGTGATCTCTAATCTCAAGGCTTCCATGAAGTCCTAATCTCTGTCTATATGACGCCATCTTCTTACTACTTTGCCTTGATCGCCAAATCATTCGGAATTGATCGCAGAAATAAACGTCTCCTCGAAGCCTCCTCAGAGATGGGTTTGCTGCGCGAAGCCGAATACCAACTAGGCTTACGTTTGTGGGAAAAAATCGAACCCATCGAAGAGATCTCGGTCGAATACTGGAATCTGCGCAAGCATATGAAGGGGTTGACGGAAATGAGACAAAAGATGGATGAGCTCAGTGAACAAGTCGACAAATTCAATCAACAAAGAGCAGAAATTCTAAACGTCGTAAGCCCCGAACAATTAGAAGTAGAAATGCAGCGTTCACAATTACTGCTGCATATGGAAAAACTCGCCAATGAAAGAGACATGGTGGTGCGCAGGGCGAAACAGCTTCGCCGTGTTCACGAAGGCTTGTTGACAAAAATTGAAGTTCTCAAACGTGACGAACATCCAGAATCAAAAATTAACGAAGTGCTGCAATCGATTGAAGATCTCAAAGAAGAGTTTCGAGAGCTAAAACTTCGCCGTAAAGAACTGGCTGAGGAGCTAGAACAAGGAGAGCGTGACATTGATGAGAATGAAAACAAGCTTGCTGCATTCAAACAACTCAAACGTGACGAAGCTGCTGTGATCTTCCAAGAAATGGGGCAAGTTAATCGTGAGCTATCACAATTGCGATCAGAAATCGGCAGCATCGACCTACAAATGAGGCAATTGCAGTCTGAAGTAGGCCGTTACATCAGTCGATACTTCAAGCGCAATCCCATATGCTATGAGGTCGCTAAATCCGAGCGCACCATGGTCGAAGTCATGCGCATGTTGCGCATTTCCATCGCGATGAATCACAAGCTTGCCGACTTCAAGTAACTTGCTTTTTTTTCTCGCTGATCAAGAGACGAAGGGAGTTCAGTACGACAATCAATGTTGAGCCCTCATGCCCTAACACACCAAGTGGCAGCGGTAGCTTGAAGCCAATGCTACCGACTCCTAACAAAACCAGCACACCTAATGAAATCACCAGATTTTGTCGAATGATGGAACGGCATCGTCGGCTCAATGACAAGGCGGTTAGCACTTTATCGAGGCGATCATGCAACAAAATCACATCTGCTTGCTCCAGCACTGCATCAGATCCGCGCAAGCCCATACCAATCGAAACATCTGCGACCGCCAACGAAGGAGCATCATTGATGCCATCACCAACCATGGCTACCATTTCGCCTTGCTTTCTCCACTCGACGATTGCCGCGACTTTATCTTCAGGATGCAGACCTGAGCGCGAGTCATCGAGCCCGAGTTCTTTGGATAATAACGCGGCAGATTCAGGTCGATCTCCCGTGAGCATCGTCACCTTGATCCCCATCGCATGGAGACGTTGAATCATCGCCTTGCTCTCCAGTCTTGGAGCATCGCGTAAGATGATTCGACCAGCAACCTCACCAGCATCAACTAACACCTCTGTGAATCCTGGCTCGGGATCAGGAAATTTCTGCACCGCTGATTCAGCCGAAAAAAATGAGCGACGTCCTTGCTTCACTGAGTGCCCTTGATAGTTACCCTCGACACCTTGGCCTGCGACAGATTGATAATCCAGTATGGCTCCTGCTCGGGTGCCATGTTGCTTAAGCCACTCGGCAGCAATGGCCCGGGACAAGGGGTGCGTCGATTGCTGAGACAAAGCCGCAGCAGACTCTAACACCACTTGTTTCCCCGATTCCGGAAACGACTCGATCGCCGTGATAACAAACTCGCCCTTGGTCAAAGTCCCCGTTTTATCGACAGCCAAACGTTGAATTGTCGCAAGGTTTTCGAGAGCTACTCCACCACGAAACAGCACGCCGCGCCGCGCCGCCGCTGCAATCCCTGCGAGGATTGCGCTCGGAATCGAGATCACCAACGCACAAGGCGAGCACACCACCAACAAAGTCATGGCGCGATACAGTGCCGAAGGCTCCGAGGAAGATACGCCGAAGGCCGGTAAGCCTTGAACCCAATGCCACCAAGAAAAAGCAGCAAAGCTCAATGCTAGAATCGAGAGTGTATAGGTAGTGCCAAAGCGATCAGTGAAACGTTGCGATGGAGCTTTACTCGCTTGCGCCTCACGAATAAGGCGGATGATTTTCCCATGTGCACTCTCAGATGGGAGTCGCAATACCTCGGCATCCACGGCACCCCATGTATTGAGAGTCCCACCAAAAACAGTATCTTGCAGTCCTTTTTCCACAGGTATGGATTCACCGGTGAGCATCGATTCATCAGCTGCCGTGGCTCCTTGCACTACACAAGCATCAACCGGAAATTGTGAACCAGGCAAAATCCTTACACGCTCTCCCACCAATAACGAATCCACCGGCACCTCTGCTAAGGAACCATCAGAGTTCACCCGCTGTGCCACCTTTGGAGAATCTTGAAACAACGAGCGAATTTCTTTTTCTGTGCGAGCCATCGCCATCGCTTCCAGCGCGCCGCTCAATGAGAACAAAAACAATAGCACTGAGCCCTCCCACCATGCTCCGATAAAGGCAGCACCGATCGCCACCGCGAGCATTAGGAAATGAATGTCGAGCTTGCCCTTTGTTCCCTCCGTCCAAGCATCGATCAATGCGTCCCAACCACCAGCTACATAAGAGATTACGTAGCACCCCAATGCCACTTGATGCATGCCGGATTGCCGGTCAAAAAACACACCAGCGAGCAGAAAAAAACCACACGCGAGGGCGGAGGATAAATGGATTTTCCACTCTCCCAAATCGGGTGACGGTTCTTTGTTGCTCATGACTTATAGTGACATCGTTAGATTCGAAAATCCAGAACCAAATCAATTCTCGCTGTTCATATTTTTGCAATCATCGCGCAATAATTCCGCAGAACTTGTCAAGGCTCGCTGATTGGTGAAACATGCGCATGTATGAAAACGATCATCACTGCTCTCGACTTTTCTGATGCTGCCAAAGATGTCCTTGGCGCCGCGATGCTTATGGCAGAACTCCAAGATGCGACATTGCACATCATCCACGTACTTGAGCCCGAGCCCACCTACACCGCATACGGCAT
Organism: Akkermansiaceae bacterium; assembly: GCA_044239965.1. Taxonomy (GTDB): domain Bacteria; phylum Verrucomicrobiota; class Verrucomicrobiia; order Verrucomicrobiales; family Akkermansiaceae; genus UBA956. The sequence goes on from JBIIAI010000023.1 coordinate 8,441, forward strand.
GACACCGGAAGAATTTCCTGCCATCCAAGTCTTCCAACACGAGTCTCAACGCCGTGCCGAAGCTCGACTCAACGACGCCGTGGCCACCGCAAAAACGTTGGTGAAAGACGTGCGCGCCGAATTGATCGTAGGTTCGCCCTTGCACTCGATCATCGACTATGCCCAAACACAAAAAGCCGACTTGATCGTCATCGGCACACATGGCCACGGAGCTGTTGCCGCTCTGCTCATTGGCAGCGTCGCCGAAGGCCTCGTCCGCAAAGCGGTATGCCCAACGCTGGTCATTCCCTGTGCTCCGTAATTTGCCTCAGCAATCATAAAAAAAGGCGGTGAGATCATCACCGCCTTTTTGATTTTCAACTGCGAGAAAAATCTCACAGATATTTGTCGGTAACCGCACCTTCAGAGGCACTGGTTACCAACTTCGCATACTTCGCAAGTACGCCATAGCGATAACGCGGCTCAGGCTGCACCCATGAAGCGCGTCGTGTCGCGAGCTCTTCATCGCTGAGCGAAACATCAATGCGATTCGTCGCGGCATCAATCACGATTTCATCACCATCGCGCAGCAACGCGATGTTGCCACCGACAAAAGCTTCGGGTGTGATGTGACCAACCACAAAACCGTGACTGCCACCAGAGAAGCGTCCATCGGTAATCAATGCCACATCTTTTCCAAGACCAAGGCCCATAACGGCGCTGGTAGGTCCGAGCATTTCACGCATACCTGGACCACCTTTCGGGCCTTCCATACGAATCACAATCACATCGCGCTTCTGAATTTCTTTCGCAAGAATCGCCTTCATGGCATCATCTTCGGAATCAAATACGCGTGCATTGCCGACGAACTGCTCGCCTTCTTTGCCGGAAATTTTTGCCACAGCGCCACCTTCTGCGAGATTGCCGCGAAGGACACGCAAGTGACTATCTTTTTTCAGCGGGTCAGAAATCGGACGAATGATCTGTTGGTCAGCGGGATAGTAGATGGGAGATTTTTCCAAATTCTCACGCATCGTGCGACCAGTCACCGTCATGCAATCACCGTGCAAAAGACCGGCCTCAAGAAGCATGCGCATCAAGGGAACGGTGCCGCCGATGCGCACCAAATCTGCCATCACATACTTGCCGCTCGGCTTGAGGTCTGCCAAAACGGGCACATTCGCACCGATGCGAGCGAAGTCGTCAATGGTGATTTCCACGCCAGCAGCATGTGCCATCGCGGGAATGTGCAAGCAAGCATTGGTAGAGCCTCCGAGAGCAATCAACACTGTGATTGCATTCTCGAATGCTTCTTTGGTCATGATGTCACGAGGCTTGATGCCCAGATTGATCATGTTGAGCACGGCGGCTCCGGCATCGAAGCAATCGCGCATTTTGTCATCGCTGATGGCTGCTTGGGCAGAACTATTCGGCAAGCTCATACCCAATGCCTCGATCGCACTGGCCATCGTGTTTGCCGTATACATGCCACCACACGAACCAGGTCCGGGAATCGCGCAGCGCTCTACTGTATCGAGCTCTTCATCGCTATACTCTCCTCCTGCATGTTTGCCTACAGCCTCAAACACGGAAACAATGTCGAGATCTTTCTTCTCGCCTTTAATCGTGGCGCAACCCGGAAGAATCGTGCCGCCATAAACGAACACGGAAGGGCGATTCATGCGCCCCATGGCAATGATGCAGCCCGGCATGTTTTTGTCACAACCACCGATCGCCACAAAGCCATCCATGCCTTCGCAGCCGACGACCGTCTCGATCGAATCGGCGATCACCTCGCGCGAAACAAGGCTGTACTTCATGCCCTCGGTACCCATCGAGATACCATCGGAAATGGTGATCGTATTGAAAACAACCGACTTGCCACCAGCAGCATCTACACCGTTCGCGGACTCGCGAGCCAGCTTATCAATGTGTACGTTGCAAGGAGTGACCTCGCTCCATGTGGAGGCTATGCCAATTTGCGCCTTGGCAAAATCTTCTTTTTCAAAGCCCACAGCATAGAGCATGGCTCTGCTAGGTGCGCGGTCGGGCCCATCCAGCATGGGACTGGAAAACTTGCGAAAATCTGAGGAATCACTCATGCGCGGATATTATCTTCATTCTCGGCCAAAGGTCAAGAATGCGTAACGACTTACATGAGAAAAAAATCGATTCTTTTTTTCAAATTCATGCGCGACTAAACAATTTAGCCAAATGAAAACCACCAAGCGACACGATGCCGCACAGGAACGGCGCGATGAAAATCCGAAATGCAGTCGTCCACACCAACATCGGTTGCATGACCCCGAAGAGCTGCACTTTCTGCTGCCACATCAGCACAAAAAGATACGGAATTACCACCAACATCGCGCTAAGATTTAACACAAAGGCCGCAATCGCAGCGCAGCGAAAAGCATGACGAGCGAGGGTATGAATGCGGATGCGAAAAATCACCGCTCCAGTAATCAAACCAACCAAGCAGTGTGCCATCGCCAACCACGCTAAGTGTTTCATAAACGAATCTTGAGCTCCAGAATCTAACACCTCTTGTGGTAAGGGAGGAGCAAAAGTGCTAAACAAGCTCACCACAAAAGCTAACACCACGATCGCGCCTAGGGTAATCCGCAGCATCGCCTGGCGAGTATCTAACAAAACGCGCAAGCTTTCCTGTTGCGCGTGAAAACCATTCACCTGATTGCCATAGTCGCGCCAGGCCTGTAGCTCCGTTTCGAGTTTTCGATGTTTTTCGGAATCCGCGGTGGGCTCTGTGCTAGGTGATGCATTCACATCTCCCAGTGCTGCTTGCTTGGTATCATTTCCGCTCGGTGTCGCGGGAGCTTCAGGCGTGGCGGGTTTGTTTTGCGAGGGAATCAACATCGCAAAAGCACCAGCCAACCCGCCAGAAAGCAACACAGTCAATTGTTGTGTCACATTGCCCCGCACAGTTTCCCAAGCCTTTCCACCCTGGCCTAACAGATGCATCACGAGATAAGCCACAGCACCAGTACCGACAAACATCAGCAGCTTGCGGATCTTGATTGATTTTTCCATACGCAACACAGACCTAGCAGGAGATCAGCACGAGTGCAAGATTTCTTCCGAGGGTCAGTATTTTAACGAGGCGCATCAGTAGCATCCGCCTTGTTTTGCATCGCTTGCGTGAGTAGACGCGAAATGACATCGCGCAATTCTTCCACCGGAATCGCAAAACTTTCGGCTCGATTCGCACGGGCAATGTTCATGCCAATGCAGCGTCCTTCAAGATCTAACAATGGACCTCCTACCGTAGCGCGATTGCCCTGCACATCGTGTTGTAACACGCGCGGAAAACCACTACGTCGTTTGGAGTAATCACCACTCATCGTATCATTCCGGGATTGCTGCGCACCAAATGTATCAGCCCGCCCCATCAACTCGACCTCTGCTGTGGCCTGCTTGCCATTACGCATATAAACGACGGCAATTTTTTCTCCCACGCGTCGGTCTTTCATGATCTCAGCTACATCGTCTCGCTTGGTGATTTTCTGATCGGCAATCTTGATGATCTTGTCACCCTTGCGCAGTCCTGCACGGTATGCACCGCTTTTTTCAGGAACTTCACCGATCTCCAATCCTGATTTTTCCTCTTTAATTTCAATGCCCAAAACAGCACCACCTTCGGCCCGAATTTCGCGAGCATTGGCACTGATAATGCCAAGTTGGGGCCAGCGCTCCCGACGCGTTGTCGCCCCATTCGTGACCACCCATGTCCCCTGCTCAACTTGGCTATTATCAGCAAAATGAGCGACCTTTAAGCCTGTGGCTTCAGTTTTTAGCAAGCAAACATCCCACGCTGGATCTGTGGCTACAATTTGCACCGGTTGATACTGCGCGGCGCCGATACGCACTTTCAGATCGTCTGCCTCCGTCACCTCACTTGCCTTTGTGATGATGTATCCTGTTTCTTCCACCACGATCCCGTAGGCAATTTCTTCCCGGCCACTGTAAATCACAGCACTGAATTCAAAGAGAGATTGTTTGGGGCGCTCAAGCAGACCATGCATCAGCGAGCCATTGCTGCGATACTCCGACTCGAGCGTTTCGTAGCCCTGGCTAAACGAGCTCATACAAACCGTCAGCATTAGCACCGTTGTGGGGATCATCCTTTTCATATTCGTGATAAAAATGTTGCGTTGCTTATCGTGCCCCAAGGCGCAGGGTGATTTCTTTATCCTTGCCATCACGCAAGAGCAAGATCGTGATCTTTTCGTCGGCAGCTTTATCTTTCAAATACTTCTGCATGGCCTCTTTGTCTTTCAACTTTTTACCATCGATCGCGACAATGAAGTCACCAACCTTGATTCCTGCCGTTTCCGCAGGAGATTCGCGGCCGATCTTGGTCACGCGAATTTTCCCGTCGCCCGAGTCCTCTGAGCCTACGCCAAGAAATCCTGTGCCTTTTTTGGGTTTCTCGGCAAATGGTCCCTCGCCGATGAATTTTCCAGCAGCCAAGTCATCCCAATGACGCACGAATTCGCGAATCGGAACATGCATGTTTTGTTGCAAATTCATACCAACGCGTGAGTGAATGCCAATCAAACGTCCAGCCATATCAAAAAGTGGACCGCCAGAGTCCCCACCAATCAAAGTGCAATCACTCTGCAAAGTAGAATCTGCAACTTTCACCAATCGACCCAAGCGCACACCCGCACCGCGATCCTTGTCATAGCCTCCCGAGTGACCAAGCGAAAAAACCCAGTCACCCAATCGCGTAAAATCGCTTTTATCCACTTCAACAAATGGAAATGGACCTTTGTCGAGGATTTTAACCATCGCCGAATCAGTATCTGAATTGAGACCTAGCGATTCGCATTTGACCTTGCGACCATCAGCCAGAATAGCCGTAATATCCTTGGCGACACCGCCCGATACGTGAGCAGCTGTAAAGATCAGACCATCAGCAGAAATGATCACACCCGAGCCTGAACCTTGTGCCAATTCCAAACAAACTGTGGCATTGCGCGCGGCCGGCAAGACCGACTTGAGCGCAGCCTCGATGGCACGCATATCTTCTACACCAGCAGGCACTTTTTTATCATTGACCGGTAAACGTTTCGGATCGCGGGGCGGATCTTGAGCGAATGCCACAGACAGAAGTCCGAGGAAAAATACCAATGCGCGTGTTTTCATGTTTGCTTGTGAGCGAAGCTAGCATGGGGATTTGCTTGTGACAAGCGTGGAATTTCTTGAAACATCCATCACTTGGCCCCTGAGTCTCAACGCTAAAAAAAATTCTTCTTAGGCAATCTACCACTTGCCAAGCCCGCGCAGTTCGGCTAGTAGCTTTGTCATGCCAAGTTTAAAACCATGGATCAACGGACTCGTTTTGTTTAACATCTGCACCCTTTCTTTTGCGCAAACACCTGCTTTGAATGACCCTGCAGCCCAGAAAACGCCAGAGCTCAACGCCATCCAGCGCGCGTTTACCAACTTACCCGAGCAAAAGCGCATCGACTACTTGAAGCACATGGATGAAGTGCGCCGCTTGTTCAATCAAAAGCGAATTTTTGAGGCAATGGATGAAATTACCAACGCGCGGAAAATTTTCGACAAAAACTCAGAAATCCACAACATGCTAGGAAGCTGCTATGTGGAATTTCGCGACTTTAAAAAAGCCCGTGTTGAGTTTGACAAAGCCTTAGCCCTTGAACCCGGTCTCGCAGCAGTCATTTTCAACATCGCAGAGCTAGAATTTGTGACGCGTCAGTGGAAATCAGCTGAGGAAAAACTAGAGCTTACTCTGAAAAAGTTACCCGAAGGCGACATCGCTACACGTCGACTCGTCGAGTTTAAGATTTTACTTTGCAAAATTGCCCAAGGAAAAGATTCCGAAGTAAATGCCCTAGCAGAAAAATACAATCCACTCGATGATGACTCACCCTTCTACTACTACGCGCAAGCTTCCCTCTGCTTCCGCGATAACGACGTCATGAAGGCCGAAGAATGGATGCAGATTGCCAATCGAGTTTTTGCCAATCCCGATATCACCGCTCCGTGGCAAGATACCCTCATCGAGTTTGGCTACATTGAGAGCTTCTACGGAAGCAAGGTTGATCAGCAAGTCAATGACGCACCGCCCAAGGACAAATAAGTTAACTCACTGATTTAGAATCAGGCGTCTCGGTCACTCCGGACGCCTATTTTTTTCTACCATCACCGCCACGGAGCGTGTCTGTGGTAGTATCACTTTAAAGACCTTCACGCTAACGTGCGATACCGAATAATTATCTAACAAGAAATCCACCAGCTCGACCGCAAGTGTCTCAATTAAACGCCTTGGTTTGCTCTGCACAAGCTCTTCCAAGTCTGTTACCACTTCAGCGTAATCGATGGTTTTAGCGATGTCATCATGCAATTCTGTCCAGTCTTGCTGCGCGGTCAACACAACATCGAATGACAGCTCCTGAGCTACCGCAATTTCCTCGTCGGGAACACCCACGTGACATGAGATTCTCAGACCGTTGATAAAAATTTTTCCACTCATGAACTACTACGGTGTTGATCTAACATTTCACGGAATTCGAGAAGATCTGCCATGAGCCAATCTGGCTGCTGTGCCTGCAGTACCTCGCGGTGAGTATATCCCGTCAGCAAAGCCACACTTGCTACTCCGCCATGCTTAGCGGTGACAATGTCATGGATCATGTCGCCAAGAAATGCGGTTTGTGAGACATCGAGTTCATGGTTTTCGACCAAACTCCCGATGACTTCGCGTTTGTCCACCACACCCGAATATGTAGCCTCGAAGTAATGCCGCATATTGAGGTCATCGAGTTGCCCTTCGAAGGTATCGCGATCCATGCTGGTCAGTACAAAGCAACGCACACCGTGCTCACGACACCACTCTAACTTCTCACGTGCATGAGGCAAAACGGTCACAGCAACAGGAGATTCCGCAAAGGCCTTGCGAAAGTGATGCTCCAAATCTGCAAGAGCAATGCCAGGAAGATGCTCTTCATAAAATTCCGAATACGGAAGACGGAAAAGTCGACGAAATTCATCGCGATCCATCGCAGCACGACCGTGAATGCCAAAAACGGCATTGGTTGCCTCCAAGGTCGGGCCCAAGTCATCAACCAAAGTGCCAGACCAATCAAAAATTAAGTTACGATACATAAAAGTTATCCTACGGAAAAACGAATGGACTGGATTTTGTCATTGCCGGCAGCCTGCTGAATTTTCTTCAACAAACTCCCACGCATTTGCTCCAGATGGAAACGCATGGCCGGTTGTGTCACGCGGATGGTGAGCACCCCTCGCTTAAGGGATTGTGGCTGGCTCGCCTTCGCGATGTAGGGGCCTGCTAGATCCGCCCAGAGCGAACGTAGTTTTTCCTCCTCCATTCCCTCCGCGAGGCCAGCACTGCGGATGATCTCAGCTATGAATTCAGATGGCAAATGAATGCCTGCATTGAGATCAAGGGCATCATCAAAACCCCTCCACTCGCGTTTGACCTGACGGCGCAGAAATTCCTGCGCACTCCATTTTTTCGACGGCTTACTCGCCATCGTCACCGATCGCCTCAACCGGGCATCCCTCCATCGCTTCACGGCATTGCTCTTCCTCCTCCGGAGTCGTAGGCTGGTTGTAAACAAACGAGTAGCCTTCGTCGTCGGAGCGGGTGAAATTTTGCGGAGCCGTTTCACGGCACAAATCACAGTCGATACAGGAACTATCGACATAAAACTTGCCTACAACGTTTTCTTGGTTACGATCTTCTTTGTCAGCCATACTGATAGTGGTTGTGCACCGCTTCCATCGCCTCATTTGCTCGTTCTTGCAATCAGTTTTTTCGTTTTTCTCTTTATTTTGGATTTTTTCTTGGGTACTTTCCTTCTGTTCATCCCAATCTATGTCACAATCGAATCCTGATAACCAAAAGCCTAAACCGGTTCGCAGTCCCAAGTTGCCCAAACTACAAAAAAACAAAGGCACCTATGACAAGGAGATGGATCTTTGGAATTTGGAGGACGATCACTCACTCAACGACCCAGGAGTGACTCCCGTGGAAGAAACCACTACACTCGAAATAACTGAAGACGCTGCCACCTCGAAAACACAGGAAAAATCTATTGCAAACGATGAGGAATCCAGGCCATTTGCCGAGACGGATGAAGCTACGGAATCTCGAGTATCTGAATATCATAAGCCCTCTGTTAAACGCAACATCTCCGTACACTCGATCGACGTCGCACATTCCAATCCGAGCGAATCGAAATACGCCTTGCCAAGCCGCTTAGCTGTGGCACCTACTGAAGACGAAATCTGGGGAGATTTTAGTGACGAAATCACACCTGAGGCAGACTCCACTGAAAAATCTACCGATGAAGAAATCGTGCCGATTGTGACTAAAATCGATGCCGAAGCGCCCAAGCCAATCGCTGAGAAAAGTATCGCACCTGAGCCCAAAATGCCCGTATTAGAGGCAGTTACGGCTGAAGTAGAAAAACCTGAGCCTACTTCAACAAAAACAGTAGAACCCGAGAAAAAAGAATCATTCGCATCAAGTGAACTAGAAGACGCGCCCAATCCTACGCCAGCAATTACCGCTACTCCCTCGATTCAAATCACTAAGTTTTCCCGCACAGAAGCCATAGCTTCGGTGGCTTTTCTCCTGATCATTATCATTGGGGCATTCTTCACACTGCGCTCCTATCGTGCCAATCTTAAAGTCGAAACAAACCTTTACGCAAAGCCGGATTACCCTGTGAAAGGACAGATTGCCGAGGTGGCAAGTGTTGTCACTTATTGGCGCGCCCCGATCAAGGAGGGGCCGAATCGAGATCCAATTAAGCTTGATGTCAAGTTACTGCCCGTCATCGAGATCACCCTCGGGAGCGAAGCCACGCAGGGAGCTCTACGAGTGATGTTTCACAATGAAAAAGGCGACATTGTCGGTGATACGGTGACGCAAAATTTCTCACAAGGAAAGTTCAGTCTATCCGCGGAGAAAACCCGAGCATTTTCCTCCACCGCAGGCTTTATTGACTTTGGCGAGCAAGAAGCCTACCGCGCTGGACAAGGTAAACCGTGGACAATCAAGGTCTATGAGGGACCATCTGACAATGCAAGCAGCGATCAATTTCGACTTTTATTTACCACCCCAATCGACACCGAGCGTCGTTAACCATTTCCTAATACTTTATGAGCACACAAACCACACCACTGATCCCGCGCGAGGGCTGGCATGTCATGCATTTGTTTTATCAAATCGACCACTCCCAATGGAACTGCCTTAGCCAAGAGGAAAAGCGAGCGGCCAAAACCAACATGACCGAACTCGTGCAAGAAATTCGATCCACCAAGGACACACATCTTCTTACGTTCTCGATCGCCACACCCAAGGCCGACATCGGTTTCATGTTGCTCACTCCCGATCTGCAAATCGCCAATGCTTTTGAAAAACGACTCAGCCTCTCGCTCGGACCAGACATTCTGAATCCTTGCTACTCGTACCTTTCACAAACGGAGAGCTCGGAATACACGACCACCTCTGAAGAATATATCAAGGAAACACTTCTTGGTGAAAAGGGACTCACGGAGGGCTCTCCTGAATTCCAGACCGCACTTAAGGAATTTGAGGAGCGCATGACTCACTATCTCAAGCATCGCCTCTATCCTGTATTGCCAGACTGGCCAGTTGTTTGTTTCTACCCGATGTCGAAACGCCGCAGCGGCAATGACAATTGGTATTCGCTGAATTTTGATGCTCGTCGTGAACTGATGTCTGGCCACGCGCGCGTAGGCCGCACCTATGCAGGTCGCATTCTGCAATTGATCACTGGCTCTACAGGCCTCGATGAACACGAATGGGGCGTCACCCTACTTGCCAAAGACACGATCGACATCAAAGCCATCGTTTATGAAATGCGCTTTGATGAAGTATCAGCCCGCTACGGTGAATTCGGAGATTTCTATATTGGCATGCAACTGCCGCTCGATGAGTTGTTCCGTCGTGTTTGCCTGTGATTCCACGTTTCTACATTGCAGCGCTGCGTGAACTTTTTTCGTGAAAATCGCATTTGATTGCACAATCAAGTTGCGCAGCGTCGTTACTACCCCATATTGCATCGATTAACATCCATCACTCATGACTATTGAAGAATCCCAAGCCCGCATTGCCGAAACCAGTCACTGGATCCAAGCCGTAAAAACCGAGATGGCGCAGGTGCTAGTCGGCCAAGATCAATTGGTGGATCGCCTACTGATCGGTCTACTCTGCAATGGACACATCTTGCTCGAAGGCGTGCCAGGTCTCGCGAAAACACTGGCTGTTAAGGCTCTGTCTGGCTGTCTCCACACCACTTTCTCACGTTTTCAATTCACTCCAGATTTGCTGCCCGCCGATCTGGTTGGCACCATGGTCTACAATCCGCAATCGACTTCGTTTGCGCCTAAGCTAGGGCCCATTTTCAACAACTTGATTCTCGCTGACGAAATCAACCGCGCTCCCGCTAAAGTGCAATCTGCTTTGCTAGAGGCGATGCAAGAGCGTCAGGTTACACTGGGGGATAAAACTTACAAACTCCCTGAACCATTCCTTGTTTTGGCAACGCAGAACCCGATCGATCAAGAGGGCACCTATCAACTTCCCGAGGCTCAGCTTGATCGTTTCTTGCTCAAAGTCACAGTCAACTACCCTACTCCCGAAGAAGAGTTGATCATCCTCGATCGCATGGCGACTTCGGCCCCAGCTTACATCACGCACACCGTCGCTACCCCCGAGCAAATTGCTTACTCACGCGAACTCGTAAACACAGTTTACATCGACCCAGCGATCCGCCAATACATCGTTCAAATCATCAATGCCACTCGCGACCCGATCAAATATGACGCGCCTCTGAAAAACCTCATTCGAGCAGGAGCATCACCTCGCGGCACGATCAATCTTGCGCTCAGCGCTCGTGCCCGCGCATTTATGAACGGCCGCGCCTATGTAATCCCCCAAGACGTCAAAGACATGGTCCACGATGTACTCCGTCACCGGATTTTGGTGACCTACGAAGCAGAGGCAGAAAACGTTAATACCGACGTCATCATCGCACGTCTCGTTTCGAAAATCCCCGTCCCGTAATTTTCTCTACGCATGACAGCTGACGAACAAGTGGAAGAAATGATGGCCAGGGTTCGCAAGCTCGAACTCAAGGCCCGCAGGCTCGTGCGAGAATCCTTTTCGGGAGAATACCAATCCTCCTTCAAGGGCCAAGGGCTCGACTTCGATGACTTCCGCGAGTACCAGCACGGTGATGAAATTCGTTTTATCGACTGGAATGTCACCGCGCGCATGGGATCTCCATTCATTCGCAAATTCCGCGAAGAACGCGAGCTCAACGTGATGATTGCAGTGGACGTTAGCGGTTCGTCAGACTACGGATCTGTGCAGTTTTCTAAACGTGAAATCGCTGCCGAGATCGCCGCAACGCTAGGTTTCTCTGCTCTCCAGAATGGAGACAAATGTGGACTGCTACTCTTTGCAGCAGAGACGCTGATGTTCATTCCTCCCGCGAAAGGCACCAAGCATTTATTGCGTTTGATTCGAGAAATCCTCGTTGCACAGCCTACCAAGCCTGGCACATCCATCGAAGCCGCAGCCTCGACCTTATTGCAAGCGCTGCCGCGGAAGTCTCTCGTGTTTTTGATCTCAGATTTCCTTGCAGATCCGCTTGATAAACCACTCGGGAAGCTTGCCGCCAAGCACGACAGCATTGCCATCCGCGTCACCGATCCGTTAGAAAAAAAACTACCGCGAGCTGGTCGCGTGACTCTGGAAGATGCCGAAACAGGCTGGCAAACCTCGATCAATACCTCGAACTCCAACCTTCGCATGGCGTATGAAAAACTGATGAAACGCCAACACGAAGGTGTGCTCTCTTTATTCAAAAAACACGGCCTTGATTTTGCCGACTTAGAGACCAATCAAGACCCCACTCCCGCGCTTCACGCACTCCTCAAACGGCGCATCAGCAAACGCGGACGCTGAAATAGTCCTCCTTTTTTCGCTACTGAAACATTCATGGAAGAAACACCACCAACGCTGGATTTGCCCGACATCCCTGATGTCAACCACCTTCTGCCGTCACCCAGCATTCCTTGGTGGATCTGGGTAATCGCTATCCTCCTGATCGTCTGTAGCATCTGGCTATTCCGCTTGAACCGCACACGAAAAACTTCCCCTGAAGCCATTGCGGAACAAGCTTATCGGCAAGCTCTCGCCAGCTTGGAGCAATCCCGCTCTCTGCCATCACTCTTACAACAAGCAACTGCCGCCTCTCTAACGCTACGCAGCTACTTTGCTACTGCGTTACAAGATTCATCTTTATTCGAGACCCATGAAGAATTCATGGCACGGCACAATGCTCTCGCAAGTTTACCAGAACAAATGCGGAGCGAAATCGCCCAATTCTTTGCGACACTTGCGCGTTACAAGTATGCACCTAACGAATCTTCTAGCACGCACCCCTCATTGATCGAGGATGCAGCTACCGCCCTTCATCATTGGCATCAATCAGCGCGCGCTGCTACACCTCAAACGCCATGAGTTCCCTCTTTTCTCAATTTCATTTCCTCTCTCCTTGGTGGCTGACCTTGCTCATCCCTGCCATCGCGATTCTTTTCTTGCGCCGAGGACGAGGTGCGGAGGCGACACTTACTTTCTCATCTCTCAGTGTCCTTGTATCGTTAGGAAAAAAACTGCGCCAAGGTCCAGGAGCATTCAGTATTCCCCTCTTACTTACGGCGTTAACTCTTGCCATTCTTGCTCTCGCCCGCCCCGTTTGGCGTGAGGAATTCCAAAATCGTACGGCATCGGGTGTCGACATCATGATTGCTTTTGACGTCTCTCTATCCATGGAGATCGATGACTTTTATGATAGCTCAGGCACTCCGCTCCAACGCCTTGATGCCGCCAAAGCAGTTGTGACGAATTTCGTGAAAAATCGCCCCGATGACCGCATCGGCCTCGTAGTTTTCTCGGGTCAACCCTACCACATTAGCCCCATTACGTTAGATCACGATTGGTTACTCAATGGATTAGCTCGCGTCAAGCTCACCAAAAATGACGGATACGGAGCAGGCACCGTTCGTGAGCAAGGAACAGCAATCGGCTCTGCCATTTCTGCCGCCGCGACACGACTCCACGCCCGTGATGCCAAGTCGAAAATCATTGTGCTCATTACCGATGGTGCAAACAACTCGGGCAAAATTTCTCCCATCGATGCCGCCAAGTATGCGGCTGATCTCGACATCAAAATTTATGCAGTCGCCCTCGGCACCAAAGACGGTCGGGTCAGTAGCAACATCCAACGCTTTCCGCGCCAAGAATTCGATCTCCCAACCTTGCAAGAAGTCTCTCGACTGACTGGTGGTGAAAATTATTGGGCACAGACCAATGCCGAATTAAAAAACACCTTTCGCACCATTGATGCGCTCGAAAAAACCGAACGTAAAACGTATACCGTCACCGAGGATCGCGAGCTTTATCTGTGGTTCCTTTACCCCGCATTATTGCTTGCAGCTCTTGCCGCCCTGCTCATCGCAGTCAACCCTCCGCCCAGTGTGAACTGACTCCGCCGCCATGTCCTTCGCTCACTACTACGCATTTTTCTTCATCTTGCTCCTGCCATTGCTCGTCATCATCGCTCTGATTGCGGTGCAGCGCAAACGCTCTGTGTGGAAGGCATTTGTGGCAGATCGCCTGCGCAGCCGTTTGATCAATCGCGCCTCTTCCCTGCCCCGATGGCTCGGATTTTCCGCACTGCTGTTAGCCATTTTGTTCATGATCATCAGTGTGGCTGGTCCACAAATCGATGAGAGCAAAAAAGTGGAAAATACTAAAGGTCGAAACTTGATCATTGTGTTAGACCTCTCAAGATCGATGAAAACGGGCGACTTATCCCCTTCTCGTTTGGATCAAGCCAAGGCCTTGATTTATGAACTGCTAGAAACATTGCCCAACGATCGCATTGGTGTTGTCGGATTTTCTAGTTCGCCCTTTCTTTTTGCCCCTCTCACCATAGATCACAGCGCCGTTCGTGAGACAGTAGAACAACTGGATTATGATTCCATTCCCACAGGTGGTTCGGACCTAGCCAGCGCAATCAAGTTGGCTGTTGCCACGCTTAAGGAAACCGCTCAGACGAACAATGGCTTACTGGTTCTATCCGATGGTGAAGAGCACTCGCCAAAGATTCTCAATACCTTGCAAGACATCAAGGAATCGGGCACCTACGTTTTCGCTGTTGGCATTGGCACCGAAGATGGCGGCTTTATTCCTGATGAAAAAGAAGCCGATGGAAAGTTTCGAGATGTTAAGGGTGATGTCGTCATCAGCCGACTACAGACTGCTACCCTGAGAAATTTCGCCGAGCAAGCAGGTGGGCGTTTCACCATTGCTCAATCATCCGCAGACATCCCCGCCATGATCAAATCCGCTGTTTCAGATTTGGAGTCGTTCGAGCTCAAGGGACGTGAAAAAATTTCTGCCCAAGAACTTTTCCAATGGACCTTGTTTCCAGCAATACTCTTACTACTAGCAGCCATTCTGCTCAGCACTCGCTGGCGCGCAGTATCAAGAATCACTACGTCCACCGCAATGATTGCCTTCGCATTCATGATGGCCACTCCCACCCATGGGGAAACTGATGCATCGATCTCCGATGCCCGCGCAGCAATGGAGGGGAATGATTTTACCCAAGCTCGTGATATTTTCTCCATGTTAGCCGCCGACGAAGTTCCCGGCAGCACTGAGCACTCGTCCCTGATGTTAGGCAAAGCAACAGCCGAATACCGGCTCGGTGAGTTTCCCGAGGCTCGCAAATCATACTCACAAGCGTTAACCACAGAAGATTCCGCCATTCGCAAAGCGGCGCATCAGGGACTCAGTCATTTGCTATTCCAACTCGGCTGGCAAGAACTCTCTAGCGGTGAAAATTATCCCGGGCTCGAATTTGGCCCCGCTCAATTCGAGGAGCATTTCAAAGATCGCGTGGCCGAATGGATGAAGGACGATAAAACGGATGCGAAAACGCCATCAGAGGGCTATCGCACCATGCGCAATGTAATGCTTAACTGGGCCGATTCCGTTAGACATGCACAATCCATTCTGAGTATGGACCCTCAAAACCCCGAAGCGAAACAACTCCATCATACCAGCAAAACTTATCTGGAAATGCTGCGCAAGGCTCTGGAGGATCAGAAAAAAGAGATGCAAGCGCAAATGGGTGGTCAAGGCGAGGGCGAGGGTGAGGGTCCAGGCGAAGGTCAAGATCCTGAAGGGGAAGGCGAGGGTGAAGGAGATGGCGAAGGTAAAGGCAAAGAAGGCTCTCCTGGCGATGGCAAATCAGGGAATAAAAATCAAGGTAACGATCCCAATGGCAAGCAGAAAGATGAAAAACCTGACCCCAAAAACGAACACGGCGCTGACCAAAAACCCGGCGAAACCAAAGAGCAGTCGGCTCTACGCAAACTAAACGAAAATGCCGACTTACAACGAGGAATCGTCGCGCCCGGTCGTTTCGAATTCCGCCGACCCGAAAAAGATTGGTAACTCATATATCGAAATATTTAGCTCATGAAAAATCTCATCTCAGCCCTCATCACCTTAGCGATGGTCGCATTGACACAGGCCGCCTCCCTTGAGGTATCCCTTGCAAGTCGCTTCATCGTACGTGGCGAGCAAACCGTGATGGAAATCACCCTTGCCGATGTCACGCCACCTGAATCGCTACGCTTACCTGCCATCCCCGGAGTCGTAGTGCAACCGCGTGGTTTTGGCGGCCCAAACACCACCATACTTCCTGGACGCAAAATCGGTTACGTTTATCAATACCAAATCAGCTCCTTCGAGGTTGGCGCCCATACCATTCCGAAAATCACCATGCGTGTAGGCGACGAGACCGTTGAAAGCGATCCGATCAGTTTCGAGGTATTCGATGCAAAATCACTCAATTTTTCTGAGCTCAAGATCGGCGACGAGATCATCCCTTATGCGGCATTTTTCAAGACTACAAAAACCAATCCATATGTGGGTGAAATCGTCCCCGTCGAGCTTAAGGTGTATTTCCCCGCTAACATCCGCATCGAGGAATGGGGCATTCCTGACTTCGAACGGAGTGGTATCACCGCATGGCGCTTTGAGCCACGACCACAAATCGGCAATGTGATTTTGTTAGGGGCAAATTACCAATGCGCCTCCTACCCCAGCAACATGTCAGCATCCCAAGCAGGCAAAGTGCGCGTCGGCCCCGCGAAGATACGCCTCATCGCCCTACAAAATGTGCTCGGCCAATTCGGCTTCGAGCGCAATGCTCTGCCACTTTATCTCAATGCAGGAGCGCTAGAGCTGGATGCAAAACCCTTACCACCCAATCCCCCTAAAGGCTTCACCAATGCCATTGGAACGTTCACAATCGATGCCAGCGTATCCGATACCGAACTTCGCGAAGGAGATCCCATCAACGTAGAACTCCAAGTTTCAGGCAAAGGCAACCTTGATTCCATGGATGCCCCGATCCTATCTGATCCTGAGGGATGGAAGCTCTACGATGCCACACGCAATCAAATGGGAGAAGAACGTCGCTTCCAGAAAGGCACCGTCACGTTCAAACAGTTTATGCGGCCGACTTCACGCCAATTACTAGTGCCACCTTTTCAATTGCCCTATTTCGATCCGGATCTCGGTGAATACAAGGTAGTGAGCACCCCACCGATTCCGCTCACTGTAGCTCCATCCACGGCAGTCATGCAGTCGCCAAACAACGTCGCGATGATACCGGCCGCAGCCGATATCCCCATTGAGAAAATGACCGACATTCTCGGCATCATCCGCGGCTCAGCACTGACCCAACCCTCCTCCTCCATCGCGCTACCACATCTTTGGCATCTCATTCCGCTCATCGTTACACTCGTGCTTTGTTTTGCGATTTTCTATCGAAAATTACTTCTCCGCATGCGCCCCACACCATGCATGATCGAACGGAAAGCTGATTGGAAACTACTTGAACAAGCCTCTGACGATCCAGCTCAGTTTCTCCGTCACGCTGGCCGTTTTATCGAAAAATGGAGCCCATCCCAACAACCATCGTCGGAAATCCAATCAATCCTCGATGAGCGTGATCAGTCTTGCTTTTTGCCAACCGCCAACCCACCAGTCATGACCTCATCCCGTCGCAAAGAGATTCTTAAAACCCTGCGAAAGCTCGTGATGTTAGCAATCTTCGGACTAGGGCTATGCTGCATTTCCCCTCCTGCGTCAGCTGAGGAAATCGCGCCAACTCCCACAGCTGAGCAATTGTATGAGCAAGGCAACTACAAAGAAGCGATCACCAAATGGCTATCCTCAGGCCCCTATGAAACCCTGAGTGCCGCCACTCTCTACAACATCGGCAATGCCTGCTACCGCTCCGGCTCGCAAGGACAAGCAGCCCTCTACTACCGCCGCGCACTCATGGTCGATCCCCAGCACGTTGAAGCCCGCCAAAACCTGCGGTTTCTTGAGAGAAAATTCGGCGCCCTCACGATCAAGCGCCCGGATTACCAATACAAACTCACGCAGATTCCCGAGTCATGGCTGACCACCTCACTATTTGCTTGCGCGTGGGCCGCGGTGATTAGCTTGCTCATATTTCCTGCCACCAGCTCTGGCAGTAAACTGCGCATCGCCGCCGTTGCCGCTCTGGTCATCGCCCCATTGCTATCGATCGCTTGTGCCGTCGGAAGACACTACTACCCAGATGACTCCCAGTTTGCCCCCTACTCCGATCAAGCAGTGATCGTGATTGATAAAGCCACCATTTTTGCGGATGCCTCGCGCAGCGCAGGGCAGGTCATCCAAGCACCAGGAGGCTCACTGTGCCGAGTCATCCAACGCAGTGATCGCTGGATTTATGTTGCCTTTGCCACCCAGACCCGCGGCTGGATTCCCGTCGAGCATATCGAACCTCTCGTGCCCACTTCACCTCCCACCACCCCTTCCTTCCAACCTGCCTCGCAGGAAGAAAAAGGACCTTCTGCTTAGTAATCGACCTTCACCACGTTCGGAAATGCTTTTCGATTGACAGATTCTCAACATTCTGCTAGATCGCTTCCATGAAACAAATTTCAGCAATTCTGTTTTTGATGAGTGCCATGACTGCGATGGCGGAACCACAGAAATTAGAAAAACTTACCACGCGCGATGGCCGTGAATACAATGATGTCACCATCGTCAGCCACGATGCCGTAGGCATCAAAATCAACCATGCTGGAGGCGTAGGTCGCATCGCATTTGAACGCTTGCCCATCGAACTTCAAAAAAAATACCAATTCGACTTCACCAAGGCGGAAGAACAGAAGAAGCGCGAACAGCAAATTGCCATCGCCACCGAGCAAGCCATAGCGCGTGAACTTGAAAACAAGTCAACCTCCAGCTCTGACTTGTCAGAAAAATTCGACACCAACGAGCTCTCTATCGCCAAAATCGATGGCTACATCAACATGATGCAGCTCAAAATCAGCGATGCACAAACTCGACGCCATAATCTGATGCAAAATGCCCAGATCGAGCGATCACGCACTAGAACAATTTACCGCAACAGCTACGATTCCTATGGAAATCGTTACAGCAACCCCGAGATCGTTCCCGACAAAGCTGGATACGCTAAAGCTCGGCAATACGAAAAAGAAGCCATGGCGCTGCTCGATAGCATCAGCCAAGCTAAGCAACTGATTGCCGCAGCAGAAATGCGCAAAAAATTTCTCAGCCAACCTGCTGCCAAGTAATACTGCACCATTCCCTAATTCATTTCTGCGGCGCAAAATTGCTCGTCATGCATCGCATCGCTCTCGACACCTCGGGCGACTTCATTTAGAACATCCCAGTGCTGATTTTCCGCGAAATCGGCACGTTGCTTGCTTAGTTTCATCTCGGCAAACTACGCCAATTCATTTTTCGCCATCTAACCGAACTTCTCTTTGTGCCTCAAGAACCAATCGCTCGCCAACGTCTTCGCCTCGAGGGCTTCGAACTCATCGATGAAACTCTAACATTTCTCGTCGAATGTCTCGGCGACGCACTCAAAGGCCTCGGTGAAGACAAACTTCTCCCCTACCTTCCTTGGTCCGATCAAGAAGTGCCCGATGAAGCCCCACCCGAAGGCATTCAGCAGCTATACTCCATTGGCTTCCAACTCCTCAACATGGTCGAGGAACGCGTGGCAGCCGCCATCCGCCGTGAGCGAGAAAAAGAACTCGGAGCGACCTCCATCCGCGGTCTCTGGCCTCAGGCACTGCGCGACATGCAAAACATCGGCCTCAGCCCCGAGCAAATTCTTTCCGTCTTAGCAGACGTCGATGTGCAGCCCGTACTCACGGCCCACCCGACCGAGGCCAAACGCGCCTCTGTTCGCGAACGCCACCGCGCGCTTTACGATGAACTGGTTCGCTACGAGTTTCCCAAATTCACCAACCGCGAAAAGCGCCGTATCCGTGATCGCATCGTCACCGCTCTGCAAACACTGTGGCGCACTGGTGAAATTCACCTCACGCGCCCCGATATTTTCCGCGAATTACGAGACGCCATTCACTACTTGCGCGATCTCTTTCCCGCCGCTCTTGATCGGCTCGATCTCCACTTTACGGAGGCCTGGCGCGATGCAGGCTTCCCGCTCGACCTCCTCCGTGCAGCTGGAAACATCCCGCGCTTGAGCTTTGGCACATGGATCGGCGGCGACCGTGATGGTCACCCGCTCGTGACCCCCGAAGTCACCGAAAAAGCCCTCAAGCTTCTCCGCCGCGGCGCCTTCCAACTTCTTCAACGAGAACTCTCTCACCTCTCACAAACCCTCACCCTTTCGCTGCACCTCAATCAAGTGCCTGCGGAAATGACCAGCCGCATTCAAGAACTCGCCGCTGCACTTCCCGAGGAACTCACCTCAGAAATTTTTGACCGTTTCGGAGAGGAACCATGGCGTCAATTGGCCTCGCTCATGATGCTCGCCATTAAGCATGCCGAGGAAATGGACGGCACCCTCTGCATCTACCAACGCCCCGAGCAAGTCGATGCCGATCTTGCACTCATCGCCCGAACCATTTCCTCCAACGGCTGTGAATTGATCGTCGAAGAGCACATTCGCCCGCTGCGCCACAAGCTCCAAATTTTCGGATTCCACCTTGCCACACTCGATATCCGCCAAAACTCGGAGTTTCACGATCAAGCCATCGCCCAACTCCTCCACGCCGCTGGTATTTCCGATGGCGAAAACTACGCACAATGGGAAGAAAGCAAGCGCGTTGAGTTTCTGGCATCCGAGCTCCAATCCGCGCGACCTTTTCTGCACGATACCTCCGTCGCTGGAGAGCAAGCTCAGCTTGTTTTGCAAGCCTATCGTGTCGTCGCCGCGCATCGTCGCAGCAATGGCT
>JBIIAI010000348.1:0-3893 GCA_044239965.1 Akkermansiaceae bacterium
CGACCACGACCAGTGATCCACCACGACAAAGCCAACGCTGGCCGAGAATGTTGTTTGGATCGTGACTGGTGTCATAGGTGGCGAGAGTTGACACAGGAATGAACGATTCATCTGGCTTCACGTCGTTTTGCGCCTCCCATGCCGTCCATGATTCCGCACCAAACTCTAGGGCGAGGAGCGACTGGCGACGATGCTCACCGTCCACTGTGCGCCAGCCATCGGGACAACGTGAGAGACGCGAGGCATTGCGGTTCTGCTTGTCCAGGTTGATCCCAGAAAACCATTCCCAGATGATTTCAACACGACGCTTGTATTCCTTCTCGTCGGGCGCATCGACGCGGATCCACGCATGCAGGCTCTTATTGCCCGAGTCCATCAAAGCAGCGACCGGCATGCCGCTGGCCACAATCGCATGGTATTGCTCTTCCTTCGGGATGAGCTTGCTTGCCTCATCGTGATCGAACTCAACCAGCACATGACGAAATGCCGTGACGTCCTCGTTTTTCGCGCCGTCCTTACGCATTGGGTTGATGCGCAAAAATAGCCCGAGCTTGGTGCCAAAGACCCGATGAATGCCACCCTTGGCCGCGACCTTCGCCTTCCACTCAGCGGCCGTCAGCGTCACGCCTCGGCGCGGAACGATTTCTCCTTCTTCGTTCTCCGCAGCGGGCGAGATCGCCACAAATTCCTGCGGCTGAAAGCAACGGTCCAACAAACGAACAAACCCGTCCTCCATAATTTCAGGCAATGTCATCGTCGATCGCTCGTGATACCGTTCAGTCGGTTTGTTTGGTCGAGGTAGGGGATTTGTCTTTGGTATGACCGCCGTGCCTGCGCCTAATGACTCGCGGGACGAGCGTGCATAGACCGAGCGGATGGTCGTCCGTGCTTCGGATTCGGTGAGCCCGTCGGCCAGTGCGCGGGCGAGAAGTTGACCTTCCGTTTCTTCCAGTGGGTGACCGGCATCGCGGAACTGACAGGTCGCATCAAAGAGTTCGGCATTGCGCATGCCCTCGCTCGCCCCACGCTGAAGGTATTCCAGCGTGCGACGTGGCAAGGCCATGGATAGCCCAGGTGATTTGTATCGTGCCATCGGTGTGAATTAGTGAGTGGTGAAATGTTGTTCGAGGATGACCTTCGCATCGTGGAAGGTGGTAGTTTCCGGGTGCTCGTGGCCGTAGCGGCGAAGCACGCGGACTTGTTTCGGCGTGGCAAGACCGAGCTTGCGTCGGCTGATCAGGCGGTCGAGGAGTAGGGAAGCTTGGCCACGGGACAGGATCGTCTGAGGATCCAGACCGAAGTTGGCCAGCACCTGCAACTGCTTGTCCGAGGGAGCCTGCGATTGCCACGACATCGTCGGCACGTAGTCGGCCAGCGCCGCCTCGTTGAGCGTCACAGCAAGCTCCAGCGGATCAAGCACACTGGCACGGCGCATGCGGTTGGCGGCGAGCCTCTCGGTGAGTGATCGGGTGCGATCCGCATTCACTAGTTCTCGTGCTTCTTCGAGGTCGCCCTCGCCACCGAGTTTTTCCGTGAGTGCTCTGGCATCCACTTCATCCTCGGCAATCAGGTTCGCGGGACGCATGAGGCTGTGCTCTTCCGCTTGCCAGAGGAAATCGAGAACGAGAAGGTGGTCCTTGCCCGGCCAGAGACGTGTGCCGCGCCCGATGATCTGCGAATAGAGAGCACGCACTTTCGTCGGGCGCAGACAAACCACGCAGTCGATGCTGGGTTCGTCATAGCCCTCGGTGAGGAGCATCGCATTGCACAAGACGCGCGTCTCATCTCGCTTGAATCGATCCAGGATCGCCTGCCGCTCGTTGGTTTGGCCATCGACGTGCTCGGCGAGTAGCCCACGCTCGCGGCAGATTTCCGCGAAGCGTTTTGACACGGCGATGAGCGGCAGGAACACGAGCGTCTTGCGATGACGGTGCTCGACCAAGACATCAGCGATTTGCTCCAAGTAGGGCTCTAGCGCGTGACCGAGATCATCGGCACTGTAGTCGCCCGCCGTGGTGTGCACACTCCGCAGATCCATGCCGAGCGGAACGGTCTTCACTTTGATCGGTGAGAGCCATCCTTGTTGAATGAGATCAAGCAGGCTGATTTCGCAGGCAATGTTCTCGAAGTATTTGCCGAGGTTCTTTTGGTCTCCTCTGTCCGGAGTTGCTGTAACTCCTAACACTTTCGCGTGATCATCGAAATGACCCAGTGTGTTGAGATAGCTGTCGGCTAGCGCATGGTGAGCTTCATCAACGACAACCAAGCCGAAGTGATCGCGCGGCCATCGCTCACGACGTTTTTCACGCATGAGCGTCTGCACCGAGGCAACGACGACCGGGGCTTCGAGTGAGGCCCGTTCATCGCCCATTTCTACTTGGGCGATGAGTCCTGTTGAGCTTTGCAGCTTGTCCACAGCTTGGGTGATAAGTTCCTCACGGTGAGCGAGGATCAAGGTGCGCCGAGGCTGGTAATCCTGAGCCAAGCGGCTGAACAAGATGGTCTTGCCACCTCCTGTCGCGAGCACCGCAAGCTGGCGATCGAATTCTTCAAAGCCCTTGTGGATGTCCTGCCGGGCTTTCATTTGATAGGCACGCAGGCCCATTTTCTCAGAAGGGGTTGCTTTCATTACGACGTGCTGGTTGAGGTTTGTTGTTAGTGGGTGATGTCGGCACAAGCCAGGCAGTGACTTTGTTGCGCTTCTTGCCGTTGTATTCCTCGACGGTCAGTCGCACGGTGCCCGTTCGGCCCACGACATGGTCGGCAGTGATCTCGACATCTTGATCGGGAGTCACCACTTCTCCAGTCGCAGCGCGGAAGGCGTCGATTTTCCAGAAGGCCGTGGGGATAAAGACGAGAAAGTCGAAGAGCAAACTGCCTGCTGATGTTCGGAGCTTGAGCTCGATCATTTCGTGGCCGCCTTTGCTAACGGTTTCAATCGCATCGATGACTTCGACTTGGTAATCTCCAGGTTCAACATGATCTGGACGTTCTTGAGGTGTGGATGAGGTATAGGATGGCATGGTCTTAGTTTGGTTTGGTTTTGGATGGGGATTTGGATTGTTTGAGATAGGTGGAGGGTGGGGCGTGTTTCACCGATTCCTCGGGGAAGGGGAGTTCACTGGGCATGCGCTGGCTCCACAGGTCGCGGAACTTGGCAGCGGATAGATTTCCGTAAGCCGCGAGCACGGGGCCGAAGCCGATGCGCTGGATGTGATGACCAACAGTTTGGCAATCGACGAATTCACTACCCTTGCGCGTCACGAGCTTCCAGCCGGGGACTTCGCCGCCGGTCTTGAGTCGTTCGCTAGCAATCTTCTTCGCTCGCTCACGGAAGTCCTCGACCACCGCACTGGCGGCAAGGAATTCTCCGAGTCGCTCAGGATCAGCGAGCAGGGCATCGAAGTCGAAACCCGCTTGGGTTACCTCGAGTGCCTGATCGACCATCGCGAGTCGTGCGGGACAGCTGTCCGCCTTCGCGCACCACGAGCAGTATTCGCAAACACTGGGCTTCTTCTTCGTGTCGTTGTAGGCCTTGACTACTTGATCGACGATGGCGTGCGCTTCTTCGTAGGTAAATGTGTGCGTCTCTATCTCGCGCTGGTCGCAGAAGAGCAGGTGCGCCGTCCACGACGAGGTGAAATACGCGCCCATGAGTCCGAGCGCGTAGGCCGCCATCTGTTCGCGGTAGTTTCGTCGTGCACCGGTCTTCAGATCGAAGTGAGTGAACTTCATTGGGACGATGGCGTCTGCCGTGCCGGTGAGATTGAGAATCTTCACCCGGCAGTCGTCCTCGCGGGCAAGCACCCGCTCGCGACCCGACATCGCCCGCACCATCGAGACTGACCAGGAAACCGCAGCGATCTCGTCCGCAGACATCTTCTGAGCTAGGA
>JBIIAI010000084.1:0-12929 GCA_044239965.1 Akkermansiaceae bacterium
TTTTCCGCAGCCTTAGCAAGGCTCGTCGAGATGGAGCAACAGGATCAGCGCCAAGGCATCAAAGCGGTGTGGGCAGAAGAGTCGTATTGGAATCGTCATTGTGTGGATCATCCACCGACGGTTTTGTTGCAGCCATCCTACGCGTGGACAGCAGCGGTGAAAGATCAGGAAGGTGTCATCGTGCAATTGCCGATGGATGCGTATTGTCTCACAGAAACAACTTTATGAAAATGGCTGGATTTTACAATATGATGGAGAATGTGGCATTTCTGCCGAGCTTAGGGCCTACCGAAATGGTGATCATTTTGGTGGTGGTGATGTTGCTTTTCGGGGCGAAAAAAATTCCCGAGTTGGCGCGAGGTATCGGAAAGAGCATGGGTGAATTTAAAAAGGCGAAGACTGATTTTGAGAAAGAGCTTTCGTTAGGCGAAAAAGAGGCTGAGAAAAAATCAGAAAAGAGCCATGCGGCAGGAGAATCGCAGAAAGATCGGGTGGGCTGAGCGGAGGCGTGTGCATGAATACGGGCAATGAAGAAATGGGGTGCGCAGGTGCAGAGGAAGTGGCGTGCTCCTTACAACCGAAAATGGCATTCATGTTTCTCACACGTGGGGACGTATTGCACCCACAGATTTGGCAAGAATTTTTTGCCGATGCAGGGGACGAGTTGCCGATTTTTTTGCATGCAAAAGAACCTGCGGCAGTGGGGGATTGGTTAGCGAGTGTGGCCCGACGAGTGCCGACGATGCCGACCGCATGGGGGAATATTTCGCTGGTGCGCGCTACCTTGGCGCTGATGAAAGCCGCGCTCGCGGAGAGTGATGCGACGCATTTTGTCTTGTTGTCTGAGAGTTGTGTGCCCATCAAAAGCTGGGCTGCAATCCGCGCACGCTTGGTGCTGGATGATCGTTCGCGCATTGGTTGGGAAAGTTATGCGGAGATGAAACACTCACATCGTCAACGCAGTGAAGCTGTCACATCGATGACGGCTGGGATGTGGCATTTTCAGCATCAATGGATGGTGCTGCGTCGTGATCTCGTGGAGTGTGCTCTATCAGAAGATCGGACAGCAGAATGGGAGGGATGTTTTGCGCCTGATGAGCATTATTTCATCACCTGCTTCAGGCAAATGGGCTTGGATGTGGAAAGTCTGGTAAGAAGGGAGTGCTCTACATGGGTCGAATGGCATCGAGGTTGTCTCACGCATTGGGGAGAAGTGTCGCGAGAAATGGCATTGGAATGGATGGATTCACCGTCATTTTTTCTGCGTAAGGTCCTGCATCACTCGGATGTCGGGCGCTGGCAATTGCATCGCAGTGCTCCTGTGGCTGTGTTGGTGCGGGAGAAGAAAAACTTCGGTGATCTGGCATTGCCGGCCGACTTGGCCACGGGCACAGTGCGCGTGCATGTTCTCTGCCAGCGCGGTGGTGAGCAAAGGCGTCAGGCCATACGAGAGACATGGGGAGGAATGCTTACGAATGGCGTTGGCGAGTTGCATTTTCATTTGCCTGAGGGTGAAGTGCCTTGTGCCGTTGATGAAAGATGTGCAATGTTTCCTCATTGGCAGCAGAAGGCAGCAGAAACGTTGGACAAGCGAGGGATGTGGGAGCGTTGTGAGGAACTGTGCCGCGCAGAAGCAATGAATGCAGGTGCCGATTGGTGTTTTGTTTGCACGGATGAGACATTTCTTCACGTGCCTCGTCTGCTGGCGTTGCGTGAAGGCGCTTGGGAATGCATCCTACCTGCGGATGATTGGCAAGAAGAGGCGGCGGTGCAGGCGGGGATCATGGTTCAGCGCAGTCTGCTTGTCAGATTGCGCGAAGCGTTTGGTGACAATTTTTCCCTGCGACGTGATATGCTCGTTCTCGGAGTCAAATTGCGCATCGAAGATCGACTGGGTGGGGAGCATCAACCAACTCCGCGCCGTGCAAACGAACTCATCACTGGGCCTTGTTCAGACCTTGCCGTAATGAAAGCGTTGCAGAGCGTATGTTTTGCATTGCCCACTTGCACAGTCCCAGTGCTGCATGCGAATTGGAAAGACGAGTTAGAATTTTATGCCGACGGGAATTTTTCTCGCAAGAACGGCAATTGCATGGGGCGCTATGAAGTGAAGGCGGGAGGAGTAGTTCTTGATTGGTTTGTTTGGGGGCGCGAGTATTTGCCTGGACTTGATCTCCTGGATGCTGCGGCAACGCTGCGGCATTACGTCATTCAGCAGACTTCATGGGATCGTGAGGCATTTCCTCAATACAAGGGCAAGGCGCTGTATGTCTCACCTGTCGGGGGCGCACACTTTTTGTTAGAATCGTCGATCGCTTGCATGAGGAAGGCGGGAGTGGATGTGTTGTTGATTCACTATGATGATTCAGACTTGCCTGAGAGCGTGCGTAGGTTGATTGCCAGCGGCGAAATCCGCTACATCAAAGATCGAGGAGGAAAGTGGCAATTGGCAATGAGGCACCTCTCGCCAGAATCGTTGGCACACTATGATCACATCATGATATGGGATGACGACATGGACTTGCGCGGCCTAGAGGTATCTGTGTTTCTCGCTCTTGTTGCGCAGAATGATCTTGCCATGAGTCAGCCAGGTGTCGTCTCACCGTTTCCCTTGTCGCATAGCATCACTCGTGCCCGGCAGTGCAAGTGGGCAGATCAAGGAGGTGGACGAGTCGGGCGTTTGACTAATTTTGTCGAAATCATGGTGCCTTGTTTTTCCCGCGCTGGGTGGGAGAGTTTTTCTCCGAATTTGTCTGAGGAAAACATCAGTGGTTATGGCTATGATTACATCGAGCTTGGCAGAAAAGGAATTATCGACTTGATGCCCGTGATTCATACGCGTGCTGTTTCGTCGATCCAACAAAACGCGATGAAAGATCGCGAAGCGTTTTTCGGAAAAAGTGGATGTAAGGAATATGCCACGGAAGAACTGGGTGATTTTGTTGTGCGACTGGGTGATCATGCAAATTTATCGTCCTGACAAATCATGCTGCAAAGAACAAGGGCAGCGGTGAAGCTGCCCTTGTTGCCAACATGAATAAACAATTGGCGGGAATGATTTTGTTAGATCAATTGTTGGATTGAGCTGAGAGTCGAGCGAAGCCTTTGGTGGCATTCGCGTCGATGATCACGGTGTAACGGTCGATGCCGGGGCCGTAAAAGTTGTCATCTTTGGAGATGGTCGCATTTTGATTGTTGATGACTGATTGCCAAGCTTGGAGGTCATCTGAGATTTGCAGAACAGGGTTCAGGTAATCAGAGATGCTAGTGCTGCGATAGGTGATCGTCGCATTGCGGGCTCCTGGTGCGCCGTCGATCACAAGTGTGGGTGAGCTGAGGGCTGCATCGGAGGCATCGGTGGGGTTGGATCCAGAAATGAATTCGATGCCGTTCGGCACGCCGTCTTTGTCTGGATCAGCATCGAAGAGTGCATCGTTTCCTGTTAGGTTATAGGGGGCTCCTGTAGCCCATGTAAGGAACGGAGGGTTTGAACTGATGACATCATTGTTGTCACGTGGTGTGATCTGGTAGCCACTGTCGAAAGGCGAGCTGTTGTCAAATTGGTTGAAAATCCCGATGATCGAGATGGGATAGAATGGCGCCGTTGTCGCAGATGAGCCTATGGGGATGCGGGCATCAATGTTGAGAGCGCCATCGGTCAGAGTGATCGCAGCGAGAGATTGCCACGTATCGCTTTCGCCTGCGGCCAAACTGAGCGTGTTGATCCGCACCAGTTTTCCTTCATAGCTTTCAGGGGCGGCTAGTAGTGTGGTGAGAGTCACCACTTCTGGTGTTGGGGCCGTTGCGGCACCTAGGTTAAAAATCGCGTTTGCTGCGGAGCTGAAAGTGATTTCTGAGAGGCCATTGAATTGAATGACATTGCCAAAGACGATGTAATCATTGCCGCGCACGAGTGGGCTCGCAACCGAACCAGAGAAGATGTTCATGCCGCCGCTGGCGCTTTGGATGTAGCCGCTAGTTTGCGTGGGCGAGTTGAAATTTTCCTCGGTGCAAATGCCTTGGATGGCGACTTTTTTGTTGAGGTCGAGAGGAACTCCGTTGGCATCTTGATCGCGGATATTGGCGATGGGGATGACAACATAGGCGGTGCTAGCTGGGCTGATCGCGGTAAGCGCGCCGCTGCTGGCAGCAGTGGAGACGGTGAATGAGTAATTACCGTCGATGGTGAGTGCTGCGCTGGTGTCTGGAGTCGTTAGACCTGAGATGGTTACGACAACATTGTTGTTGGTCGTAATGGCAACGCCGGTGAGTGTGATGGTTTGACCCGTGACGCTGGGTGAAGCTGCATTTAGTCCGGAACCGGAAGCGCTGACATTGGCGAGAAGTGGGGCGCCAAATTCGTTAGGAACGGTTATGGAGACTCGTGCGATGGTCGAGGTAGGCAAAGTACCTCCGATGTTGATGCTAACAGATTGTGCCGTATTTGCAGCAAAAACTGGTTGGTTGATCAAGGGGCTTGCAGGTGTCACGTTGAGCAACGCGACGCTGCCACTGCCATCGACAACTGGATTGAACGGTGTGGTGGAACTGTTGCGTGGTGCGGGCGTGCCTGTAATGAAATCAGCACCGTTGTTATTGGTGTCAGCGGTGCCTTGGCTTAGGCGCAAAAGTGACGTCGAGTTGCTTCCCGCGGCAGCGGCAGCGGTTTCGAAATCATTCGCTGTGCCAAATCCGACGAAGTCGGAGAGCAGTGTGCTGGAAGAGCCGCTAACGCCTGTGATACCCGCGACCAGTGCGACTTTGCCATTGGTTGCTGACAAGTTCAGTGCTCCTGTTGCATCAGGCGTTGGTAAATCTGCTCCGGTAGCTCCGCCTGAAAGCTGAATGAGATAATATCCACCACTGGGGATCGTGGCCGTTGGGATTGTGGCGATATTCGTAAATGCGCCAGTTGCTGATGCGTACTGAACGGACCATCCGAAAAGAGTGATGGATTGAGCTGTATTGTTGTGCAGTTCCACATAGTCATTTTTGAAAGGAGCGCCGCTATTTCCACCGCCGCCGAAGATTTGGCTCATCACGATGTCTCCGGGAGTAAAGGTCTTGAAGCTCCACTGTGTGGTGCTGGTGATACCAGCGTTGTTGTTGGGGGCGGTGGCTACATCGCGAATGGCGGTGGTATCGATCAGCACGTAATATTCTGTTGAGGCATCGAGGGTGACGGATGGGTTGATGGTGACGACTGCGCTGGCAACGGTCACTGCTGCCGTGGTGACGTCGATTGCTTCCACAGTGGAGTTATCCGAGGTTTTTTTGATTGTGATAAATCCTGTGCCCTTTTGAACAGTTTCATTGTAGGTGACAGTGAGATTTGCTGTTGGCGACATCCCGACGATGTTATCAGCAGGAGCAACGGCAGTAATCGCGGGCGCTGTGGTGTCGGGGGTGAGAGTGGTGAAATTCCATGTGCTGTTGCCTGTGATGCCAGCGAAGAAGTTCGGAGTAGGGGCTAGGTCTTTGATCGCAGTAGCGTCAATTTCTACAAAATAGGCGGTTGCTCCATCGAGTGGCGCTGTGGGGTCGATCGTGAGTGTGTTTCCGCTAACGATTGCGAGAGCGGTAGTGACGTCGATGGTTTCGACTGTGCTGTTATCGCTGATTTTTTTGATGACAATGTTGCCTGTGCCCTTTTGGATCGATTCGCTGAAAGTGGCAACGAGATTGGCGCTCAAAGCGACTTCCGTTGCTTCATCAAGAGGAGAAAGTAGTGCAATCGTTGGGCTGGTGGTATCAGTGGACGCAACGGTGAAGTTCCATGTGCTGGTGTCGCTGATCCCAGCGTAGAAGTTTGGTGTGCCGGCATTGTCCTTGATGGCGGTGGCATCGATCTGAACATAGTAAGCTTCGGTTGCTGCGAGAGTTACGGATGGATCGATGGTGACGGTAGCTCCGGCGATGGTCACTTGCGCGGTGGTGACGTCGATGGTGTCCACCACGCTATTATCGCTCGATTTTTTGATGACAATGTTCCCTGTGCCTTTTTGAACGGTCTCGCTGAAGGTTGCGATGAGGTTGGCTGTGGGTAGTAAATCTGTGGCTCCGTCCAGTGGCACTGTGGAAGCTAGTGTGGGAGCAATGGTGTCGGCACCTGCGCTTAGCTCACCTGTTATGGCTAGGCCAAAGGTCCCAGATGAAGGAGAGTTGAATCCCCATCCTCCAGTTGTCGTTTGGCCGCTGGCGTAGTAGCGGATGGTGACTGTAGTGGTATCCGGCACTCCTTGAAGCTGAGTAATCCCCGTCAAAGAGATTTGCGTCAGTGTGGCTGGTGTACCGATTGTGGCTTGAGGAGAACCGATGAGGGTGAAATTCGTACCGTCTAGGCTATAGGCAAATTGAGAGTTCACACCCGGGGTGACTGCAAAGCCCGATGTTCCAGCGAATCTTGCATCGATGGCAGACAGCGAGAGTGTGTATCCTGTGGCCGCTTTGAGAGTAGTCTGAAAGTAATCTGTGTTTGTCGTTGCGATCCCGTTGTTTTGGAATCCTGTTGTGCGGAAAGAATTACTAGCAGAGCTCGATGTGGCACCAGGTCCCCTTGTGAGAGTTCCTGAGCTCGTGAGATTGGTATTAATTACGTCAGCGGTAGAGCTAGCGGGGCTGGATTCGCCCGTGAAGTCCCACTTTACTAGATCGGCAGCTTGCAAGGCAAAAGGCATTAGCGAGCTGGCGAGAAAACAAGATACGAAGCGACTTCGGTTGCTGGTTGCAGAATTGATGAGTTTAGTTTGTTTCATGGCTGTGACTCAATTGGTTATTGATAATGAGTTTTGGTCTACAGAACAGAAATAGCATCTTTTGCACCGTTTCCCATGAAAAAAAGCGGGACGATGTTGTCACTTGAAAAAAAGTTACACATTTTTATTGATTTACGAAATTTTCAGAATAAAATGAAAACCGTGAGCAGCGAAATGAGCAAAATTGATGCGGAGAAGGCAGCCTTGAAGGCGGCCCGCGAAGAGTTTGTTTCGCAGTGGGGGGCACTTGGTTCGCAGTGGGGGATCAATCGCACGATGGCGCAAATCCACGCGTTGCTGATGACCACGCATGAGGCGCTGACCACGGACGACGTGATGGAGGAACTGGCGATTAGCCGGGGTAACGCCCACACGAACTTGAAAGAACTCATTGCTTGGGGCTTGGTTCGCACGGTAGTGATTCGCGGGGAACGCAAGGAATTCTTTGAAGCGGAGAAGGATGTCTGGGAAATTGCGCGGACGGTAGCACGGGAGCGCAAGCGTCGTGAAATCGAGCCAGCACTGGGCGTTTTGCGCGAGTGCATGGAGAAAAGTCGCGGCTGGGAGAGCCCTGAGGCGCGGGCGTTTTTCAAGCAAATGCGGCAGTTGGAGGAGTTTGTCAGCTTTGCGTCGAAGGTGGCGGATCAGGTATCGGGCATGAAACATGGCTTCGCTGTTCAACTGGCTGCCAAATTGCTAGGTTGATAGTTTTTTTTGCCTTAATATTTCAAATTTTTCTGAAAATAAGATAATAACAGGAAATAAAAAAATACAAACAGTATGAATCAAGAAACAAACAATACAGTCATCGCTTATGGAGTATACTTAGCCATTGCAATTCCGCTCACGGTGTGGGTGGCACGCACGTTGCATAAAAACGGCAGAATTTTTCTGGTCGATTGCTTCCATGGCAATGAAAATTTGGCGGACAGTGTCAATCACCTGCTAGTCGTTGGATTTTATCTCATGAACATTGGCTTTGTCTCGCTCTACATGAAGTTGGATCTTGCGGTAGAGAATACCAAAGGGATTTTCGAGGCGGTGAGCGGTAAAATTGGAGTGGTGATGTTGATCCTTGGGGTGATGCACTTCTTCAATCTTTATGTGCTCACTCGCATGAGAAAGCGCGCAGCGTGGGACGCGATGGGACCACCAGTAGCTCCCAATGGCACTCTCGCTCACAAAGTCTAACACTTTCCGAAAAGGCTCTAACGATACGGCAATGAAAACGCTAACCATTTTTTATGATCCTCGCTGTGGAATGTGTTCTACATTCCGTCAATGGCTGATGCGACAAGTGAAAACGGTCTATGTCGAGTTTGTGGACTACGCGGGAGATGAAGCGCGTAGGCGCTTTCCTGGAATTGAAGACTTGCGTGCGGATCAGGATATTGTGGTCCTTGCGGATGACGGTCGCTGGTGGCAAGGAGCTTCTGCTTGGCTCGTATGCTTGTGGACTACGGTTGAGTATCGCGGTTGGTCGTATCGATTTGCTGGAGAAAACTTGAAGCCTTTGGTCAAGCGTTTCGTGCATGCTCTTTCCACGCGCAGGCATGCGATCTCGAATCTGTTAGGATTAAAATGTGAGGCTCAGATGTGGCAGGAGCTTCAATCGATGGGAGAAGGCGAGTGTGCGACGGGAAGTTGCAGCATTTCTCCTACGAGCCCGCCTGCTTTGCCGCAAAATGTGCTGGCAAGGCAGGTCGCAAAACGCGCTATGGCGCAGCAAAGTCAACTTTAACTGAGAATAATAGTATGAAACCGATAGCAGTGATTTTTGGAGCCAATGGATTTCTGGGGCGTTATTTATGCCGCTATTGGGCACGGAAGGGTTATGAAATTGTGGCTGTGGCGCGCAGGCGCGATGGCTGGAGTGGCGATGGGATGTTTTTGCCATGGGATGGGAAAAATGCAGGACCATGGGAATTGGCACTGGAGGGGGCCAGTGTTGTGGTTAATTTGGCGGGTCGCTCGGTGAATTGTCGCTACGATGAAAAAAATCGTGCGGAGATTTTGGAATCGCGTGTCGATAGCACAAGAGCGATCGGCAAAGCGATTCGGCAATGTGCCAAGCCGCCTGCGCTGTGGATCAATGCGAGCACGGCGACGATTTACCGCGACGCGAGTGATGTTCCTCAAGACGAGTGGAAAGGGGAGCCGGGCAGCGGATTTTCGGTAAATGTTGCGCAAAAGTGGGAGGAGTCATTTTTCCGTGATCCGAGTCCCGCGGTAGTGCGCAAGGTAGCAGTGCGAACTGGCATTGTGATGGCCTGGGAGGAACGCTCGGCCTTTGCTATGTTGAGAAAAATGGCTTGTTCAGGGCTGGGCGGAGCGCTATCGGGCGGTCGTCAGCGAGTGAGTTGGATTCACATGGATGATTGGTTGGCAGCGCTTGATTTCCTCGTAGCGAATCCTTTATTGGATGGCGTGTTCAATGTGACGGCTCCTGAGTGTCCGTTGCAGCGTGATTTTCAGCAAGTATTGCGTGAGCAAGTTGCGATGCCGATTGGTTTGCCGGCGACGGAGTGGATGGTCAAACTGGGTGCTTGGGCGCTGGGAACGGAGGCTGAGCTGGTCTTGAAAAGCCGATGGGCAGAACCAGCGCGTTTGCTCGATGAGGGTTTTCGTTTTCGTTGGCCGCGTTGGGAGCCTGCGGTGAATGATCTTTTGCTACGCCGCGGCATGGATGGATTTTTCCGTCAACGCATGGCGCGCCCTGTGGGGATTCGCGCTTGGGCGCAGGCGACGTGATTTTCAGTCAATGACTGCTTTGAGCGAGTCGATGAGGGCTACTTTCACCTTGTCCCAACGTACAGGTTTGTTCTCGAGAAAAAGCAGATTGCAGACCTGGAGTTCGATGGCGAGGTATTGTTCGGAATTCCATTCGCTACGCAGTGTGTCGAGCAGGTTTTTTGCTTGATCAGGATAAAATTTGACGTTGGGAACTACGCGTAATTCGGGCATCACTTCTTGGAGTGTTTTCATCCAATCGAGCGCAACAGTGGACTCGCCGACTTTGCCTTCGGAAAAAAGCAGGCTAACATCGGCATTCGGATGGGCGAGGGGATCAAAGGTGTGCACACTGATGTGAAGCACACGTGGGGAGCGTTCAAGTTCGTTGCTGATGCGTTGGCGCAGAGTGGTCAGGTGGGGGAGGAGTTGTCGCTCGACGAGTTTTTCTCGTTGTGTTTCGCTGAGTTTTTGCGAGAGCTCACTCCAGCAAGTGGGGTCATTTTGTTGGGCGTAGCAGTCGATGATAAGGCGGGTGATTTCGCAGTGCACGAGGGGGGTGCGGAATTTCATCGCCATTCCCTGAGCGAGATTGAGAGAGCCGAGATCCCAGCCCGCGGCGGAGGTAATGGTGTCCATGTCATTGGCGAGTGCTTCTTTGAAGGCGTCGGGCACAGTGCAGGTGGCGTGTTCGCAGGAAAAAATTAAGGGAAGAGGCATGGCGGGAATAGGGGTGCGCCGTCAAGGTAAGATGAGGGAAGTTTTTTTTCGAGAAAAATCCGCGTGATTTGCGTGGCGGATCTTGTATTTGAAAGGCAAGAGCGTGGAATGTAAGTTATCCACAAATTATTAACACGAGGGAATCATTGACGAGGGCGGGGGAGATTGCACATATTGCCCGCCGCATGATCGCCACCGAAGAGAAAAAAAGTTACGAAAAAAACGCGCCTTCCTTGCAGCAAGGAAATGAGAGTAAGGTGGATGATGTGATGCGCGCCATGCCTCATGCATTGGGCCCAGAGAAGTCGATCCTGAGCTCGATGCTGCAAAATCCGCAAGAGTACATCAGCACAGCGATCGAGGAAAAACTTACGAAAGAGCATTTTTACCTTCCCGCGCACAGCATGATTTTTGATGTGTTGATGGAATGCTTTGAAAAAGGACAAGATGTGGAATTGGTGTCGTTGGTGCAAAAGCTGATCGATAAAAGCATGCTCGAGAACATTGGTGGTCCGGCTGCATTGACAGAGTTGTATTCCTATGCGCCGAATGCCGGACATTTCCTCACGCACTTGGGTTATGTGAAGGATAAGTTCATTCTGCGTTCGGTGATCAACTCGTGCAATGATGCCATCACGCAAGCCTATGATAATCCCGAGGATGTGCCGCAGTTGCTCGATGGCGTGGAGACTGCTGTGCTAGCAATCCGTGAAAATGCGGAGGTTAACCGCGCTGTTACCATCAAGTCATCAGTCAAGGAGGTGATGGAATATTTCGCGGCCCTCTGTGCTGGCGAAAAAGAAGCGCAGGGTTTCCCGACGGGTTATGAGGTGTTGGATCGCATGAGCAGCGGATTGAAGCCTGGGGAGATGTTCGTTATTGCCGCGCGACCCTCGATGGGCAAAACCTCGTTCATGATGAACATTGTGGAGCACATCTGCATTGATCAGCAAAAGCCCGCGATGGTGTTTTCCTGTGAGATGAGCTCGTTTCAAATCGTCCAGCGTCTCGTGTTCTCACGGGCCCGTTTCAAGTTGTCCGATCTTCACAAAGGCCTGACGCCGCAGAAAAAAGACCTGCTCAGTATTAAGAGAGCTGCCGAGGAAATCGGGAATGCGAAACTTTTCATCGATGACACCCCCGGCATCACCATCAACGACCTTCGTGCGAAGGCCCGACGTAAGAAGCGCGATGAAGACATTCAACTCATCGCCATCGACTACCTCCAGTTGATGCGATCGCTCAGCAAACAGGCTGCAAACTCACGTGAGCGGGAAATTGCCGAAATTTCCGCAGGACTGAAGGGCTTGGCCAAAGAACTTGGAATCCCGATCATCGTGCTCGCCCAGCTCAACCGGGGGCCTGAGAGTCGATCCGGTGGCACACCAAAAATGTCCGACTTGCGGGAATCCGGCTCCATCGAGCAAGATGCCGACTTAATTGGCTTGCTTTACCGGAGCGCCTATTATGCGGAAAACGAGGAAGAGCGCAAAGAGGAAGAGGGGCGCGCTGAGCTATTGCTTGCGAAAAACCGGAACGGCGAGACAGGGCCGGTGCCGTTGACCTTCATTGCACCATTGATGCGCTTCGAGACGGGTGCTCCAGCTCAAGAACCGAGTGCTTGATTTGAGCACTGTGCTGTTCTCCCTACGAACCCCTCTTTCACGGATTTTTTGCATATTTCCTCCTTGATTCATAAAAAAAATCAAACATGCAATCGAAAAAAACATCGCAAAATCAACGAAAATCGAAATTTTCGCAAAAAATTCGAAATTGGTGCTTGCGCTGTTCACAAAAATAGCGAGAATCCGCGCCCCACATCGCGCCCCGCGAATGGCATCTCTGCCAAACGCCGCGCTTTAACAACACTTTTGCTATCGGGTGCAGCTCCGGAAAATAGGCTCCTGCGAAGAATTTCGCGGCCTGCTGGAATGTCCCTTGATGGCAGACATCTAACCAATAATAGCAGGAATCTCATGCCGACCATCAACCAACTAGTTCGCAAAGGGCGTAAAACACCCGTGGACAAGTCCAAATCTCCAGCCCTCGCCAACTGCCCGGCACGCCGCGGTGTTTGCTTGCAGGTTATGACTCGTACGCCCAAGAAGCCTAACTCAGCGCTTCGTAAAGTGGCGAAAGTTCGTCTCACGAACGGTTTCGAAGTCATTGCCTACATCGGTGGTGAAGGACATAACCTCCAAGAGCACTCCATCGTCCTCGTGCGTGGTGGTCGTGTAAAAGACCTTCCCGGTGTTCGTTACCACATTGTTCGTGGTGCTCTCGATACCCTCGGCGTCGATAAGCGTCGTCAAAGCCGTTCGAAATACGGTGCGAAACGTCCGAAGCCCGGCCAAGCGGCAGCTCCTGCCAAAGGCAAAGGCGGTAAAAAATAATCCTCTCTGATTACACACTCAACTTTCTCTAATTATGTCACGTCGTAAGCGAGTATTCCACAAGCCAGAAAAACGCGATCCCCGCTATGATAGCGCTCTCGTTGGCAATCTTATTTCCAAAGTCATGGTCGATGGCAAACGCGCTCTTGCTGAGCGTATTGTCTATGCCGCGATTGATCGCGCTAGCGAAGGCACCGAGACAATCGATCCTCTTGAGGTCGTGACTCGTGCCATCGAGAACGCTAAACCACGCGTGGAAGTGAAATCCCGCCGCGTTGGTGGTGCCACCTACCAGGTGCCTCTCGAAGTTCCTGTTGCTCGTTCCGAGGCT
>JBIIAI010000085.1:0-12915 GCA_044239965.1 Akkermansiaceae bacterium
TGGCAAAGACCTCGTCGTTTAGTGGCAAGATCGGAGCCGCACTTGCTCTATCGAATGCCATCCCAGCACACCTGCAACAGACGGGCGGCATGACGGTTCTGATGCAAGTCAGCCGCAGTCTCAACAATGAGGACTTCGAAAAAATCGACCTCACCGCAACCCACTACCCATTCCTCGCCGCTGTTGGTGGTGCTTGATCCTAACCTCCACGAGATCCCTCTATGAACGCCGTATCCCATCTTTCCTCCACCGCTACCAGCAATACTTGCCTTGCCGCTGCCTTGACGGCAGTTGGTATCCCGCTTGCCGAGAAGCCATTCGTGCGCGTCGTCGGTGACGGAATCCGTGGTGAGCGCACAGTCTGGTTCTTCGAGCCTCAAAGCCACTGCGGCAAATTTGATACCAAGGCACTCATCGAGGCATGGCACAACGACGCTTGGCATCTTGCCAACCCAGAGCATCCCTTCGCCTACATCAAGTGCGCACTGCTCAATCGCGAGCGACTGGTGGACAAGGTGAAACAGGACGTGCCACTCGCCTGCGTGAAACGCCGGGGCAAGATCGCCTTCATCCCACTCGATGCCTCACCTTCTGTGGAAGATTTTTACCTACGCCATCTCTAAGCCATGAACGATACCGACCGCCAAAAACTTCTATCCTCCGCCTTCCATGATGTTGAAACCATCGTCGGCGGCCACGCCATGCGCCCGCTATCGTTGGCCAGTTACGATGTGCTGCTCAGAACTGGTAACCCGCTGGTGAAAGGGGAAACGCCAGCAGACGGCACACCGGAATTCACTTCGGCGATCATGGGATTTGTGTTCACCCACTGCGCACCGTGGCCCGAGGTGGTGCGAGCCTCATTCCACGATCAAGGATTCCGTGAAGCTGCACTAATTTTCTGCGGCGGACTCACCCCTACGGATTTCCAAATCGCATTCAAACGCCTAGAAGAGCAAAGCAGTGAACTGGAAGCAGCTCAGGTCGATACCATGGGAGACCTCGGCGGAAAAAAGCCCCACCATGCGACGAACCCGGCTTCCTAGCCGCGCAGGTATTCGCCGTAGCAGCTGAAACTGGGTGGAGCGAGGAACGGATCATGTTCATGCCGCTGGCAAGACTCGTTCAGTATCAGCACTGCTTATTGCGGAGGAATGGGGTGAGGACTGATTGGTCGGCTGCAAAGCAGCGGAATCTGAGCGAGACTTTAGAGCGGTTGCGCAGTGAATTTGGCCGCCAACATCCGACTTAAAACAACTTTTGACTTGACTGGAGATAGCGTATTCTAATTCTTGTGTCATGCCTAAACAACATAGATTCACCAAACCTAACCGTAGCAGCCAACCAAAGAGTAGAACGGGAGAGGCTTTGCACAGCTACTGCAAAAAATGCAACCAGTATCACTGCCCAACTGCTTGATAAAGGAAGTCCACCCAGAACAGGAAATAGGTATTGTATAATCTATTTACGGACGCCATGTAGGACCGTAATATCGCAACTGAATAAAATTAACAAAACAATTTCAATATGTCTATCGAATGGATGAAGATGGTAAAAGTTGGCGATTTTCACATCGGAGTGATACCAGTCGACATGTATGGCTATCACTCAATTGTCAATTGGTCTGTAAAAAATGGATACGATTTTACCTTAAATATAGCGCGAAAAAAAATATCTAGCACTGCGGCGGGAGTTGAGTGGCCAATGTACGGAGTAAGTTGGTTTGAGTGCTTAAAATGGTGTAATGCACTAAGCGAGAAGGAGAGCTTACGACCTGTTTACAGAGTCGGCAATACTGTTTACCGTGTTGGCAACACTGTGCCATTTATTGATAAAAACGCCAACGGCTATCGCTTGCCGAGCGAGGCAGAATGGGAATACGCCGCTACCTCCGAAGGAAGGAATGTAAGATGGCCAACATTTAGTGGGAGCTATGATGAAGAAAAAGAATTTTTCTCTAAAAATTTCAGAACTTTTTATATCCCTAATGATATTGGTATTATTTACAACAAAAATCTAAACGAGTGGTGTTTTGATCGAATTAGATATTGGCTTGGCGACATGGTATCATGGCCGGAAAAATTGATACACGGTTTTTTCACCGATTATAGGGTGGCTCGGGGTGGTAAATGGGATTCGGATTATCACTATTATTACACCAGAGATCGTCAACCTCACCAGCCTGCTTCCCGTAGCTGCGGCTTTCGGTTAGTCCGCAGTTCAATATTGTAGACCAAGTAGGATGGATCTACCGGCGGAACAGAAGCATATGTCATCTTGCCAGAGTAAAGCGTAGCCTGCCATCCACCAGTTGACTCCACCCCCGGCACATGAGCGCACTCACCGTCACCCTTGGAGCCGACATCACAGCCCTGCGACGATCGATGGCGGGAGCCACGGCCATGGTCGCTGCTTCTGCCAAAAAGATGGCAAGCCTCACGGCCGCTGGGTTGAAAGTCGGTCTTGGTGCGGCTCTCGCTGGTGGCGGTGTGGCATTGGCCGCTGGCATGAAGGCGGTCACTTCTGCTGCCGACTTTGAACAAACGAAAGTCGCCTTCACCACGCTAATTGGAGATGCCGCCAAAGCCGAACAAACCCTCGCGCAACTCAGAGAACTCGGAGCCAAGACACCATTCGAGTTTCCTGAGCTCGCCGATGCCGGTCGCAAGTTGATCGCCTTTGGAGAAGGTTCCGACACCGTGGCTGCCACTCTCGCCCGCATTGGTGACGTATCGGCAGGCGTGCAGGCACCGGTGAACGAGATCGCGGAACTCTACGGCAAGGCACGTGTGCAGGGACGGCTCTTCGCCGAGGACATCAACCAGCTCACAGGGCGAGGCATTCCGATCATCGGGGAGCTCGCGAAGCAGTTCGGCGTGTCGGACTCTGAGGTGAAGAAGCTCGTTGAGTCCGGTAAGGTTGGCTTCCCCAATATCGAGAGAGCTTTCATCGACATGACCTCGCAAGGCGGCAAGTTCTCGGGCATGATGGAGGCGCAGAGCAAGACCACCAACGGACTGTTCTCCACCCTCAAGGACACGATCAATGAAGTTTTCCTGACACTTGGCACGCCGATCAACGACGCGATCCGTCCCCTAGTCGAGCAAGCCATCGCACTCGCTCAGAAACTCGCTCCCTTAGCTGCGCAGGCAGGAACCAAAATTCGCGATGCCGTGCAGTATGTGATCGCCATCTTCAAGAGCGGGCAATTCCTCAATCTCGTCGGCTCAGGACTACAACTCGGATTTGCCCAAGGCGTGAACTTCCTCTGGGCCACCCTGCGTGCCACCATCGCCGCTGCGGGGCAATACATCGTCGAGATCTTCAAGACGGCCATCACCTACTTCCAGGTGCTCACTACGGCCGACTTCTGGAAAGGCATGGGCAATGCTCTCATTGGCATCTTCCTCAGTGCCGTTGGGTTCCTCCAAAAAGGACTTGCCGAAGCCCTTGAAATTGCCCGACCTCTCGCGGAACTCTTTGGCAAAGGAGAATCGATCAACTCCGCACAGGGAGCTTTGCGGGAATCCGCCGACTTTCTCGATGCCGAAGCCGCTGCCCGCTACAGCGATGCCGGTGACCAACTCGGACCACTCGCGGCCAAGGTGGCAGAGAGGCTCAAGGAAGCAGGAGAAAACATCGTTGGACGCTTCGGTGAAACCTTCCGCAACACGGCTGAGGTGATCGACACAAGCGCGATGCGTGAGAGCATGAATGAGGTGATGGGATCCATCCGCGATGCCCTGCCCAAGCCCGAGGAAATCAAACAAGTCGCCCGTGCCACCACACCGGGAAAATCCAACATCGCCAATCCGCTGGCCCAAGCAAGCACCACGTCCATGGATCCCATCGTCACCTCACTCGGCAAGGTCGGTGGTGGTGGCTATTCGTCTGGAACGCTCGATGCTCAGCGCGAGAACAACCGACTGACCAGCGAAACGAATCGGATTCTTCGTGCCATGAGCGAGCGAATCAAGCCGGGTGGTGGCGCATCCGTGACTGCCTTCGGTTGACGCCGTGCCCCGGCGTATATGCCGACACACGTTTCCATTCAACCCGGACGCCTCTATCCTCAACCAGGCTACAGCGTTCAGGTCGATAAAGAGGGCAAGTGGACAGCCACGCAAGTTTTCCTCTGCCATCGGAATTCTGCCGTGCAGCTCATGCCACGCCCTAACACCATTCACCCAGAAATCGGATTCATCTCCGTCGCTCAATCGACCGTGAACTTCACCGAAGGCGACCTTGCAGAAATCACCTGCCACTATGCGGGAGCTGAGCCCAAGGAGGATGAAAAAGAGAATGCCGTCTACACCATGGGCCTCTCGCTCTCCGAGGAACCACTACTCAGTCACAAACGCTACAAGGATCTTGCAGCCAAGGAGCTGGAGGCGCTCCAGTTGATCCAGTCGGGCAAGGACAAGGACGACCAAGGAAACAAGCTGCGAGACAAGGTCGAAAGCCAGCGAGGCAAGGAGGCTCTGAAAAAGTTCGAGCGCGGCCAGACCAGTTACTACAGCCCGCGTGTGATTTGGAAGGAAAGCTGGGTGAGAAACAAGGAGGTGAAGGCAACGGAACTCAACAACATCGGCAAGATCGACGAACCACTCGGCCCGGTGCCATCCTTGGCTTCTGGCCGCAACTGGTTGCTCAATGGCGTGACTCAGACGCAGGAAGGCAAAGCATTTCGCATCGAAATGGAATGGCTCGCCAGTGATCGTGGCGGCTGGGACGCAGAAATTTACAACGATTGATTTTCATGCGTTTGCCACAGAGAAAAAAACCGGGTGATCCGATCCTCGCTGCCGACTGGAATCTGCTGTTGGAAGCAATCGCTGCGCGCACACCGCGCCAAGGTGCTGGTCTGGAGCTGATCGCCTCGTCAGGAGGATTTGCCTATTCGCGCCCATCGCCCACATCGTCGCCCCATGCAGGACTGCCACCGTTCTCGGTGATCGGCATTGAAAAAAAGGAGGGCCAGTATCTGGTGACCATCAAGGAGGGCTGGGTGATTGAGCGCAAGCCCAAGAGTGAGTCGAAGCCCACCGTCAAGTTCCACATCCCAAAGGCTGGTGACAAGACACTCGACACGATCCCGCGTCCGCAAATTGGCATGGCCATTGGTGACACGCTGTGGTGTCGCTTTACTACAGATTCCATGGGCGAAATTTCTGAAGAGCCAGAGATCTTTTCCTCCTCTGAAGACCAGGAAGGAAGCCACTACTATCCTGAAGATCCCGA
Source organism: Akkermansiaceae bacterium (assembly GCA_044239965.1). Taxonomy (GTDB): domain Bacteria; phylum Verrucomicrobiota; class Verrucomicrobiia; order Verrucomicrobiales; family Akkermansiaceae; genus UBA956. Next base: position 5,242 of record JBIIAI010000085.1, read on the forward strand.
GGGCTCGGGGAGTGATGGTAATTACGCCGTCAAGCTCTTCAAGCTCATCGAAGACGAGGGCTCACCTGCGGTTAGTGTCTATCAACAAAGCGACATCGAGCATTGGGCGCAACTGTGGAAGGGTGAGAACCTGGGGAGTGGATCGCGGGTGTTCAAAGAGCACAACGAGGAGGAAAACATCTACAAATTCCGCAGAATCGATCGTCGAGCATCACAGCATCAGATCGATGTCATCGAGGAAGCCGACGTCATTCGAGTGCAAGGCAACGACAAGGATGGCACTCTAGCGATCGAAGGAGACTCCAGCTCCAGTGAACCCTTTTTGGAATGGAAGGACGGACTCATGATTTCGGAGGGAGAGAAGAAGTTATTCGTCCGAGAATTCATGATTTGCGAATACGGCTCAGCTCGCACGGTAAAATTCATCACACTCGACTAACCATGGCACACCTCATCATGCCCATCATACTCGACGGCGAAGCATACTGCTGCCAGCCTGCCACCCGTCGCACAGTTGCCATCCTCAGCGATGCCGCGACGGAGCTATCACCAAACCAGTGGGAAATTTACCGCGCCGCCCAAGATAACAGCATCAAGACGGGTGCTGTGAAATTCGGCGTCTGCTGCGCCAAACAAATCGTCATCACGCTCGAAGGCGAAATTGAAACACTCAACGATAGCTATGACTGGATCCGCGTCTTGCACAATGGCATCGAGGTGTTTTTCCACGAAAGCACTCAGACCAGCGAGGACCCGGATGATGCCGTTGCCGTTGGTCCCTTTGCCGTTACGTTAGAATTGGAGGATCGGCCGTGTGGTCACATCTTTGAGATCACCGGATCGACGGGCGATGGCAATGCCAACAATGATGTGTTTTGGAAGGCCTCCGTGGCCATCAGTTGACAGGCTAGCAACAGCGTGAAGCTCTACGTTGATCTGGAAACACTACAACTGATTGAAGGACCAGGATTCCGCAATCCGACTTCGTCTCTGCGATTCAAGCGCGGGGATGCCGCACAGATCGAGGTGACCTTCCTTGCGGGAGGCACGACTCCTGTGGCGATTGGCGATCCGCTCAACCTGGAAATCCAGTTCGGCATCAAGCCCCGCAATCGCTATGACATCGGCTACTTGGTTCGCTCGGCAAACTGGATCATGCCAACTACCGAGCCACCCATCTATCGCTGCTCGCCATCGTTCAATACCATAGAGCTCAATTCCGCTCTCGGCGTGGGATCAGCCACCGGATCAGAGCTTGCGGAAATCACTCTGATGGGTGAAATCACTTGGCGCGAAGGATCTGCGGAGCCGACTTCCACACGCACGTTTTTGGTCGTAGTGGAGAATGACGTGAATCGCGGCACGGAAGGCGTTCCCACCAGTGCGGAGCCTCCTTACCCGGCACCTGAGAACATCGTGACCACCGCTGCAATTACCGTAGCTCTGGCAAATCACACCAATGCCGCTGACCCGCACCCGAACTACTTGCGTCACGATGAGCAAGAGTCCTTGAGTGCCGAAGAACAAACGAATGTGCGGGCAGCCATCAACGCGCCTGAAGCTCCACCGTATCTGAACTTGCCCATGCAGTTCATCGATGGCGTCTGGCATGTGAGCGTGCTGGATTACCAACCATCCAATAGCAGTGATGCGATGACCGGTGGCACGCCCGGATGGCGCGGTAGGATCGCTTGCTACAACGAGCTCAGCTGGATCTGCATCAAGGACGACATGACGCAAGCCAACGACGGTTGGCGCAAACTTTGGTATACGATTCTGGGCCCACCGCAGGTGACGGTTGTTCTCATCAACAGCTACGAGAGTTTGACATCATTCGGCATGCTGGAAGCGGGAATGAACTACCGTGTGAGAATTGATAATTTCAGCTCCATTCCCAACGGCGGGATCTTTGGAATCACCTACGTGAACAACGGATCAGCTTCAGTCTCCAATGTGCAGTTGGTAGATTCTGCGTTCATCAGTGCCAACATCAGCAATACGGCCGACTTCACAGCGGAACTCACCGAGGAACCAACGAGTGCCAGCGATATTTTTGCCGAGTTCACGTTCACTGCCGATTCGAGCTTCAATTGGGCGGGCTACTGCATCTTTGGTTACTACGCCTCTGGGTTCGAAGTTTCCTTCACCGTCACCATCACTCCATTGCCATGAGCCAAACCACCAACCACAATCTAGCTTTGCGTAACGCCCGAATCGCACGTCGTCGGCTATTGGAATCGACGTGGAATCGACGTCTTGCCCATGGGATCACCGTAGGCGAGAGAACGCTGCGTTGCGAAGAATCTGACCGGAATGCGTTCAGCCAATTGCTCGTCATGCTGGCCGAAGCCGAGCGCCTCGGGCAACTACCCACAACCATCCCGATCACGGATCATGCAGGACAAATCCACATGCTCAGCGTACCAGACCTGCGCGGACTCCTACTCGCCTATGGCAACGCCTACCAGAGCCTGTGGACACACAAAGCTCAATACCACGCAACCATCGAACAAGCAGAGACGGCAGAGGCAGTGAATCAAATCTCCTTCAACTTTCCCTAACCATGCGCACCAACCTCGAAAGCGATTCCATTCTCACCGCCACGGTAGGCATTGCTTCTCCCGTGGTCGGAGTCATCACCTCATTCCAAGAACAGATCGAGTGGACGCTGCGTGTGGCATCCTTGATCGTCGGCCTCATGGTCGGAGCCATGTCCCTGATCGCCATGGTCAAGAAGATGCGGGGTAAGTGATCCAGTTCTTGCGGGGGACGTCTAGGCCATCCACGGCGGGGAAGGAAGCCCGAATTCAAACAGGAGCGTTTACCGCCGTTGGATGAGCTGGCTTGTTGTGCTGTCTTCCTTACATCTTCGGAACTACCGCAAGATGGTAATGTAGGGGCTTTACTTCAGCGCCACAATAGTATGACCGAGTGGGATCGACAGTGTAAATGACTTCTGCATCCGCTCTTCTCAGACTGTATCGCTTCTCTGGATGGATTTGAAACTCTACGGGCGGCTGCGGGTGAAAACTGGCAATATCGTCCGATGCCGGAAGAGAGCATTCACCGCTGGAAATTGGCTGATCATTCTGATATAGCGTTGCCTGAAAATAGTTATTTGAAGGGATCTCCATTGTATTGGTTTTTCGATGGTCAGATTCTTAGTTTCACGGACAACGTCTAGCACATCCACCGCTAGGAGCGATGAAGCCTAATACAGGTTTTGGGTTGTAATTACGGAAGACCATGGAAAAGGTAAGGCAGCTAAAATTGAGATGGGGGTCTGGTTGTGCGTTATCTGTTCATTTTTTGCTCGAAGAAAAATGAATATGATCGCGACTGCAATTAGAAAAAAGCCAAAAACTCTTCTCTTGTAGATTAGCTTACCATAATTGAGCTTACGGTATAGCTTAGTAAACAAAAGTGACAAGAACCATGCCACAAGAGCATAAAGCCCAAGTGCACCGAGTGAGTATCCTAAAGCATTAATCAACTGAGAATACACGTAATAATATTCGTATTCTAATAGCCCTTGGGAGAATGCTAAGAACCAAGCTAAACCTATTGGTAGAATTAAACGAGGCCATGTAAAGCTCTTATTTTTGTCAAAGTCTTCCAACTCAGGGAACTTGATAACAGTTTTGCAATTCGGACACACAGCATCCGCACCAGCAAATTCGGACTTACACATAACTGTAGCTAAACAGTGTTCACACTTCCAACGAAGTTTCCCGTCTTTAATGGATAAGAGTTGTCGTTTTCGAGTCATTTTCTGCACAATAGTATTTATTCGTAGTACAAAGTGATCGTATATCCAGCAAGGTCTACGAGATGAGTTAAGAGGATTTCACTAACAGTTGCAAGGATTTTTTACGGGATCGTGTGTATATCAGCTAGCTGAAATCCAAGACTGACTAGGGGGGATCCTGAGGCTGATATGACAGAAATCACCCATCGTCGTAGGAGTCATGTACCTGATCGCCATGGTCAAGAAGATGCGGGGGAAGTGATCCAGTTCTTGCGGGAGACGTCTAGGCCATCCACGGCGTGGTGAGAAGCCCGAATTCAAACATGGGCGTTACCGCCGTTGGATGGAGAGTCTTGTTCGCCTTCGGATTTCGGTTTTCGTGTAAATACCTTCACTTGACCGTCAACCTTGTCCCAAACTGTAAAAGTGCCCTTACTCAGGGAGAGTAGCTGATACGCGGCGATCTGTCCCTCATCGCCTGAAATGGTAAGACAATCATTGTCATCGATCTTCCACTGATAGGCTGGGGCTGCGAGCACGTTACCGGAACCGATGGTGACGGGGGCGTATCAACCTTCGGTAAAGCGAATCGAAAAAGTTCGTTCTTGGGACAATAAATCATATCTCCACCCAACAACATCCTTCGACTGAAATAGGAGAGTAGAACCGCTGTAAACCAGCTGCGGATTCTTGCGAGGGTTCGCACATGCAGCTAGTCCAAGCAAGCAAATCAGGAGCACCAGATCCTGGATTCTCTTCATATTTTCGTTGCGAACAGGGTATAGATATGACGGTTTCCGAGAAGGTGCTTCAGTGGGTGATAGAACGACGACTAGTTTTGCATATCGATTTTTCGGGGCAGTTGCCGCTCGGTAAAGGCGGCTAGTTGAACGGCTCACTCGCCCTTAGAACCTGCCCCTTTGAGTGCCTCGTATTCCGATGCTAGCCGGTTGGCAGTCGCAACCCACTCTGCCTCTTTTTCTCGTGCGGCAATTCTATCGGCATCGGTTTTTGATTGCTTCAAAGCCTCCTGAATCCCCTTGAGAGCCTTCATATGGCTCTGGATCTCTTCCTTCTTGGCTGCTCTCGTGGCGACATTGTTCAGCACTTTGCCCAGCTTGTCGAAAGCATCCTGTTGCTCTTCTTGGCTCCGCTTCAAATCTTCCAAGCCTTGCTCCATCTGCTCGTAATTCTGCTGTGTCTCCAACTCTTCCTCAGTAGGTGGCGGCAATGGAGCATCTTGCGGGATAACTGGTCCGTCCGTTGCGCCTTGCGAAAATGAAGCGATTGTCTCAGTTACCGCCTGTTCCGTGATCTTCTTCTTCCAAAATGCGGACGTCTCCACTCCCTCCACCGCCACACTCACTCTTGAGACGGCTGCACGAATCTTTCCGTCCGCAGTTGCGTATATGCCGTCGTAGTCATCTCCGAATTTGTCCTTCGAAACTTGTGTCCAAGTGGACGCGCCGCGATTCAGGTTCAACAGCGCCATGGAATGGTCATTGGAGAACCTTGGCTCTTTGTCAAATTCGGGACGGTCAACCATCGCTACGGAAAGTATCTGGTAGCTCACCGTCTCGCATCGACCATCGAGGAACCAACAATCAGTCAAGACGCCATCCCGGAGATAAGATATCTTGCTCCCGTCTGAACGAGTCTCACGCACAGTGCCATAAGCCGCCTTGCATTCGTCCGGAGTAGCTCCAATTCGAGCTTCCGCAAAGCCTGTTGCGAAGATTACTGCGAGGTTGGTGCAGATGAGTTTTATCGTCGTCTTCATTTTCTTTTGCCGATTGAGGTAGGAACGCCAATTGCCCGGCGTCCCCCTCGCAGATCCCAGCGTGCGGAACTACCGCACTAGGCTCCTCGGAAAGACGCGCAAACAGAGCGTGTGGATTCATTAGTTTGTTCGCCTTGATCCAAACAGGTTTGGGCGGGTGGGTCAATCCATTTCTCGGGTATTCTGCTACGATGCCCATCCACCTCGACAGCGATTCGATTCGCACCGCCACCATAGACATAGCTTCTCCCGTGCTGGGAGTCATCACCTCGTTTCAAGAACTGATCGAGTGGACGCTGCGTGTGGCATCCTTAATCGTCGGCCTCATGGTCGGAGCCATGTCCCTGATCACCATGCTCAAGAAGATGCGGGAGAAGTGATACAGGTCTTGCGGGAGACGTCCAAGAACTGGCATCTAAGCCAGAGGGATGCAGCGATGAAACGAGTGTGAAACAAACAAACCACGTAAGACTCCGCCGACGAACCTGCAGGTAGGGATTGCCATGTGCTTCTTGTTCGGATTCTTTATCTTTTGTGGCATATTTCTATTTCTTATTCTTTCATTATATTCGTATCTCTCTCGACCGCACCATCAAAGATTCTAGCCTTTTTGAAATTTTTTGAAAATTGCATTTTGTATGCGCGTCCGCCCGGAGTCATTCCTGATATGATTCTTTCTTTTTCATCCGTAATTTCCCATGTAAATAATTTTTTTTGGTTTGAATTATACAATGCCTTATTGCTATCCTCAAAAGTAATTGTTTCTTGATTGAACCACACCCACATAGTTCCAATCAAAGCATTCTTCATATCTTTATTCGCATTTTCATCGCCCTCTGTAGGTTTGTATTTACTGATGAGTTCAACGACTGCGTTAGCTGATTCCAAATCCCCTCGTTTGGTGTAATTGACCTTGAGCTTTTCAAGCTCCTCCACCAATCTTTTGTCAATGGCACTTACAGCGTTGTCTCTCTTCTCTAAAAGATTCTTAACGTCTGAAGGGATTTCATCAGCATGAGAGAATCCGATAAAAAATAAAAATAGTAAAAATATTTTCATGCCTGTTGTTTTGTCATGTGGATTGTTTTCTTTTCGTGATTCACCTGCTACAATGGGATTGTGGTTGGGTAGGGATTTTGACTCCCGACGTCTAGACCGGGGGCGAGGATTCGACTGCGGTGGTTTGAGGGTCATTAAGGCTGCAATTACTTTGGGTTAGCCTTCAAAATTAATCCCCCGGCTTTGATAATGGTTTACTAATAGTGATAAATAGTCCCCTGTATATTGTGGTTAAATTGTTGAGGAGCTTCTAGCGCTTGGGTTCGGCGGTCGTATGCTTGTCTATCTAAACTGGCATTTAAATTATTCTGGTTGTTTGCCATCATCAAAGACAGACCTTGAAGAGCAGCTGCTCTTGCTTGCATTTGAGATTGTTCATATGCCAACTGTTGCTGAGGGGAGAGGTTTCGATACCACCGCTCAAATGCCTGCTGCTTCCTTATTTCTTCATCCCGTTCTGCTTTCCAGTTAGAATAGAACAATGCGGCAGATTCTTTGGAAATTTCGCCTTTTTCTTCGAGATCTTTAATGACAGCAGGGCGATCATTAAAATCTGCTTCTCCAATGCGCTTCTCCGGCGGTATAGTAATACATGAAGCGGCAAGTAATGCTAGGACTATAGTTGCAATTATTGGTATTCTCATTGTTTATTTATGAAATTTGGAAAGCATAACGCATTAATATTGTTATTTAGAACAGTATTACGTTCGTAGCTATGTGTCGCGTTAAGACGACAATCGCTACAAGAAGAGACAATCGGAAAATCTTGAATAGAACAAGTTTTTTCTGGAATCGTTTTTATATCAGGCTGCATTCCAATAAGGAGGTGAGTATGCGAGCACTAGCTGATATAATGGTATGGCTGACTTTGCAGTACACCGATTCCACTGGGATGATGAATTGAGGGGCTCAATGACTATTCGATTTAGTGGTAAGCCCCTACGTTGACAAATCCCCCCGTTGTCATGAAGTCACTCAAGTATCTCAGCTATGTGGGGAAATTCGCCGGACTGGTCACTGCGCTCGATGGCATTCCTTTTGTCGATCCCAAGGTCGGGGTCATCATCTTTGCTGCGGCATCGCTGCT
>JBIIAI010000340.1:0-2567 GCA_044239965.1 Akkermansiaceae bacterium
CACCAACGGAAAGGATTGCGGCTTGTGGCGGATTGACGATAGCATCAAAGGACTCGATGCCCCAGGCTCCAAGATTCGAAATGGTGATCGTGCCACCGTCGAATTCGTCAGGACGCAGTTTGCGATCTTTCGCGCGAACTGCAAAATCTTTGACCTCGCGAGAAATTTGGAGCAAGGATTTGGTCTCGGCATTTTTCACTACCGGAGTCACCAGACCGTCTTCGATCGCAATGGCCACGGAGAGACCGACGGAACCGAAGCGCACAATGTGATCACCAGCAAAGGACGAATTGATCGCTGGCACCGCCATGGTCGCATTGATCAAGGCCTTCATGATGAAGTCGTTGACGGAATACTTGTTGCCGGTGGTTGTTGATGCTTGATCGTTGATCTGCTTGCGGAGGCTCATCAGTGGTGCAGCATCGGCCTCAATGTGGAGGTAGAAATGAGGAATGGTCTGCTTCGAAGTAAGTAGACGACTGGCGATAATTTTGCGTAGCGAGGAAAGCTCGATGATTTGATCTTCGGCTTTCGCAACCGGAAGAATCGCAGCAGCTGGAGCTGGAGCAGGTGTGGTTGCACGTGTTTTTGATGCAGCGGCAAGAGCAGCAGCAGCGGAAGCAAGAGCACTGGATGGAGCGGCTTTAGTTGCAGCTGCAGCAGGGGACTGCGATGCGGATTCAACATCTTGACGAACGATACGACCACCAGGGCCGGAGCCTGCGATTTGATTTAGATCAACGTTGAGAGCAGCGGCGACTTTGCGAGCCAGCGGAGAGGATTTGATGCGTTCGCCTGCGGCGTGAACTACGGGTGCTGCTGCGGCTACAACTTGAGCAACAGCGGCAGTGGCAACAGCGGCAACCTGGATACCTGCAGAAGCAGGAGCTGATTCGGCAGCGGGAGCAGAAATGGCGTCGTTGCCATCGAGTACGGCAAGCACGGAACCAATCGTAGCTTTTCCGCCCTCGGGAATGTTAATGGCCGTGAGAACACCGTCATCGAAGGCTTCCATTTCCATGGTAGCTTTATCGGTCTCGACCTCAGCAATGATGTCTCCGATTTCGACACGATCTCCGACTTTTTTGTGCCACTTAAGGAGTGTTCCTTCGGTCATTGTGTCCGAAAGTTTGGGCATTTCAATATTTACAGCCATGGTATCTAAAAATCTGTTGGAAGCGGGCGGAATCCTAGGCGAAGAATAAGACTTATGCCAGTTTTTTCTGTGTCAAAGATGAATGGATAGCGATTTTTTTACGTGAGTGAAAAAATCGTACTGCGAAGCACAGCGCACAAATTAGGACAAATCCCATAGCGAGATAAATCTCCGAGTTAGCTCAAAGTGCAAGCGGGCGAATGGTATGAGCTAAGCCAATGTGTTGGATGGTAGTGCAGCCTTGATCGGTTGCCTATTTCATCACAACTCCCGAGGTGTTACCGCAAGAGGCTTTTTTGCGCAATAATGGCGAAGACACTCCAAACGATGTGATATGACAACTTTATAAATGACAAGGGTTTCTGCCGTTAGGAGCTAGATGAAAATGCCAGCTTTGGAAGATTTGCCAGAAACATGCACTTCTTTGGTCACGGTTTTGCAGCCAAGCAGTTTGGTTTCTTTGGATTCATAACGATTGTTGTTAGTGAACAAGCAGCAACAAGAAGACAAACCGAGAGATGTGACAGCAAGCAAGGAGCAAAGAAAAAGAAATTTCATACTACGTTTGAGTCTAGGTGATGAGGGGTAGAATTGAGCAATCAAAAAAATTTGTGAAAAGATTCTCCGCATTTGTTTCCTCTTTTAAGCAATCGTCAACACTTGCTGCACGATGCGGCGAGGGTTGGGCAATTGCTCGTTTTCGACATGCGGTGAATAAATGGCGGGTGCATCGATTGAAGTGACGCGCTTAATCGGAGCATCGAGCTCATCGAAGCAATGATCTTGGATCAAAGTTGCCACCATCGCAGATACACCGCCAAAGGCCTTGGATTCATCAACCAATACGACACGATGCGTTTTGCGCACGCTGGCGAAAATCGCTTCTTGATCGAGCGGGCGAATGGTGCGGAGGTCGAGCACATCACAAGAAATACCATGCTCACGCTGCAAGGTTTCGGCAGCCTCTAAGCAATGAATCACCGAACGGCCATGAGCAATAAGGGAAAGATCTTTGCCTTCACGTTTGAGATCAGCGACGCCGAGTGGGATCACAAAGTCGCCTTCGGAAGGGTCAGGCACAGGGCCAGTCGTTCCGTAAAGCAAGGTGTTTTCCATGAAAAATACGGGGTCGTTGTCGCGAATGGCCGCTTTCATGAGACCTTTGGCGTCCGCAGGAGTTGCAGGTGCCACGACTTTGAGACCAGGAAATGCAGCAAACAATCCTTCGGGAATGTGTGAGTGTGTTGCACCCACTGCGGTGCCACCATTCGCAGGACCGCGAACTACGATGGGGCAATTGATCAAACCGCCGGACATGTAGCGCACGCAGGCTGCGTTGCTGACAAGTTGGTCAAAAGCTACAGAGTGGAACGACCAGAACATCAACTCCATGACGGGGCGCACGCCAAGC
>JBIIAI010000325.1:0-12866 GCA_044239965.1 Akkermansiaceae bacterium
GGTCGTGCCGAAGAATATGCGGGCAATTATTCTTACTACGAACGCGAAAGCGTCGCTCGCAAGGAAAACTTGCTGCGTCAGTATGAAGCGCAGCGCAAAGAGATCGCCAAAACGCAAGAGTTCATCGATCGCTTCCGCGCATCGGCAAACAAAGCGACTTTGGTGCAATCGCGCATCAAGCAGCTTGCTAAAGTCGAGCGCATCGTCATCGAGGCTGAGGACCCAGTGATGAATTTCCGTTTCCCGAAACCACCATCGTCAGGACACTCGGTCGCGTTGTTAGAGAAATCGACCAAACGTTATGGCGATCACACGGTGTTTGAAAACTTCGATTTCGAGGTCGTCAAAGGCGAGAAATTTGCCATCGTCGGTCCGAACGGCGCGGGCAAATCAACCTTCTGCCGCATGATCACCGGACAAGAAGAGCCGACCTCCGGCACTTTCACACTCGGCATGCGCGTTAGCGTATCCTATTTCTCGCAGAACCACGCCGACGAACTCGATCCGACAAAAACCGTGCTCGAGACGGTCGAAGAAACCGCAACCCGCGATGCCGCACCGCATTGTCGAAATCTGCTAGGCTGCTTCCTTTTCCGCGGCGATGATGTATTCAAGAAAATCGGTGTGCTCTCTGGTGGTGAACGCTCGCGTGTAGCCCTTGTGCGCATGTTGGTTCAGCCAGCGAATTTCCTGATTCTCGACGAGCCAACAAACCACCTTGATATGCAATCGCAGGACGTGCTGCAACGAGCGCTCGTCGATTACCCCGGCACCGTATTGATCGTATCGCACAACCGGAATTTCCTCGATCCATTGGTCAGCAAAACTCTCGAATTCCGCCCCGGTGCCAAGCCGACCTTGTATCCTGGCAACATTTCCTACTACCTGGAAAAATCCGCCGCAGACCGTAAGCTCGAAGAAAAAAACAAAGCGCTTTACAAAACGAGCACACCAGTGGCTGCCGCGCCACAACTCGCGAAGCTGCATCAGCCCGCTGCGCCAGTGGCCCAAGGAGGGAATCGCAAAGACCAGCGCAAGCTCGAAGCTGATATCCGCAACCAACGCAACAAAGTGCTCAAGCCCCTGCAAGAAGAGCTCGATTCCGTAGAAGCAAAAATTGCCGAAATGGAAAAAGCCCAAGCCGCGCTCACGCAGCATCTTTCCAGCGAAGAAGTCGCCAGCGACCCGCAAAAATTCCGCGAGACCACCAACGCCATCGAAAAAATAGGAAAATCGTTAGAGCTATCCTTCTCACGTTGGGGCGAACTCACCGCACAAATCGAAGCAGCAGAAGCATCGCTACCGAAACTCGCAGAGTAAGTTGGAAGAAAAAATTCAATCGGCAATGAGCTAAGTCGCTTATTGACGCATCTGGCGCAGCAACTTTTTCAATCGCTTTGTCGTGCCTTCACGGTCCAGCTCACTGGCAGCTACAGAAAGAGTGAATACTTCCCATGCAGCCACATCGAGTTCGTCTGTGGGTAATTTACCATTTTGTTCAAGAAACACCAGACAGCTCGCTAAGGCAACGCATTTGTTTCCATCAGCAAAGGGATGATTGCGGCACAAATAAAACATATAAGCTACTGCAATATCAATCGGATCAGAAAACATCGGTTCACCCATCATCGTCGCTTGAGGTGCCGCAACAGCCGATTCAAGCAATGCTAAATCACGCACACCCGTCCCTACCCCATGCGCTTGCAAAACCTCATGATGAATCGCTTTCACCGCGTCAACGGTGAGATGAATGATCGCAGCTTTCTTGATAGCCTACGAAACAGTTCGGAGTTTTTCTGAATCAATCGGCGTGCTGATTCCGCCGATTGTTCTGGCTCAATTACGGTTTTTACCGGAGTCAAAATGATCGAACCACCTTCATGAATGGTCACGGATACTTGATCACCCGCTTTCAAATGCGCCAAGCCCATTAATGTCGCATCAAAAATAATTCCATGCGATTTGCCGATTTTGGTGATGGTTTTCGTCATGTGGTAATGCTATGTTTTACATGAGGAAAATTCAAGATGGTAAAACCTGTAAAGCAAAAAACTCGCGCAATGCCTGAGTTCATCACTCTGACACCCGCGAGTTCTCGAAACGCCAGCTTCAGCGGCGGCGGCGCAGCAGAGCCAGCAAACCAAGCCCGCCGAGCAGTGCGGTGGAGGTTTCGGGCACGGCATTCACTTCGGACAAGGTGGTTGCGATCGTCAAGTTATCAAAACTTTGTGATTGCGATCCATTATAGCCATTGATTCGGATTCCTTTAATGCCGCCAAGGCTGAGACCTGACACCGAGGCATCAGCAGGATCACTGACGTCGATGGTGGTTCCAATAGCACGCACCCACAGACTCACGGTGCCGGCAGTCAAATCCATTTTGGCAAGCCCTGATTTCATTCCTCCATTCGATATCCCCGTATAATTGTCTCCGCTACCTGCACTAATGGTCCATTCTGTATCTCCTGTGTTATTCCACCATGGGTTGCCGATGAGGAAATTTTCCGACCCTCCATCCGAAGTCCCAGTATAAAACGTAAGGCCGCCATATCCAGTATTTTGTCCTATTGTTGCTGAGTGTCCCCAGTCAAAACGCAACCACAAGATATCGGTAAGGTTCACGGTGGCACTGTCGCCTAAGGTGTCTGCGAAGTTTCGTTTTTGAGCCTGGTCCCAATTCCCTGCTGAGCCGACAGCAACACCACTGCTGACAGTCACGTTGGCAGCAAACCAAACATTAGAGCCCCATCCCGTGCCGCCGTTTTGCCCACTGAGGCCACCGTTTCCGTAACTGAAGTCATCAGCGATGATCACAGCAGCTTGTGACAAAGCAGCAGTTCCGACAAATGCCGCGCAGGTTAGCACTGCGAGGCGTGTGTTTTTTCTTTTCATATTTGTGTTTTTGTTAGATTTTGAATTGTGTTCAGAAAAATGGATTTCAGTCGGCACGGACTTGGATAAAAAGTTTCGCGGGCAATGGATCACCGGGTAGATCGGAGAGAGTTACTTCGACGGTTTCGTTGTCGCCACTAGGCACGGGCACTGCTTCGGTTGCGTCAACATCCTCGGTCCAGTCGGTGAGATTTTCTGAGAACCAGACGGAGTAAGCTAGGTCGCTGCTGCTGCGGCGGGTATAGCTGAATTTGCCGTTGGTTTGATTCAGTGGGATTGCAATCGGATTGACGGAGGAGCCGCTGTTAGGCACAAGGCCGAATGCGTATTCCTCGAAGTTGGTGAGACCATCGTTATCGAGATCGCCATTTTCGCTACCCGCCGCGAGGTTGTAAGGTGAGCCCCAGATTTCGTAATCGGTAGCAGTGACATCGTAGGTGAGATAGCCATCCGATTCGAAGTAACTCCATTTACCCATGGCGGTATCGAGCTCCCACACACCTGGGCTAATTTCGGTAAATGCACCAAGTGTGCTGCTCACGGCAGTAGGTTCCAGCGTAGGGATCGGACCGCTGAAAGAGCCGACATTGACGAGTGGCCAAGCATTTCCATCGGTAGCATTGGCAGCGGATAGATCGAGGTCCACGGTTCCGAGATAAGACAAAGTGGCATTTTCCGTGCCGCTCAAGCTATTGGTCTGGCCGTTCGTGGTGGGGCGGAAGCGCAGGCTGCCCGTGGGAGAGATATTGAGACCGCCTTCACTGACGGTGGTATTGCCGGTATAAGAGTTCGATCCAGAAAGTGTCTGGGTGCCGCTACCCGCTTTTAGCAGAGCGAGTTGACCGCCGGTATTGGTGATCGTGCCACTGAAGGTGCCGCTGCCGTTATCGACGCCGATAGTCAACGAAGTGGGTGAATTTCCTCCATGAACTTTATCGAGCGAGCCTGCTCCTGTGAGCGCGTCAATCCTCACCGGTTGTCCATCCCAAACATCAAACGTAGCACCGCTGGCGATATTCAAATCAGCGAGATTGTTCGTCCAGTTCAGTATTTGCCAGCCGCCATTGGTCAACCGTGATGTGCCTTGTAGGTCGATCAATCCGCCGGACTGCATGGCGATGGTAACTCTCGTTCCCGTAACACCATTGAGCACTTGATTGATGGTCGAATTCCCTGAAAGCCGCAAGGTGCCAGCACCTGTGATGGAAGAAACCGGCAATAGCGCATTAAAGTCATTATTGGAATCGATCAGCTCTAACACCGCGCCCGATGCGATTGTGGTGGCACGACCAATGTTAAAATACGGCTGACCACTGATCTTCAAAGTACCTGAACTGATCGTTGTCGCTCCGCTAAAGGTATTTGCGGCGGTGAGATTCAGCGTGCCAAGTCCAGATTTCGTTAGACCTGATGAACCTGCTACGACTGTGCTGATCGTCACCTCTTTCGCCTCACTCAGCGCGTTAACGGTGATGGTCGGCGTGGTGCCAGACAAAGTGAGAGTATTTGCTGATACTGCATTGTCTGCCACGATCCAGCCAGCCGCTGATGATACATCCGTGTCGCCGAAGATCATGCTGCCGATCGTCCGCGGTGCATCCAGATTGACCGTGGTGTCGGCAGTAATGTTGAGCGTGTTAAAATCTGCGGTGCTACCAGTGCCAGTAGCGACAATGCTGCCCGTCCAATTGCCAGTCGTATCCCAGAGTCCGCCAGCTGAATTGGACCACACACCCGAGAAGGTGCTAGGCACAATGGCATCGACATCGGCCATGGTCGTTCCGATGAGCAAGTTGTCAAAACTTTGCGAATTGCTCCCATTGCCAAAATCCCCACCATTGATGCGAATCCCATCGACGCCTGCGAGCTCGCGATTGGACGCAGTGGCAATCGGTGCACCACTCACATCGACAGGCGATCCAATCGGGCCCACCCAAAGTTCAACGGTGCTGGTCGCACCTGCACCTAGCGTGATTTTGGCAACGCCAGTTTTCATGCCAGAGTAATTGATTTCAGCCGACTGGGCAGAGCCATTCATTTGCCATTTATCATGGCCAGAGCCCGGCCAGGTGTTGCCAATGAGGAATTTTTCACTGCCGCCCATGTAAAACGTGAGTCCACCATAAGATCCTCCTTCTGAAGGTTTCACCAAATAGCCCCAGTCAAAGGAAATCCAGATGGTCCCCGACTCAGGAAATGCTACTGAAAGACTGCGCGATGAAGGATTATTCCCCACGGCGATACCACCCGTAACATTGGTGGAGGATGTCCAAGCATCACTAAAACCCGTGCCACCGTTTTGACCACTGAGGCCACCATCGGAGTAACTGAAGTCTTCTGAAACGATCACATCTGCTTGAGAAATTACGGTGGATGCAAAAAACAATGCACGAGAGAGCAAGGCGAAAGGTATATTTTTTCTTTTCATGAAATGGAAATAATTGGGGATTTGCTGGGATTTTTGCCCGTTAGGGCGAGGTAATTGTTGGGTTCGACAGCGAATACATCGCTATCACTTGCTAGGATCGTATTTCTCCCCGACAACCCGACATAAAAAAATGGATATTTTGATTTTTTTTCGTTTTATCAAAATGGGGTAGTATCAGCATTTGCACTGGAGATGATCATGGCTTGGGGCCTGAAGTGACTACCAGCGATCCACCGCCGCTGAAATGAACTGGATCTTTAGCTGCATTCCAAACGCCTTGCGGTTTTTGGATGCCGTCGATCACGAGCGTGCCGATCGTTTCCGAGACACCGGAAGCGATGTATAGCTTCGCGGTTCCGTTCAGCGTTACGGTGGCGTTGTCGGCCACCGCGCCTGCGGAGTTGCGCAGTCCGCAGCTCGCGCCGTTTTCCACAGTGAGGTTGCCCTTGCCGAGTTTGCCAGTGGTATCGACCAAAAGCGTGCCTGCGTTGACTGTGGTCGCGCCGCCGTAGCTGTTAGAGCCGGTAAGATTCATGATTCCCTTGCCTGTCTTGGTGAGGTTGCCGTCGCCGCTGAGTGGAATGGAAACGAGAAAATCACAGGTCGCATCGGAACCACGCGCGACGTCGCAAAGCAAGTTTTTCCCGTTCAACGACAAACCATAGCTCGGCGCCGCGGAAAACAGATTGCGCTCTCCGCCGGTGGAACGGATGGTCATTTCGCCGTCCACCAGCCAAGTCAGCCAATCCGATGAGCCTCTGTTGACAAGCGAGCCTCCGCCGCCGGAGAGGAACTCAACGGTAACATTGTTGAAGGTCAACGGGGAAACTTGCCCAGAAACCGCAAAGGTTGCGCCTTTGCCGATTCGGAAGAGGCCGGACGCATGATTCCCCTGCCAAAAGGTGGAGCTCAGTTCCAGCGAACCTTCTTCGATGGTGGTCCCGCCAGTCCATGTGATGGAACGATTGAGCCAAAGTGTGCCGCCACCCGTTTTTCTCAAAGCGAAATTATTTTCATCTTGTCCTGAACCACCCAAGGTGCCGACGAACTGGTTTTGCCGACTCTGCTCAATGTTCAAGGTCAATGTGCAGGGCGTGGCACTGCCATTGATCACCCGATTGGTAGCAGATCCACCAGAGTCGTGATCGGCAGTCCACAATCCATCAAGTTCTTGGTTGCAACCGTTGAGTTTTAATGTGCCGACAGAGGCGGGGCCACCGCCACCGAGTGTCACGACTGTGCCGGGCGGAAGACGGTTATCGCCGCCACTGAGTGCAAGCGTACCGCTTTCGACCGTGGTCGTGCCGTTGTAACGATTGATACCAGACAAGGTAAGTGTAGCTGGCCCTGCCATGCGAATGCTACCTAGACCAAGCAGCGGTGTGCTAATGGTCGCATCGAAATTTTTCGCATCGATGGTGGTCATCGGCGCATTGACAATGATCGGCTGGCTACCGGCCAAGGAATAACCCGGAGCGGTGAAAATCAGTTCATCCGCCACGAGCGGAGAGGTCAGGGTTATGGTGCCGCCCGGCTCCGCAAAAACGGCGGATTTGCCATGCCAAGCAGCACTTGTCGGATCTTCATATAGCCCGATTTCATCAACGGGAATCGCTCGCATGCCGAGGTTCCAGAACAATTTCGGGTCGATGGTTTTTTTCAACTCGACACCAGCCACAAACCCGGGATCGGTACCCGTGCTGGTATTGCCGATGTACTGCCAACCACCCCATTCACTGTCCGCGTAGTTGCTGTTTTTGGAATTGGTGCCCGCGGCACTGACACGCAACATGGTGGTGCGCCAGATGAAATTCTGTCCTTTGCCATCGTTGAGATTCGCCAATTCAGGAAACGCAGCGAGATGGGCGGGCAATACGCCGTTGGGCAAGACCTGTTTATACATGTGATTGCCGCCGTCGAAGTAGCCATAGTTCAAGCCCCTGCTGTCAGTGACTACATTGTTGTCATAGATATTATCTCGACCAGTATTGTTGCCCATGACGCCTGCCGAGGTTCCCCACAGATCGAAATGGGTAAAAACATTGCCATAGACTGTTTGCCCGCTCACCGCATCATCGAAGCGGAAAGCACTGGTACCAAAGTATCGGTTTTGCACCCAACCTTGCGTATAGCCGCCACCACAATGGCTGAACTTATTGAAACGCCAGATGTTGCCGCGCCATGTCGGATTACCCCACGCGTAAATCACTCCATAGTCATCGATCTCATTGCAGCAATTGCGAAACTCACTGTATTCAACGAGCAAATGAAAACCTGCAAACCCGATCGCACTCGATGGGCAATCTTCCAAAACGCAATGCGTGATTCGATGGCCCACGCCATTGAGGCTGATCCCCGCCGAACGACTGGTGCGTCCAAAGTTGCGGAAACGGCAGTTCGCCACCACATGACCGCCTGACGTAAGTGTGTCAATATCACCGCCATTGATGTGACAAGCCGCGTGCTCCAGATCATGAAGATAGCAACCAATCATGGCGTTACTTTTGCCGCCATTGATGCTCACGCCCACGCCGCTTACATGGCGCACAGTGCATCCGACAATCAGACAGTCGCTTGCGTTTTGCAACTCCACCCCGCTGCTGCGCCCGCCTTCTAACACAAGACCTTCCACGCGCACATGACTGGCGTTAGTCACGGTGAGCATAGGCCCCGAGAGCATCGAGAGATCGACGGTCGCTTTACCAGCAACTGCACTCGGATACAAGTAAAGCAGGCCCTTGGCACGATCCAAATACCACTCGCCGGGTTGGTCGATTTCTTCCAGTAAATTGAAGACCGCGTAAGGATGTCCCGACTTGATGTCCGGCCAACCGCTGAGTCGAGTATAACACAAGGCGGTGGTGATGGTCTTGGCCTTTGCATCAAAGGAACCAACCGCAACTGAGCCATACATCCAGTTGGTGGCGAGGTATCCTTGCAGCCACGCGTCCGGCGCGGTAGTCCAGCGAGATATGCGATCGCTCGTGGTAAAGATTTGCGGTCGATTGTTCTGCGGATCGTTGTGATCAATGTTGCCGTTATCAACCATATCACCGATTCTCACAAATCCTGAGTTCGGCCATCGAGCCAAGTTCTGCGGCACACCATTCACCGCGAGGTTGACCATCGGCTGCTCCTGAATCGAGCCAAAGTCGGTGATCCCTTGCGCCGCCAGATCGCATTGCATGACTTTTCCCCGCGCTTCCTGTGGCATGCGGGCCAACACCGATTTGTCTGTGACTGCCGTGAATCCCGTCAATCGTTTGCTGCCAGAAATCACCGCCGTGCCGGGTGTTGCTGCTCGAATGGTCAAGGGTGCGTCAGTTGAACCACTGTCCATTTCTGTCAGAGAAATCGTTTCGGCAAGTGGATAGCGACCCGCAGCCAACTCGATGACCGTTCCGCCCGCCACCGCTCCGGCGTTACGGTTCGCAGCGAGCGCGCGGCTCACGGTAGCAAATGGCTGTTCACGTGTGCCTGCGTTCGTATCCTTGCCATCGGCTGCCACATACAACGTGCGTCCAGGTTTCGGCGCAGCTGGAACGCGCACCCGACTAGCTTCAGGATCGCGTGCCGGCTTGCCTTGCGCGAGGCGCTCGCACTCAATTTTGCACTCAGCACCTTCGATCTGATGAATCTTTTGATACACTTTATTGTCGGCGATTTCTGCAAAAATGGCACCCGCTTTCGCAAAATCACCAGCCGCTTGGAAACTCCGTGCATAACGCAAATGGGCGATGCTACGCCATTGTGCCGACAACTTCAGATCGTTAAAAACATTCGTGAGAGAACTGCGCACTTGCTCCCAATTGCCAGCCGTCCACGCCGCGTCTGCTGCTTGCATATTGCTCGTCGCCATAGCTACATGATCAATGACTGCGTTTTCGTTAGAGACATGGGAAGCCTTCGATTCCTTCGCAGCAGCGACGTTTACGACATCCTCCACGTTGGTTCCGATGCGCAAGTTATCGAAACTCTGATTGATATTCGCTTCGAACGAACTGCCCATGATGCGAATGGAATCCACGCCATCGAGATCGCGGCCAGTCGCCTTGGCCATCGGCTCACCGCTTACATCCACGAGGGAACCAGTCGGCCCCACCCACAACTCGACGCTGCTCGTAGGACCTGCGCCCAAGGTGATTTTTACCACGCCAGTCTTCATGCCACCATGATTCACTTGTGACGTCGCAGAGCCACCATTCAAGCCCCATACGCCCGTGTCCCAAACATCACCGATCAGGTGCCGTTCCGTTTCTCCCTCAAAAAAAGTGAGCCCACCAAATTGCGCTTGTGGATTAGGATTGCTAGCAAAACCCCAGTCGAAGGATACCCACAATGTGCCTGATGAAGGAAATGGGCTTGCAAGGCTTCGCGTGGAAGTTCCGTTTCCGATAGAGACACCGCCAGTGATCTTCGTCGCAGAAGTCCATGCATTGCTAAATCCTTTACCGCCGTTCTGTCCGTTCAGATCGCCATCGGCGTAAGTGAAATCTTCAGCTACAATCACATCCGCTTTTGACAGCACGGCGGGGACGATGAGCGATGCGCAAGCGACAACGAAAGCGGTATATTTTAGCATTGTGAAATCAGGAGAAATTGGGGATGGGCTTGGATTTTCTGTCCACAGAAAAAAAGCGTGAGGTCGAGGTAATTGTTGGGTCGACCACATTAAAGCTGCGATCACTTGCTAGGATCGTATTTCACGTCGATAACCCGACACGAAAAATGGACATTCTGAAGAATTTTTCGCTGGCACGAAGCGCGCGCAGCCAAATTTCCCTTGCGCAGATTTTTGCCCTCGATTGGCGCAAACCAGAATCCCCTCTTCAAGGATTCAGGCTTACCGCTAGGCGTCCGAAACGTCGGGGCGCGGTTCCTTTTGGCACGGTGATGGTAATGGTTTCGGTGCCTGATTGTGGGGTGTTTGGCTGAATGGCGACCATGCTGCTGGCAATGAGGGGAACATCGGTCCAGCCGCTGAGATCGGTGCCGTGCTGGAAAATCTGCGTCGTGTCTGCGGTGCTCGCTGAAGAGCGGCGGAAGCTAAAGACGAGGTTGTTGGAGGAAACGGCGGCGCTGGGGAGCAGATTGTTGGATGCGGCACGGGGATTTCCGCCGAGGGCGTATTCCATGAGATTGGAGACGCCGTCTGCGTCATCGTCGGCGGCGGGATTTCCTGTTAGATTATGAATGCCACGCCCAGACCAGGCGGCATAGTTTGCGAATGCGGAGCCACTGGTGACAGTGAGCGTGCCGCTACCGGTGATGAAGCCGGAGGTGGATGTATAGACGCCGTTGGGCATGAGGAGTCCATCCACATAGAGCGCGCCGATCACATCGGTGCCTGAGTAGTCGAGGTGAAGCATGGCAGCGGAGGCCACGATCACATTTGCGCCATCGGCGAGATTGCTGGAGGTGCTTCCATTTCCGAGGCGAAGCGTGCCGCCGTTGATCGTTGTGTTACCGGTGTACGTGTTCACTCCGCTGAGAGTTTGTGTACCGCTCCCCACCTTGGTTAAGGCGAGCTGACCGCCTGTATTTTTTATTATGCCGCTAAAAATCCCACTGCCATTAGCAACGCCGATAGTCAGTGAGGTAGGTGAATTTCCTCCATGGACTTTATCAACCGTGCCTGATCCAGTCAGTGCATCAATCCTAACTGGTTGACCATCCCAGAGGTCAACTGTAGCAGCGCTGGCGATGTTCATAGAGGCATTGTTGTTAGACCATTCCATTTCCTGCCAACCGCCATTGGTCAATCTTGCGGTGTCTAACAGCTCGATCCATCCACCTGCTTGCATGGCAAAAATGAGCCGATTACCAGGGGAACCATTTTCAGACTGCATGATGGTGGTGTTTCCCGAAAGCCTGAACGTGCCGTCTCCCGTGACGATGGAAACAGGCATCTGCGAAGTGAAGGAATTGTTAGAACTAGCGAGTTCAAAAACAGCACCAGCCGCCACAGTTGTCGTGCGTCCTACATGGAAATAGGGCTGCCCGCTGACCTTCAATGTTCCGTTGCTAACAGTTGTATTTCCGCTGTAAGAATTAGCGCCGCTGAGGATGGCTGTGCCTGCTCCATTTTTGACGAGAGACGCGGCTTGAAACCAATTGTTCAGCGGACCGTTCAGCGCAAGCGTGCGACCGCTTCCTACATCCCATGTGAGGATTCCATTGGCGATGTATTCGCCGTTGATGGTGAGATCCTTGCTGGCATCTGCGATCGAGATCAAGGCTGATGAATTTCCTGTAACACCCACGCCCATGATGATTGGCTGGGCATTCGTGCTAGTAATGACGATATCGTGCTGCAGGCCGGCTTGCAAATTCAGGCTGTTGATACCGAAGTAGCCATTGATCACAACCGATCCGTTAGAGACGGCGGAGCCAAAAAAGTAATCGTCCCATTGCTCCCAGACATCCTCAAGCCAGTTGGATGGAGTTATAAAGCCGGTGCCTGCGTCCCCTTGCCAATTATAGGAAGTGATGACTCGGGTGATGCTGAGATTGTCTATGCGGGTGATGTTGAAAGAGCCGTTGTAGGGACTGGCACCGAAGCTGATAAATCCATCACCGGGGGCGAGCTGTGGTAGTGTGTAGGTGCCAACGAGCGTCGCGCCGTTGTAGAGTGTAGCTTTTGAGCCATTGCCATTGAAGGCCGAGCCGGTGCCAGCACTATCGGAAAGGATGATGCGGTAGTTGTTGCCGCTGTGGCTAGTCAGCGGCTGGAGCGAGCCGTTCACCCAGACTTCCATGCCGCCGTTGATTTTGGGCAAGATGCCAAACTTCGCACCGCTGCTGTTAGCGATGAGATTTTGTCCGCTGCCGATGGTGATGGATGCCCAGCAATCGCCATTTGAGGTATCGCTGACTGTGGCGTCAAACTGGAAGGAAATCGGTTGATTGAGGCCGTTGGCGGCGATGGAAAAATCTTCGGACAAGCTGGCATTCGAGCCAAAGCCAGCATCGCCGACGAGTAGCATGGTGCTGCCATTGCCGTGCTGCGCGTGCCAGCCTTGACCGCCGCTGGTGACGTTGTAGGTGGACGGAGCGAGAAAACCTTGCTGATCGGTGGCGAGGGAGTTGTTAAATTCACCAACGCTATAACTTTCCGAGTTGAAGCTATCACTCAAGAGAACAGTGCCGATGCCGCTGAGCAGCGAAACCGTGGCGGCATTCAACTGCGCATTGCTGAGTGCCGTGGAAAAAAATTGCGCATCGTCGAGTGCTCCTTGGAATGGCTGCATGATGCTGCCTTCTGAACGAGCGAGGTAGTTGTGCTGGGCGGCTGTGCTAGTGTTTTCAGCGAGTAGTTGATCTGGCCGAATGGTGATCGCCCCACTTACTGCGGCACTACCATTGACGTAGAGCACGCCGGTCGCGCCATCGAGCGTCACAGCGATGTGCGACCACACACCGATCGGCAGCCCAGCAGTGGTGAGCGATTGTTCCGCACCGCCATTGACGATGGAAAATTTCGTTTGCGTCGAGTTATCGGACGTCGTGAGCGACAACCGCCGAGTGGTGGACGTGCCGAGCCACA
>JBIIAI010000009.1:0-45492 GCA_044239965.1 Akkermansiaceae bacterium
TATGATGAAAACGATGTTCGGTGGGGATGGATTTTTTTCGGCATAAAGTGGCGCCGAGAGCGTCAGTAACAGCAGACAGGTGAGAAAGGGTTTCATCGGAGTTGATCGTGATTGAAAAAAAGACGGGTTTTTCCGTGAGTGGCAAGATGGTGCACTCACGGAAATGCACATTCCCATTTTCCCGAAGTCTCGCAAGATCTTTTTGCTGCATGTTTGATCATTTTGGGACGATCATCTGAATGTGAGTTGCTTCGGGAATTGCCAAGATGCCGAGCATTTGCTATGATGTTCAACGTGCCTCTGCCGCTCATACCAGTACTACCCGACGTCTCATCGTCACAGGACATCGAGTCGATGTGGGAGGTATTGCTTCACAACGATGACCATAACGAGATGGAATACGTTTTGATGAGTCTCATGAAAGTATTCAGTCATCCTGCGCAACTGGCCTGCAAGATTATGGTTGAGGCCCACCAAAGAGGCTCAGCCGTTGCAGAAGTGGAAGGCCGCAGCGAGGCCGAAAAGCACTGCGAGCAACTTCGTGCACTGGGGCTTAGCTCTACCATTCGTAAAATATGATGCACAAATCGATCATTCCCTGGCTCACAGCGGCAAAGGTTTTTCCACCTGTGCATCACGCCTCAGACGAGGGCCTGCTTTGCCTCGGTGGTGATCTCTCCATGGAGCGGCTGTTGCTCGCCTATCGCAGTGGAATTTTCCCCTGGTATTCGGATGATCAACCGATCCTTTGGTGGTCGCCTGATCCCCGCTGTATCATGATTCCTCAAGACATCCGCATCAGTCATAGCGTGCGTAAGTCGCTGCGTCGTGGGGAATTTACCCTAACGAAAAATCAAGCATTTCGCGAGGTCATCGCACACTGTCGTGATGTGCCACGCCACGGACAAGATGGTACGTGGATCACCCCAGAAATGGAGCAAGCATACATCGCGTTGCATGATGCAGGATACGCGGATTCTCATGAAGCTTGGCAAGATGGCATTCTCGTCGGCGGACTCTATGGTGTGCGTATCGCTCATGCATTTTTTGGCGAGAGCATGTTCTCGCTGGTAAGCAATGCTAGCAAAGCGGCCTTTGCGGGAATGATTCATTCGTTAGTCGAAGAAGGAGTAACGCTCTGCGATTGCCAAGTTGCGAATGATCACACGCTGTCCCTTGGTGCGATCGAAATTTCGCGTGGGGAGTATCTGCTTCGACTCGCTGCTGCCCTTGATCACTCAGGTGTTAGAGTATTCTGAGAGTAAAGAGTCGAATACTACTCCGCAGTTTATCAAGAAATCCATGCCACATCGATTGGAAAATTGCTCATATTTTCTAATCGCGAAAATACACAAGAGCGGTAGCTTCCGTCGCTCTTTTATGTGATGCGCAGATGGTCTGCGCCGAAAAAGAAATACCCCTAACAAAACACAATCGTATTATGAAACCAACTGTCCTACTATCCACCACCATCTTGGCTCTCAGCAGCTTTGCACTCAAAGCACAAGCTCCAGCTGCCGCTGAGTCCACTGCCGTTGTCGCCAGCGAGAAAAGTGCTTCTATCACCAAAGAAGAAGTCAATGCTGCACAACAAGCCTGGTGTGATGCACTTGTCGCCATCGGCAAGGCTAACGAAAATGGCGAAGATGCCAAAGCACTCGCAGAAAAAGTGCTCTCAGCAGCCTACGATTACGATAACGGCAAGGTGTTTTTCAAGCCCACTCTCACTCATGGCGATCAAACTTTCCGCCCAACAAAAGAGGGTGCTCTTGCCTACTTTGTTGGCGGCAACGACAAATTCCCCAATGACAAGGGCTTCGCGCTGAAACCTTGGGTCAAGGCTCGCTACGACAACCTCGGCGACGGCGATGAAGGCATTCAGATCCATGGCAACATCGCGATCACCATGGGCAATGTCTGGGTCACAGCCAAAGACGGCACCGAGGTCAAGGTCGATAAAACCTTTGTCTTCCGCAAATGTGACGACGGGAAACTGCGTCTCATTGTTCACAAATCCGCGCTTCCTTACAGCCCAGAAGCGGCTAAGTAAGTAGATTCATACCCTTTCCCCCTCTTCCCCTGTTGCCTCCTGAGTTTCCCCCTGTAACTCAGGGGGCTTCCTTGCGTACCAATGTGACAACACCGTCACAATTCCCCTGTGGGCAACGCTTGTGTGACGGAATATGCATTTTCGTGTTGCGGCGGCGAAACGAAATTGTCACGCAAGAAATTAAAACACATCATGAGAAAGCAAATCACCAAAACCGCCATTGCCTTGGGCCTCGTCTCGTGGGCGCAGGCCGCAGAAGCACCCATCGAACTTCCTAGCGAAAACGCTTCGTCAAGTTCCGCCACCGGATTACTTGTTGGGAAACTCTACGGAGAAACCGCCATGGACCGCGCATGGTCCGCAGCGACTCTCTACAAGAACGACGATAATTCTTTGATTCAGTTGTTCCAACTCACGGGACGTTTGCAACTTCAGTCGATCTACGGCGATGCCGGTGACGACAGTTACAACACCTCCGACTTCAATGACGCAGGACAACAGGAAATCGTCTGGGGTGATGATATCGAAGCACGCCGTGCACGTATCGGATTCAAATCAAAATTTTTCCAAAACTGGAAACTCGACACCAGTTTTAACATCGATGTGGATGGCCAAGATGGAGTTGGCGGTTCCACCACATTTTACAAGAGCTTCCAAGAAGGAGGCATCACTTATGCCCCATCCGACCAGTTCAATGTGGCAATCGGTAAAAAACAAGTGCGCTTCTCGCGCGACCAAGAAATCTCATCGACAGAAATCACAACATTTGAGCGCAGTGTTCTGTCAAATACTCTCACCCCCGGTGAGCTCACAGGCGTCTGGTCATTCGGTAAAGGCATTGGAGGTGCTTGGCAGTATGAGGCAGGGTTGTTTTCTAACGCTCGTGTAAGAGATTTTGCACAATCGGGCGACGGCGGAATTCTTAGCATCGGGAAAATTGGTTACGACTTCGCTGAACATTTGGGACTGGAAAGTTGTGTCACAACATTTACCTACATGCACAACTCTGAACCTGGTTATCAGGATGGCGAAAAGGATCCTAACTTCACATTTAATGCTTCCCCATCATTCACTGATTCGATCGCTCTCACCAATGACTTGAGCCAAGGACGTTTTGGACTGATCACAGAAATCATGTATGGTTTCGGTTTTACGGGCTTTGCTGACCAAGGCAAAGCAGTGCCAACAGCCATATCACAATCAGATCTATTCGGCCTTACCATTACTCCTAGCTATTTCATCGCTGATAAATTGCAAGCCGTATACCGTTTCCAGCTAATCTCTTCTGCAGATCCAAATGGCATTCGCGTGCCTAGTCGCTATGACCGTCTTGCATCAGGTGATGACGAGCGTGGAAACACCTATATTTCGCATTACCTCGGCCTGAACTACTTCATTTACAGTCACAAACTCAAACTCATGGGCGGAGTGGAATACTCTCAACTTGGTGGTGGTAGCTATGACGGCTGCACCGTCATGAGTGGCCTCCGTTTCACGTTCTAATCGGTGACGATTCTGTAACAATTCAATCATTTACCAAATACTATAAACATAGTAATTAAAACAGACATTATGAAATTTGTATCCACACTATTGCTCGGCGCTGTCTTCACAGCCATGGCTTCATCGCAAACACTCAGTCTCAAAGGTAGCGATACCCTCGGCGCAAAGCTTGTTCCTCAGCTTGCGGAAAAATTTCGTGCCGCTGGTAACAAAGGCATCAAATTTGAAATCGCCGCAGAGGGTTCCACCACAGCGTTCCCAGCTCTTGCGAACAAGACTGCTCAAATCGGCATGTCATCCCGCAAGGTGAAAGACGAAGAGCGCACTTTTTGCAAAACCAAAGGCGTTTACATTAAGGAGTATGCAATTTGCCACGACATGCTTTGCGTGATCGTGAACAAAAACTCACCCGTATCGAATCTCACGAAAGCCCAAGTGGCTAAGATCTTCACGGGTCAAATCAGAGACTGGTCTGAAATCGGTGGCACACCTGGCCCGATTTCGATCTACACTCGTAACACATCGTCTGGCACTTACAAAGACTGGCAGAAGCTGGCTATGGGTGGACGCGATTATCCTACTTCATCTTTAAAGATGGCTGGTAACGAGCAAATTGCTCAGGAAGTAGCCAAGAATAAAGGCGGTATTGGTTATGTGGGACTTGCTTACTCGACGACAAGAGGTGTAAAAGCTGTGACAATCAATGGAGTCCAGCCGATCGCTTCGAACGAGCGGAAATATGAGTATGCTCGTGAATGCTATCTTTACATGCCAGACAAGCCGACACCAGAGGCTCAAGCTTTCATGAACTTCATTCTTTCCCCTGCTGGTCAGAATGTAGTGCAAAGCACTGGCTTCATCCGCATCAAATAATTTTTGTCGTCTCCTTGTTGTTTAAAACACCGCGGGTAACCCCTGCGGTGTTTTTTTGTTGAACCTTCTGGCTGATCCTTTCTCTTCATCCAAATGCATACTCCGATGCCTGATCGCCAAAACATTCCTCAGCACAGAGCATGGATTCTATCCACAGCAACTGAGATAGAGGAATGAGCATGAATGATTCCGCTGCAGAGGATACTGGCGAGAGGTTCACCGCCGCTTCAGCATCATGAGCAGAAATAACATCGGGTAGAGTGGATACGGCTGTGATCATAAATCAAATAGATCGCGATGCACAGCGCATGATGCGCAATCGCAGCTAATACACTACGCGATAAACGGCTGAACGAGAGAAAGCATTCGTAGCAGTTTCGTCACTGTCTTTTTTGCCACAAGAGCATTGTCGCTGATTTTCGTTGCTCACTTCATTGATGCGTTGCCTTCGGCAAAACATTATGAAAATTCCTAACAAAAACATCCGAACTCTGTTGTTCCTCGCGGCAACAAGCATGCCACTGCATGCGTCTCCGCTCGACATCCAAATGAAGGGCTCACTGAGTCTTGCTGGCGCAGAAATTTCTGCTTTCGATCCTGTTCATGATCGTGCCTACGTTACATCCTCACTAGGCCTGCAAGTGATCAATCTGAGCAATCCCTCAGCTCCTGCATTGATCACCAATCTTGACCTCACAACTGCACCATACAGTTTCGCTACGACCGACATCACCAGCGTTGCGGTTCATGGATCGGTCATCGCAATCGCTCTGCCGGACGCACTCAAGATCAACCCCGGCAAAGTGGTATTCTTGAGCGCAGTCGATTATTCCTTGCTCGGTTCGGTAGTCGTGGGTTCATTGCCTGACCATCTCACCTTCAGTCCAGACGGCACCAAGGTGCTCACCGCGAACGAAGGAGAATTTGATCCAGGTACCACACAAGCCAATGGATCTGTTAGCATCATTGATCTTTCTTCGGGAGTAGCTTCGGCTACGGTGAATACGGTCGATTTTACCTCCTACAATGGTCAGGAAACAACATTACGAAATGCCGGAGTGAGACTTGTTCCCGGAGCGACCGCGAGCGAAGATCTTGAACCAGAATATCTCAGCGTATCGGCTGATGGCACCAAGGCGATGGTCACCCTGCAAGAAGCGAATTCCGTTGCCTTGCTCGACATCGCCACCGCATCATTCACTGCGATTGTGCCACTCGGGCATAAAGATTTTAGCACCTTGTTCGCGGATTTCAGTGATCGGGATAATGCCGCAGGTACAGGCATTGCACCACTGTTGCGCAAAGGAAATCCTGTCAAAGGAATGTATATGCCTGATGCCATCGCATCTTTCGAGAGTGCAGGGCAGACCTATTACGTCATCGCGAACGAAGGTGATGATCGCAATGATTTTCTCAGCTCACCCGAAACGACGACAGTCGGAGCAGTGAACCTTGACGATTCGATTTTCCCAGATGAAGTTGCTCTGAAAACAAATTCACGCCTCGGGCGCTTGGTCATCTGCGGCACTGCTGGCATGAATGGTGATACCGACAGCGATGGTGACATTGATGAACTGCTCAGCTATGGTGGACGCTCGTTTTCCATCCTCAATAGCAGCGGTGTGATAGTCTATGATAGCGGTGATTTGTTAGATCGTGCTGTCATGGGCTTAGGCACACCTTCGTTCGATGATACACGCAGTGACAACAAGGGCAGCGAGCCCGAAGGCGTGACCATCGGTTCGATCAATGGTCGCACGTATGCATTCATCTGCCTTGAGCGCGCGCGCAGTGTGATCGCAGCAGATATCACCAATCCTGCACAAGTCGAAATTGCCGGCTTTGCCAGCAACAGCACCGACCGCAATCCCGAGAGCAGCGTGTTTGTCTCCGCGGCGAACTCACCCACCGGCACCGCGTTGCTTTTGGTGACGAATGAAACGAGCAATACTTTCACGACCTACGAAGTGAAAGAAGCGGACTATACCTTGCAACTGCTCCATCTTGCGGATGCCGAAGCAGGTTTGCTCGCCTCCCAGACAGCGCCGAATCTCGCTGCGCTTGTTGATGCCTTTGACGATGATTTTGCAAACACACTAATCCTTGCAGGTGGAGACAATTTCATCCCGAGTCCCTTCCTCAATGCGGGCACAGACCCAGCATTGAATGCCGTTTCTTTGGTCGGAAAAACTGCTTTCGCCCGGCCAGATATTGCCATTCACAATGCGATTGGTGTTGAGGCCTCGGCAATCGGCAACCATGAATGGGATCTTGGCACGGCAGTTTTCACTGATGCTATTCGCAATGACGGCGCATGGGTGGGAGCACAGTTTCCGCACATTTCCTTGAATCTTGATTACTCTGCAGACTCGGCCGCGTTAGGCCGCTACGTGGATGTTACACTCGATGGCACAACCACTAACATTCCCGAAACATCGGCAAACAAAACCAAGTTGGTCCCTACCGCGGTCATCACCAAAGGAGGACAAAAAATTGGCTTGGTCGGAGTAACGACACAATTGATCGAATCCATTTCTTCACCTAGCGGAACTGAGGTCAAAGGCTTCCCCACAGGTCTCGGTGCCAATGGTGAAGTCGATGACATGGATCTTCTCGCCTCACAAATCCAGCCTTACGTTAACGAGCTGATTGCTGAAGGTGTGAACAAGATTGTGTTGATGGCGCATTTGCAACAAATTACCAATGAGCAAAGCCTCGCGACGAAACTGCAAGGTGTGGACATCATTCTCGCTGCCGGATCGAACACCAGACTCGGCGATGCAGATGATACCGCTGTTGCGTTTCCTAGTCATAGTGCGACCTTTGCGAACAACTATCCGATTCAAGTCGCTGCCCTCGATGGCAAGAAAACAGTCATCGTTAACACTGACAACGAGTTCACCTACTTGGGACGTTTGGTTGTCGATTTTGACGCAGCAGGAAACATTATCACACCGAATCTCGCTTCAAGAGTTCCAGTCAATGGTGCATACGCAAGCACCACGGACAATGTAGCAGCAGCATGGGGCGTTCCTGCCATGGACCTAGCAACTACCGCATTTGCCTCCGGCACCAAAGGAGCCGCAGTCAAGTCGATCACGGATGCTGTGCAAGGTGTGATCAACACCAAAGACGGCACCGTCTACGGCATTACCAATGTCTATCTCGAAGGCGAACGCGCATTCGTCCGCAGTGAAGAAACCAACTTAGGAAACATCACCGCAGATGCAAACACAGCAGGTTTGAGAAAAATCATCGGCGGCACTGATCCCATCGTGTCACTCAAAAATGGCGGTGGCATTCGCGCACAAATCGGTGCTGTTTCCAGCGATGGCGGAAGCGCCACGAAGCTCCCGCCTCCAGCTAATCCCTCTGTCAATAAACCCGTTGGCGGCGTCTCGCTACTCGACATTGAAAATGCTCTGCGTTTCAACAATAAGCTGATTACCTTCATCACCAATCCCGTTGGATTGAAAGCCATTCTGGAACATGGAGTTGCATCATATCCGAACCAAGGGCGCTTCCCGCAAGTCGGTGGCGTGGCGTTTGCGTGGGATCCTACGCTGCCAGCGAACCAACGCATTCTGAGCATTTCGTTGATCGGTGAAGACGGGCTGCCTGCCGCTGCGATTTATCAAAACGGTGCATTCGTATCGAACGCTCCGGCCACGATCCGCATGGTCACGCTGAATTTCCTTGCTGACAATGGTGATGGTTATCCGATGAAGGTCAACGGTGAAAACTTTCAGTATCTGTTAGATGATAACACTCTTGGTCCTATTCTCGATGAAGCAACATCATTTGCTTCCGTTGCCAATCTTCCCGCCAATGCGATTGGAGAGCAAGCGGTGCTTGCGCAGTATCTTGTCGCGAAACATCCTACCGCTGAAAAAGCCTACACAGCTGCCGATACGAGCCTTGCACAAGATTTGCGAATCCAGCGCACCAACGCACGTGCCGATGTGGTTCTACCATACACGGCCGAGCAGTCGCTCACGTTGAATCGCTTTTCGCCTGGGATGCTGGCGATTGGTCAAAGCCCCAGTTTGATGCTTAGCAACGCTTCTTTGAGTTCTGCCGTTTCTGAAACAAGAACGGCTGGTCAAACGGATGTGACCGCGAACCCCAGCGCTTACAATCTCTACACCGCTACCAGCATCCAAGATTTGCGTGGTACCGGAAATCTCCTGGTTCAAGCAAGTGGTGCAAACGTATCACTCACTTTGCCTGTAGAAAAATCGACCAACCTCAATCAATGGGCACCTGCTGGAACCTTACAACTGACGTTTCCGAAAACAGAATCCAAAGAATTCTATCGCTTAATTTTCCCTGAATAACTTTGCTCAGGTGTTGTGGCAGTCCTCGCATCACTCTGTGGTGCGGGGGCTTTTTTTACGAATTCGTCACGCCATTTCCATCGCACGATGTTGCACGCTTCCTATGCTGTCACGACTGTCTTGATCTGAAAACCATCTCATCATTATGAATGAAGAAACGACCATCGCATCCTCGGTTTCTCGCGAATTGTTTGAGTCAGAAATCGCCTCGCTTCCCGCCTCAACTTTACTGCATCAGCATCATTCCTTGCAGGTCTATCTGTGTCACGCCCATTTGATTCCGCAAGTGCTGCGTGAAATTGGCATCCAACGCGAAACCACTTTTCGAGCAGTAGGCGAGGGCACTGGCTTGGCGATCGATCTCGATGAATACGATGAGTTTTATCTGCACCTCTTTCTGTGGGATCGCGAACAAGGGAAAATTGTTGGTGGCTATCGACTCGGCGTAGTAAGCCAACTGCTCGCCGCTCTCGGATCACGTGGCCTCTACACTTCCACACTGTTTGGATTTTCTCCCGAGCTTCTTACCCAATTGCATAGCGGTATCGAACTCGGCCGATCATTTGTCACACCCGCTTATCAAGGACATCCGTTTGTGCTCTCTCTGCTTTGGAAAGGAATCGGTACCTTTGTCGCGCGCAATCCACAGCATCATCTGCTCTTTGGACCAGTGAGCATCAGCAACGATTACTCTCATCTTTCTCGCTGCTTGATGGTGGAATTTCTCCGACAAGAAAAAATGCACGATGACTGGTCTGCGCTCGTCCAACCGCGCATGCCTTTTGTTTCGAGTCTTCCGGCGCCGCATGAACGCAAGATTCGCGAGTGCAGCAATGTGGATCATGTAACCGCTGTGATTTC
This sequence comes from Akkermansiaceae bacterium, assembly GCA_044239965.1. GTDB lineage: Bacteria > Verrucomicrobiota > Verrucomicrobiia > Verrucomicrobiales > Akkermansiaceae > UBA956. The sequence continues at coordinate 9,625 of JBIIAI010000009.1, forward strand.
CGATATCGAGCAAGATCAAAAAGGCGTTCCCATTCTTCTCAAACACTATCTCAAATTGAATGCTCGTGTGCTGAGTTTCAATGTGGATGAAAATTTTGCCAACGCTCTTGATGTGTTGATCGTTACGGATCTGTTAGAAGCTCCCGAGCAAACCATCAAACGATACCTTGGTGCTGATGGCTGGGCACGAATTCATGAACACAGTCAAAAGGAACAACTTTGCTGCGCATGAACCTACCGCGGACGGTTGATTACATTCCTGATGTCTGCACGGCGTTACCGATTTTGTCGGGCGATCATTGGTGCAAAAATCTTTTGCGCAGGGGTGTTCATCGTCTCACCGGATTGCATTCCAGTGCGGCAATTCTTGCCAAAGCCGATGCGACATGGGACGGAGAAAGAAATCGTTTTCAGGAAATTCTCACGCACAGCAGCGTGACGCTAGAGAGCGAAGGGGACTTGCCGAAAGAAGGCCCCGCCTTAGTTGTCGCCAATCACCCTACTGGCCCGATGGATGGCATCGTGTTCGCTGCATGGCTTACTACGCAGCGCAGTGATGTTCGCATTCTGACAACAGAAGCCCTAACAGAAATCCCTTCTTTACGCGATATCGTCATTCCCTTGCGGCTCTATGAGGGAGAAAATGTCGAAAACGCAAACGCTCAATCCTTGCGCAAGGCGATGTTGCATTTGCGCCGCGGCGGGATTCTCGCGGTCTTTCCTGCGGGAACGATTGCCGTTCCCTATGATCCGTATGCTGCGCCCATTGAACAACCATGGAAAGAATCCGTCTTTGCGCTCGCTAAGCGCTGCGCCGCTCCGATTGTTTGTCTGCAAATCCAGCAACAACATCGGCCTATCGTCGCACGCATCCTTCGTCTTCATGCCTGGGTGCGCACCCTGGCGATGGGTTGGTTGTTTCTTCTGATGCGGCATGAAACATTTCGTCTCTGCGTCAAAAGGATCATCGTCTCCGATTCATCGCATGATTCCGCGCGAATCTGTGCGCATGCACGGGAAGCAGTCTTCCGTTAGGCCTAAGGTCGGGTTGGAATCATTTGCATTTGACTATGCTCTCCAATGGAGCGAATGATGAGCCAGTTATGTCCGATCCCGTTTCTAAGAATCTATCCTTTCTCGATCGCTACTTGACGGTTTGGATTTTCGCAGCGATGGCACTGGGAGTGGTTCTGGGAAATTTCGTCATCACTGATCCCGCACGTTTTTTTGCCCCAATGACGGTGGGCACGACGAATCTTCCGCTGGCTCTCGGACTGATTATCATGCTGTATCCGCCACTGGCTAAGGTGCGCTATGCGGAGCTCCCCAAGGTGTTTGCCAATCGCCGTATACTTGGGTTATCGATGTTGCAAAACTGGATCATCGGCCCAGTGTTGATGTGGTTGTTGGCAGTGATTTTTTTGCGCGATCAACCGGAATACATGGTTGGACTGATTCTAGTGGGCCTCGCGCGCTGCATCGCTATGGTGCTGGTGTGGAATCAACTGGCGAAGGGCAGCAATGAATATGCTGCGGGATTGGTCGCGCTCAATAGCATTGCGCAGATTCTTTTTTACAGCACCTACGCGTGGTTTTTCATCACCGTGCTGCCGCCGCTGGTTGGATTGCAAGGCATCAGCATCGCGGTATCGATGGGTGAAATTTTTCACAGCATTCTCATCTACTTGGGCATTCCATTTGTCATGGGTCTGCTGAGTCGCGTGATCTTGATCCGATGGAAGGGGAGTGATTGGTATGAAACGAAATTCCTTCCGCGGATCTCGCCACTCACACTCGGGGCACTACTTTTCACCATCGTTGTAATGTTTACCTACAAGGGAAATGCGATTGTGCAGTTGCCGATGGATGTCTTGCGCATCGCCGTTCCACTTTTGATCTACTTCGCGTTGATGTTTCTCATCAGCTTTTTGATGGCGGTCAAACTTGGTGCCGATTATCCGCGCACGGCAAGTGTGGCCTTTACCTCGGCAGGCAATAACTTCGAGCTCGCGATCGCCGTGGCCATCGCCGTTTTCGGTCTCGACTCTGGTGTCGCCTTCGCTGCGGTTGTTGGGCCACTGGTCGAAGTTCCGGCATTGATCGGACTCGTGCATGTATCCTTTTTCCTGCGCCGGAAATTTTTTGCATCGTAACAACACTTTTGCTTCATGAACGATAATCTCTCGTTTGCTGTAGTAGATTCGGGTAGCGGCTTGTTCATGAAGTTTGCTTTAGTCAAACAATTGATGTTTGTCGTTGATGACCTCGGCCAACGAGATTTGCCTTGCTAGGGTAGTTTCGCGGATGGACTTTTTGCCATATAATATTATCTAACAGAAAATTCCAATTTGCCAATTGGAAGATACATTCGACAGCTCATGGTAAACGGGTGAAACTCTAAAAATTTCATTTTTCAGGAGAACGATAGAGTCATGGCGCGCCATGGGCAAGCTTGCAAGCGGGCATGGGCTTGAATCGTGCTGCCATGGGCGGGTTTTTCTGACTCTTTTCTCTTGAGGTGAAATCGGTGCATTGTCATGCTTTCATGGACCTATCAAAAAAATGTGCAGCGAAGCGCCATAGTATGACTCCAGAGTTTGTGACGCATTTAATGCGTTTGCTCGTTGATTATCCGCTTGTGTCGGGGAATGGTTTTCTTCTAGCTTGCGGCATGGATATGACTGTACGGACTCGATTTGCTCCTTCGCCTACGGGATACCTGCACGTGGGTGGCGCGCGCACGGCGTTGTTTTGCTGGTTGTTCGCGCGTAAGCACGGCGGACAATTTGTGTTGCGGGTGGAGGATACGGACGAGGCGCGCAATACGGATGAAGCGAAGCAGGCGATTTTTGATGGCATGAGCTGGCTGGGACTCGACTGGGATGAAGGTCCAGGTGTCGGAGGTCCCTATGGCCCGTATTTTCAAAGCGAGCGCAACGACATCTATGATCGGTATTTTCAGAAATTGGTCGATGCTGATCGTGTGTATGAGAGCGAGGGCGCATGGCGTTTTCGTTTCGAGCGCAAGCCGATTACGATGCATGACTTGGTCTGCGGCGAGGTGACGATTGATTATCGGGATGAATCGAATACGCCGGACATGGTAGTTCGGCGTTCGGACGGCTCGTATGTGTTCCATTTTGTGAATGTGGTGGATGATTTGGAAATGAAGATCACGCATGTCATCCGCGGCGAGGATCACTTGATGAACACGCCGAAACATTTGCAACTGTTCGAGGCCTTGGGCGCGGTGCCGCCAAAGTATGCGCACATACCGTTGATTCAGAATCAAAATGGATCGAAGATGTCGAAGCGCGATCAGGGCGCGGCTGTGGGCGATTACCCACGGCAAGGATTCGTGGCTCCGGCCTTGGTGAATTTTCTCGCGCTGTTAGGCTGGTCGCCAAAGACGGAGGAGGAAATTTTTACGCTAGAAGATCTGACACAGCGTTTTTCACTAGAAGCAGTGAACCGTGCGCCGGCGCGATTTGACGTGGAGAAATGTGCTTGGATGAATCAGCAGCATTTGTTGCGTATGAGCGATGAGGATTTTGCCAAGGCGGCTGCGGTAGTGGTGGCAGAGGCAGGATTGCCGGTGGGTGATGATTTTTCCGTCCTAGCGAAAATGGTGAAGGAAAAGGTGCGCTTGCTGAGCGAGTTGCCGGATGCTGTTCGATTTTTGTTAGATAATGAATTTGCTTATGATGTTGCGGCGGTGGAGAAGGTGAAATCGAATGCGCAGGCGGCGGCAAGCTTGACGGCGATGACAGCACATTTTTCTGCTGTGGCGGAGTGGTCGAGCGATGCGGCAAAAGAATCAATCGCTGCAACAGCCGCGGAGCTAGGCGTGAAGGCGGGGCAATTGATGTTTCCGCTACGCGTGGCACTTTCGGGCAAATCAGGCGGACCTGATCTGGGAGAAATGCTGGCGTATTTGGGCAGAGAGCGGAGTGTCTCGCGCTTGCAACGTTTCATCCCGCAATTGTCATCAATGCCATGAGTGGTCGGGTGTATACGATGGAAGATTTGCGCTCGCGGCAGCGTCTGGATGATGGCTTTACCAAACCCGCGATCTTGGCGGTGATTGGCAATCCGGTGAGCCATTCGGCATCGCCGCCGATGCATCAGCCAGCGCTGGATGAATTAGGCATTGACGGACGCTACATCAAGCTAGAGGTGCCGATTGGTCGCGTGGCCGAGGCTTTGCAATACTTGCAAGATCTAGGCTTTGTGGGGGCGAATGTGACGGTGCCACACAAGTTCGCGGCGCTGGATGCTTGCCATCAAGTGGATGAAGCGGCGCGGCAGATTGGCGCGGTGAATACAATCAAATTTGTGGATGGAGAAATTCATGGCTGGAACACCGATGGGCCAGGCTTTGCGCAGGCCTTGCGCGAGGAATTTTCCTTTGATCTGCTCCATCGTCGAGTGATGATTGTGGGCGCGGGTGGTGGTGCTGGTCAGGCGATTGCGACGCAGTGTGCGCGCGATGGTGCGGCGCGTGTGGTGCTGGTGAATCGCACGGTGGAAAAAATCGAGTCACTGGCTACGGTGTTGCAAAAGCGGTTTCCGCAGACGAGCTTTCATTGTCTCGCGTTAGCGGATGTACAGTTGGATGGTGTGGCGCGGCAGTGTGAGTTGTTAGTGAACACGAGCTCGTTGGGTTTGCGGCCTGATGATGATTCTCCGGTGCCGGCGAGTTGCTTTGCGGCGCATCATTTGGTGTATGATACGATTTATAAACCGCCGATGACAGCGTTTTTGCGGCACGCGGTGATGCATCAGGCGACGGTGGCGAATGGTTTCTCGATGCTGTTGCATCAAGGCGTGTATGCCTTTGATATCTGGTATCCTGGTCAAGCGCCGCTGGAGACGATGCGCCAGGGGTTACGGAGTGTCAGTTAGGTCGATGCCGACATCATCGATTCCGAGCCAGTGGCATGCGAGGACCTCGACGAGTTCGAAAGTTTTGACATCATCTTTGACTGCGCGACGAATCTTAACGGTGACGCGTGCGGTGCTGGGTGGATCACTTGCGGGAAACATCGAGCCGAAGATGGGCTCATTGTTTTCGCGTGCCTTGAGGGCGGCGAGGATGAGTTTGCCATCGCGGCTTTTGCGCTCGACGGTGAAGGGGGGAGTGGGTAGCCCGAGGTTGCTACCATGGAAAAAGCCGGGCTCGTAGAACATCACGCTCATGATGAGATCTGAGGTGTTTTCTTTGGCGAGTCGTTGCCGGACGAGCATGCGAAAGGTGCCTTCGCCGTCTTCTTTCTCGGCATGGAATACGGACCACGGCATGGAGGAAGTTTTGGCAAATGACTCCCAATCGACGAGCCATTGGTCATCTTGGGGGCCGAAGACAATTTCAACTTGGCGTTTGCGTTCATCAGCCCAAATGGTCTCGATCATGGGCTTTTCGCCGATGCGGATCACATTGCGAGAGATCAATTCGGGGGCGGTATCAGGTTTGAACAGTGTGGCTTTGGAGGCATCGTTAAAAATGGTTTGGGCAAGGCGCGGGCGTTTGCGGCAGAGCTGTGCGTAAGATTCTGGGGCGGTTGTTTGGAAAAATTCGTTAGCCGTGGCCATGATGGGGGCATACGATTGATTGGCGACATCGATGTTTTTGCTGAGTAGGGCAGCGTCTTCTAGCGGGTTATCGTCGCTGATGATGCTAACGGGAGGGCGTAGGGAATCGAGCCGATATTTGATGAACAAGGAGATGCCGATCAGGGCGACAAACCAGAGAGCGATCAACTTGATAAGAGTGAAATTTTGTGCGGACTTTGATCTCCGTTCGCTATGATTGCTGCTGTGTTTGGGGCGTGTGGGCTGATCTGATGGCTGCTTTGCCGGTTCCTCGGGCTGGTTGATGCGGCGACGTTTTTGGCTGCGCTCGGCGGCTTTTACAGGTGTGAGGTTGGCGCTGAATTCCTTGCGAATTGATTGACCGCTGCCATCGACGATGTGCACGTTGGCTTTCTTTTTGTTAGGGATGGGCGCGCGTTCACAACTGGTACAAAGTACGGCATCCGTAGTAGATTGAAACACTTCGCCACATTTGCTGCAATGAAGCCACGCTGGAATTTGATCACTCACCGCAGCAAACTTAGGGCATAACCCAGTCCTTGTGAAGCATCTCTGTGATAAAAAATCGATTTTTGCCAGCGATGGAGTCGATTCGTTTCAATTTGATGGTGGCACGGGCGGCGGGCACGGATTCGACGAGGAAGGCATCGCTGCGGAGGAGTTCGGTAATTTTTTGGTGAACGGGTGAATTTCGTGCTGCGTAGCCCCAGAGAATGGTGTCGTCGTGGAAGGAGGTGATTTTGTAAGATTCGTAGTCTTTTTCGCTGAGGGAAGGGAGGTAGTAGGGGGATGCGGCGAGGGTGATGCGCAGGGTGATTTCTGCCTCGGTGGGAAATTGTGATAGAGTCGTGAGGCTGGTATCACCAAGCTGGGAAGTGGCTTCCCAATCGACGACAAAGCGGTCATTTTGGTGGATAAAGAAACAATGAAAGGAGGATTGGTCTTGATTGGTGCCAGTAAGCCAGAGGAAGGGGCGTTTGGTATCGGTTTCGATTTCTTCCGCGCAGAGGTCGAGGCTGGAGAGATCGGGCGGGGATGGCCAGGGTTTCCAGCGTTTAGCGAGTAAGGCTTGGGTGTTTTCTTCTTGGCGAATGTGCGGTAGTACTTCGGCGATGTTTTTTGCGGCGGTGAATTTTTTGAATGCCTCGATGCATTCGAGTTTGGCTTTGTAGGGATTGCTTACGAAGACGTAGGCGGGCGACGACGGATCATCGTCATCAGGCACTATTTCCCAGGGTTTGACGAGGCCTTCGCCGTCCACGTCGCTTTTTGATGAGAGGTGATTGACGAGAAAAATGAAGCCGAAAAGAATGATGATGGTAGCACCGAGGCCGTACCAGATGAGGCGAGACTGCTTGCGCGTGGGAGCTGCACCCCATTCGTGTTCGGGTTCCTGGCGTTGTTGGGGCGTGATGTAGGGCTCGGGCGCGGCGGCGGGCTCGATGCGGGCAATTTCTTTGTGTAGGCCTAGTTTTTTGACGTCGAGTTTGACTGGCTCGCAGGAATTCTCGGGTGCACTGTTGTTGGTGGGCGAGGCATCGGGTAAGGGAGTGGTTTCCTCGGTCCTAGTGGATCGGGAGGAGTTTTTGCGTCGTTCGCCTTTGCGTGAGAAGCCTTTTTTGCTCATGAGAGGGATGTGTGGTATTGTGAACGAGTCTGGCTGACATGCAAGGAGATACCGCTCGTAGGGATGAAAACTGTTTAAGGTGGACTGGGCAGCTGTGGAAAATTTGTAAGGATTTCCAATCGCACATGGGAAAAGATCGAATAGAATGTAGCACGAAACAGTCAAAAACAACGATGATGAACAACGATCCTTCAGATGAGTGGAACTCCGCGGTGGTAGAAATCCCCGCCGTGAGCAGCGAGCAAGCACCCGCAGTGGAAGCAAGTGCTGCGGCAAAACAAGCTTTTCAGTCTTTTTCCGACGCGGTGCAAACCGCCAAGCAAAATGCTGCGGAACAGGCGCGATCCGCGGCCCCAAAAGTGAAGCAAGCGGTCAGTGGCGTAGCCTATGACCTTGCGTATGGGGCGGCGTTTGGCGCCTGCTTTGCGGCAGCTTTCACTAAGGAATTCGTTCCAGGCTTTGTCAAAGATGGACTGAAGTCGGTGAAGGATGGCTTGACCCAGGGGAGTAAAGCGGGAACCGCAACGGGTGAGACGGTGGCACAAGATTTGACGGAGGCTGTGCAAGATGTCGTAGCTCCCGAGGCCGCATCGCAAGGAACTTGGACCGGAAACAATCACGGTCATGGCTCGGCGATGGCATAAAATTTTCTCCGTGTGTTAGCAAAACAAAGCCACTGTGCTCTCGGGCGCAGTGGCTTTCTGTTGGTGTTGGCTCGGCGCTAGAGCTGTGCTCAGGGCAGCGGAAAATCAGCTCACTCGGGGATTTTCGGCGCTTCTACCGGAGGCTTGGGAGCCTCACCTGCGGGTTTGGGAAGCTCAACCGTGGGTTCTTCTTCCTGGGCCGCATCCTTTTTCTCTCCTGCTTCTTGCTCCACGGAGGATGGTGGCAATTCAACACTCGGAGTGGCACCAGTGGCGGCAGGCATATCGGGAAGTGAAGGCGCGGTGATCGGCGGCAGTGGCGCACCTGTGGAAACATCCGTAGGTGGCAATGGTGATGATGCGGGCAGCAAATCGGCGGGCATGCCACCAGCAGGCATGGGAAGTGCGCCGTCGCCCCCGATTGGAGGATAGACTTGCACGGCATTGCCAGTAGTGTTTGCAGATGCACTGCCATCGGTCAACATGGCCGCGGCTACGTAGCCGACTTTTCCATTGTCGAGCTCCACTTTGACAAATGATCCCTCCGTTTTCACGACACGCATGGAGGTGCCTGCTGCGAGCAGTTCCTCGGCTTCAGCATTTCCGGTAGGGCGTTTGCTGAAAAAGGCGGTGGAATTGGAAGCAGCTGTGACATACTGCATCGGCTGGAAATTGTAGTTGTTCACCAAGGTGGCCTCTTTCTTGATGCCTGATCCTGGGGCGGAAAGTGGATCAAAGTCCCCTTCGATCGGCCCGGTAAAGGAGCCGCACTGGGTTAGGAAAAAAGGAACAAGGAGGAGGGGAGCATATTGTAGCCGTTTCATAACGAACAAGCTATGAACCAGCTGATGCGTTCCGTCAAGAACTCCGTGCGGGAAAATTTTCGCCATTTCTCGATAGTTACGGCTTGCCAGCAAGGGAATTTTGCCTGCATGATGCGCGCATGCGAATTTTCGCCCTCACCGGCGGCATCGCCAGCGGGAAATCCACTGTGTGTCGATTGCTGCGCGAACTATGTCCCACCGTAACTCTCTTTGACTGTGACGCCGCGACCCGTCGTCTCCATGGCGACCCGAACGTGGTGGAGCAGTGTCGTGTCGTCTTTGGTGACGAAGCGATCTTTGCGCCCAAAAACTGTCTCGATCGTGACTTCCTGCGGAAAAAAGTTTTCGCTGATGATGAAGCTCGCAAGCAGCTTGAGGCGATCCTCCATCCTCTGATCCGGCAGGAATGCATGGCATCTTTGGCGCAGGCAAGCGAGCAAGGTCAGTCTTCCTTGTTCATTGCGGACGTGCCTTTGTTGTTTGAAAATGGCTTCGATCTTGGACATGAGAAATCAATGCTGGTGGCCTCCAGTCATGAAACTCAGGTGCGTCGATTGCGCAATCGCACCCGATTTGACGATGAAATGATTCATTCAATCATCGCCGCTCAAATGCCCGTAGCAGAGAAAATGCTGATGGCTGATGTGGTTTTTTGGAACGAGGGACCACTTACAGGATTGCGCGCACAAATCGCCCGTTTCCTCGAGTCCCAAGGCGTCACCACCGTGGATCAAGCGCTCATCCAAGCCAAGCCGATCAGCCTGCCCACGAGCATCGACGTCAACGAATTTCGCAAAAAGACGCTCGCCCAACTGCACGACATGGCAGACGCCATCCCGGGTCTCCAAGTCGCCCACGCCACCAAGAGCCAACTCGTTTATGAACTGCTTCAGTTCTACTCACGTGAGGGAGTGGAATTGATTTGCGAGGGTGTGCTCGAACTCGGAAAAGAAAATTTTGGCATGCTGCGTGATCCCGTCCGTAGCTTCCGTAGCTCGCAGGATGACATTCATATACCGCTGAATTTCCTGCGCGAGTATGGATTGCAATCTGGCCACCGCGTCAAACTCCGTGCGCGGTGCTCTAAGGAGCGCGATAAATTCATCACTACCGCTGAAATCCTCGAGGCAGAAGGGATTCCCGTTGCTGATTGGAAAGTGCCCACCGACTTTGATAAACTCACGCCTCTGTTCCCCGATCGCCGTGTTTACCTTGAAGGCAATGGCCCCGATTTCTTCAGCGTTCGTCTCGTCGACCTTATCGCCCCACTTGGTATGGGTCAGCGTGCCCTCATCGTCGCTCCACCTCGTGGCGGCAAGACCATTTTGCTCAAACAAATCGCTAAGGCGATCCGCGTGAATCACCCGAAGGCGGAACTCATCGTGCTTCTGCTCGATGAACGCCCCGAAGAGGTCACCGATTTCGAGGAAACTGTCGGTTGCACGGTCTATGCCTCGACCTTTGATGAAAGTCCGCGTCGCCATGCACAGGTGGCCGATATCGTGCTCGATCGCGCCAAACGCCTCGTCGAGCAAGGTAAGGATGTCATCCTCCTGCTCGATTCATTGACTCGACTGGCTCGCGGTCACAACGCCGCAAACCAGTCTGGCCCCATCGGTTCCGGCGGCGTCTCGCCCGTAGCTTTGCAGAAATCGCGGAAATTTTTTGGTGCCGCGCGCAACGTCGAAGAAGGCGGCTCCCTCACCATTCTTGCCACTGCACTCATCGAGACAGAATCGCGCATGGACGACGTCATTTTCGAGGAATTCAAAGGCACCGGCAACATGGAAATCAGGCTAGATCGCGAGTTGGCCGAGCGCCGCGTTTATCCCGCTATTCACATCCCGCAATCAGGCACCCGCAACGATGACCGACTCTATCATCCTGACGAATTTTCCAAAGTTCTCGACATTCGTCGACAACTTGCGCAACTTCCTTACGGCGAAGCGGTTGAAACCCTGATGAAAAACCTTAAAGCAACCCAAAATAATGCCGAGCTCCTTTTGCGGGGAATTCGCTAATTTTTTTAAAATTTGCTTGCGTTTGCTCATACATTGTATTCTATTTGTGCCCGCCTCCCTCCAACCAAAAAAAACTATGAAAAACATTCTCGCCACATTGGCCTTATCTATGCCTGTCGCTGTGATGGCACAGACCGAACTGCAGTTCGTGGACCATAAGATGTTCCACCAAAATGGACCAACATCCGTCAATTACCTTGGTGGCGCCGTGCAAATCGGTCTCGTTGATGGCTCGTGGGTCATTGCTGGTTGCTTTGCGAATAATGGTCCATTGTTGCAAGGCCCCGTAACTCCAGGGTGCCCACTTGGCACCACTGGATACATCACGTATGGTGACTCTGACCGCGATGGCATCAACGACAACAATTCTTACTGGTCTGTGGCTTCCTTGACTCCTGCTGCGCGAGTAGCCCCTTTCCTCGCCGAACAGATCAAAATTCTGGCAGCACCGCCTTCACTCTTTGAGCGCCCGCAGAGCTTTTTCAACGATGCAAGTGTCTCGATGTGGTATAATGTGCTTACACAAGCATTCGAAGAGCACAACTTCACCTACTACTCATTCCGAAAAGAATACGATAATCTAGCACAACAACATCAACAAGTGGTGTTTGGTGTTTACCAAATGGGCTTTCCTCTTCTCGCCGATGTGGGCAAGATTGACCCGCCTCGCTCGCTGGTCTTCAGCGTTACCCACTTCCCGCACACCACTGGTTACCCAGGAGTTGGCCAGCGCAAAAACGGAATGCGAGTCAACAATGGCCGCTGGTTCGATGGTCGTATGCAGCTCGATCCACGGAATTTCAACGACATCACGTGGGATGGTGTTAATGGTTCCTACACCATACCCTCTGATGATTTCAGATTCAGCATTACTGGAGCGAATGTGGCTCCATGGGTCACTACTGATCAGGTTGCTCTAACTTATGGATTTGACACCGCAGCAGAGTTCTTCAATTACGGAAAAACCGTTGGATTCGCCGTGAATGCTCTTGGACAACCTCTGATTTACGATCACCCCACCACCAATGCTCTCGAGCTCAAAAAAGGCGAAAATGCTGTTTACAATGTAGGCAATGAGGCCATGGCACCAGCCAATATCGTTTTCCCACCACTCGGCAGGGAAATGGTGCTGCCTGCGATGGCAACACGCTTTCGCCTAGGCCCTGGTTTCATTACCAAGGGAACCATTGGCAATGGTGTCGTTAACTACCGTCGTCACATTCTTACTGGGAATCTCTCGTATGATAGCCCCCAAACCCAATTCCGCTTTGGTATGGAATTCATCGACAGTTTTTCAGGACACAGCCAACGAGAATTCCCGATCGGAGTGGGCACCAAACTCCGCGCTGCTACCGCAGACTACGATGGTGATGGGATCTCTAACATTTTGGAGTTTGCCTTCAGCCAAGACGATGGAGATGATGTGGCCTCAACTCTTGAATGGTCTAGCTTCAATCAGGTTTTGAATCGTCGTTCGATTTATGACGCGCCTCCTCACACCACCCCAGCACTGCTTCCTGTTCCGACAGGTTCCACTGCACCAGTAAGCACTATTGCTCCATTGACAGCACGTGCAGATGCTACCGCACCGTTTCTCTTGGAACCTATTGGTGGCACCGGTCCTATTCCGATCCTTGTGGGCTTCCCCTCGGATGGTGTTACGCCAATCGCTTACTCCACAGCGAAGCGCAAGAGCACAGGCCTTTCCATCAGTTATGGCTTCCAAGTTACCTATGATAACACGGTTGCGAATCCGAAGTGGGTTACGCTCAAGGCTCCCGCTCTCGGGCAGACACTCGTGGTCAAAGATACCAAAGCTGGCGCTCTTGTTCTGCCAGCAGCGGACAATACCTTTACTTGGACGATCAGCAACGTTGCCGATGATCGTGCTTTGAACACGACTGGCACCATCGGTATTACGGCCTCACACGTTCTTAATCCGAAGATCTCAATTCGCCCAACTGCATCTGTCACGAAAGGATATTGATCGTTAGCGATCCATTCTTTTTCACCGCGTTGGCCACAGTTTGGTCAACGCGGTTTCTTTCTTCTCATTTACCGCGCCTGAACGCGAATGCCTGAAATTATCGAATCACAGCAAAAACTTACCTCCCTGATGGAGGAACTATGCCCTCAACCAAGGCTCTGTGCGATCGATACCGAGGCTGATAGTCTTCACCGCTACAAGGAATCATTGTGTTTGATCCAATTGTCGGCTGCTGGTCGCAATGTACTCATCGACCCGCTCACTCTGGATGATTTATCGTCGTTCGATGCATATCTCAACTCATGCGAGGTATGGATGCACGGTGCGGACTACGACATGACGATGTTGAAGCGTGAATTCGGACGATTGCCTCCCAAGGTCTGGGATACCCAGATAGGCGCACGATTGTTGGGCCTGCGGAAATTTGGCTTATCGGATCTCGTAGAGCATTGGTTTGGAGTTGTTCTCTGCAAGACCTCGCAAAAGGCCGATTGGGGGCGCAGACCTATGACCGATAAGATGATGGAATACGCCATCAATGACGTGGTTTTTCTTTTGCCGATGGCGGAGTGCATTGTCGAGGAATTAATCGACAAAGGCCGTTACGAGTGGTTCGTTCAGAGCTGTGAAGCAGCACGCAAAAAAGTGCTGGAACGCGATGAAAATAAGGAAGATCTCTGGCGCATCAATGGATCCGGTCGCTTGAATCCCTTGGGCTTGGCCTATTTGCAAGCGTTGTGGAATTGGCGTGATGCCGAGGCCGCATCATGGGATAAGCCTACTTTCATGGTGGTGAACAATAAGGAGATGATCACCTGGGCGGAAATGCTTTCGCAGGGGAATGAGATTGCCCTACCGAAGCATTTATTGCGCCCCGAACGCTTGAAGCGATTCGAAAAAGCCGTCGATCCTGTGCGAGACATGGTTGAGGAGCAATGGCCGGAAAAAATCAAAGCACTGCGCCGCAAGAAGGATGCAGCATTTGACCGAGCAGTGGACGCGATCATCAAGAAGCGCGATGCCGCTGCGGTGGCTCTGGACATCGACCCCTCCCTTTTGATCGCACGCAGTGTTGCCGAATGCATTGCTGCAGGTGAACTTGCTGCGGAAGATTGTCTTTTGCCTTGGCAAATCGAGCAATTGAAGCTTTAACAGTTGGCACCGATGAATGGTATCGCTCCAGCTCAGTCTGATTCAGGAATCATGACGCCGCAGATCGTGTTTCAGTGCATGTACTGCCGGATTAAGCTTCAGGTGCCGATCTTTTATGCCGGGCAAGTGGGTCCCTGTCCGCAGTGCGGTCAAACGATTCAGACGCCCGTGGCGTTTGTCGCGCCACCTGCATCACCTGTTGCCGCGTCACCCTGCGCGGAGGAAAAAAACGTCGTTGGCCAATCCACGGCCGACCCCAATAAGCGCTGGGCCGATCCGACGGCAAGTTTTGCAACGGATTCTCGTGGCTTGATGGGGAAATCCATCGCCCAACTCAATCCACAGCCGCGCTCGTTGAATCGTGGTGTGATTGCAGATAATGCAATTCACCGTGGCAACGAGGACAAGAAAGAGGGTCGCCAAGTACTCAAAATGTTGTTTTGGTTTATCCTCGTTTTTTTGGTTCTTATCGGGTCCTCTTATTTGATCAAATCGTTCGCGTTTGGTGCCTAGAAAGCCCCGAAAAAAGGGCCGTTTTTTCAGTGAAAAATCTTGCTCTTTTCCTTGATTTTACCGATACTCTGGCAGCTCATGTCAGATCCACTTACACCCGCGGAAAATACACCTCCTAGCGTTGATGCCAGCCAAGAATACGGCGCTGCACAAATCGATAAACTGGAGGGTTTGGAGGCCGTTCGGAAACGTCCCGGCATGTATATCGGCGACCCCGATGAGCGCGGCTTACACCACTGCGTTTTTGAGGTTCTTGATAACTCAATCGATGAGCACCTTGCCGGCTACTGCCAGCGCATCAAAGTTGCCATTCACATCGATGGCTCGATTTCCGTCTCAGACAACGGTCGCGGCATTCCTGTCGATACGCATCCGAAGTTTGGCATTCCTGCGATCGAGCTCGTTCTGACGAATCTCCATGCTGGTGGTAAGTTCGGCCAAGGTGCCTACAAATATTCTGGCGGTCTACACGGCGTGGGCGCGAAGTGCGTCAACGCGCTCTCTGATTGGTTCAAAGCAGAAGTTCGCCGCGACGGCAAGATCCACATGATCGCGTTTGAGCGTGGCAAGACGACTTCGCCACTTTCGGTGATCGGCGAAGCCCCTGCGGACGAAACCGGAACCAAGATTACCTTTTTCCCCGATGCGACGATTTTCGTTGATACCATCGTGTTCAATTTCGAGCGACTTTCCACCCGTCTGCGCGAATTGGCATTCCTCAATCCTGGGCTGACCATTGATCTCGAAGATGAGCGTCCTGAATCCGCGAAAAAGACCTCCTTTTACTACGCTCAGGGCATTGTGGAGTTCGTCACGCAACTCGGCGAAAACAAACCGATCATTCATGAAACACCGATCGCTCTCTCTGGCAAACGTCAGGTGGAGATCGACTACGATGGCAAAGTCACACACGATGACGTATTTGCGGATGTTGTTTTCCAATACAACGACTCCTACAACGACCAAATTTTGTGCTTCGCCAACTCGATCCCGAACTCCGATGGCGGCACGCACTTGACCGGTTTCCGCACCGCTCTCACTCGTGCGATCAATCAATTTGCCAAAGCGAATAAGATCCTCAAGGACAAAGACCCCTCGCTCTCCGGCGACGATGTGCGTGAAGGTCTCGTCTGTGTGATTTCGGTAAAAATGCCGAACCCGCGCTTCAACTCGCAGACCAAAGCCAAGCTGGTCAATGCCGAGATCGAAGGTGTGGTTTCTTCCATCGTTTATGAAGGCTTGATGACCTACTTCGAGGAAAATCCCAACCTCGCGAAAAAGATCATCGAGAAATCCGTCAATGCCGCCCGCGCTCGCGAGGCCGCACGCAAAGCCCGCGAAACGGTCCGCAAATCTGCACTTTCTGGTGGCGGATTGCCCGGAAAACTCGCCGACTGCTCGGAGCGCGACCCGTCAAAATCCGAGCTGTATATTGTCGAAGGTGACTCCGCAGGTGGCTCGGCCAAGCAAGGTCGAGATCGTCGCACGCAGGCCATCTTGCCCCTGCGTGGTAAGCTGATCAACGTCGAAAAATCCCGCCTCCACCGCGCATTGCAAAACAAGGAGATTCAATCGATGATCACCGCGATTGGTGCCGGCATCGGTGATGGCGATATGGAAGGCGCGTTCAACGTCGAGAAAATCCGCTATCACAAAATCGTCATCATGACCGACGCCGACGTCGATGGATCGCACATTCGCACCTTGTTGCTGACATTTTTCTGCCGTCACATGCCGGACTTGGTCAAACGTGGCCACCTTTACATCGCCCAGCCGCCGCTGTATCTCGTGACGCGGAAAAAGCGCGCCGAATACGTGCAGGACGACAATGATCTCACGAAAATTCTCATCGACCTCGGCGCTGGTGATGTTTCGTTGCATTCGATCGCTAACGACGCTCTGCTCACGGCTGATGAACTCCGCACGGTGTTGGAAAATATTTCGCAATTGACGCGCTATGCGGAATCGATTCAGCGCAGCGGTGGCAATTTTGCCGACTTCCTTGCCGCAGGGAATGGCGTCAATTTGCCGGCCTACATGATTCGTGTGCGCCAAGGCAACGAGGAAAAAATTCACTATTTCCTCGATGACAAAGCACTGCAATCCTTCGCTGCCGAAAATCGCGACTTGCGCTTGTTTGGTGAAACTCTAACAGAAGAAGAACTCGCCGCACAGACGAATAAAATTTCGCGCCGCGCCGTGTTGAAAGAACTTCACGAAGCCAATGCCATCGAAAGACTGATGGTGAAGTTGCGTGAAAAAGGTCTCGATACCACGAACTTCTTCTCCGCCGACAAACCCATCTATGAACTCATCGAAGGCGAAGGCGATAAGAAGAGCGTCACGCCGATTTTCGCGGTTACCGAGGTGTTGGAAAAAGTGTTAGAAATCGGTCGTCGCGGCATGCAGATCAAACGATTCAAAGGTCTTGGTGAGATGAACGCCAAAGAGCTTTTCGAAACGACGATGGATCCTACAAAACGTCAGTTCCTCCGCGTCCGTCTCGACGAAGACAACGCCGTCGAAGCCGACAAAATGTTCGACGTTCTTATGGGCGACATCGTTGAACCCCGCAAACGCTTCATTGAAGACAACGCCCTCAACGTCCGGAACTTGGATGTGTAAAGGTAGTTAGGTCACTGGTCACTGGTATTCATGAATAACGACATCAACAAACTGGAAATCTACCGCGAGGCCATGCGCATCGGGGAGTATGTTTGGAATGTCGTGATAACATGGGATTACTTCGCCAAAGACACCGTGGGCAAACAATTCGTCAAAGCGACTGATTCCATCGCCGCGAATATTGCCGAGGGCTATGGACGCCATCATTACAAGGAAAACATGCAATTTTGCCACTACGCACGCGGCTCAGCCGAGGAAGCGCAAACCTGGATCGAAAAATCTGCCAGTCGCGGACTAGTAGAAAAAGAAGCCGCTCGCCAGCTTTACCGCGATCTCGACACCCTCAAAAAACGCCTGAACGCCTACATCAAAACCATAGGCAAACCCACTACCCCAAAACGCACAACAACCACTCCAACTAGTGACCAGTGACTAGTGACCCTTTTACCTTATGTCCATTGACCATATCAAACCAATCTCCGTAGCCGAAGAGCTTTCCACCAGCTTCTTGGACTACTCGATGTCTGTCATCATTTCTCGTGCGTTGCCAGACGTACGTGACGGACTGAAGCCATCGCAGCGTCGGATTCTTTTCGCCATGCGTGAGTTGAATTTGGCTCCCGGCAAGCAACACATCAAGTGCGCGAAGATTTGCGGCGATACCTCCGGAAACTATCACCCTCACGGTGAAGCGGTCATTTACCCCACGCTTGTCAACATGGGGCAACATTGGACCTACCGCGAAACGTTGATCGATGGCCAAGGAAACTTCGGATCAGTGGAAGGTGACCCTCCTGCTGCGATGCGTTATACGGAAGCCCGCCTCACCCATCTCGGTATGGCGATGATGGAAGACCTCGAAAAAGATACCGTCGATTTTGTTCCGAACTACGACGAACGTCTCACCGAGCCCACCGTTCTACCTGCTGCATTTCCGAATCTGTTAGTCAATGGTGGCACTGGTATTGCCGTGGGTATGGCAACAAACTTGGCACCGCACAACTTGCGCGAAATTGTTGACGCCATCTGCGCACAGATCGATAAGCCGGACATCACATTGCCCGAATTGATGCAGTATGTCAAAGGCCCTGACTTCGCTGGCAAATGCGAAATTCGTGGCCTCAAAGGCATCGAAGAATACTTCCGCACCGGTCGTGGCACCGTGCGTCTGCGTGGTAAAATCGACATTGATGAACAAGAAGGCGGCAAGTCGATTCTCACCATTCGCGAAGTCCCGCACGGCGTGAACCGAGCTACTTTGCAAGAACGTATCGCGGAATTGGTGAATGAAAAAGTTCTCACTGGCATCTCCGGTATGCGCGACCTTTCTGACGAAGAAACGCGCATCGAGATTGAGTTGAAGCGCGATGCTCGTCCGCAAGTCGTAGCGAATCAAATTTTCAAACTCACCAGCATGGACACGTCGTACAGCGTGAACATGCTCGCCATTCACGAGAAGCGTCCGAAGATGCTAACGCTTAAAGACGCCATCGATTGCTACATTGAGCACCGTCGTGAAGTCATTGTTCGTCGCACGAAGTATCTCCTCCGCAAAGCCGAGGACCGTGCCGAAAACCTCGAAGCCTATCTGTTAGCTCTTGGCCATCTCGATGACTTCATCCACATCATCCGCTCTTCGAAAAACCGCGATGAAGCGCGTGAGCGATTGGCATCCTATACTTTCCCCGTCAAGACCGCAGAAAGCCTCGGCATCCTCATTCGCAGCCAGCCATCGGTGCAGGGTGACACTTATGTTTTCTCCGAGCGCCAAGTCAATGCGATCCTAGAATTGCGACTCTATCAACTCACGGGCATGGAGCGCGATAAGATCAAGGCCGAATACGATAGTGTGTTGGCTGAGATCGTTGATTTCATGGACATCATTGCGCGCGAGATTCGCGTTCTCACCATCATCAAAGAAGAACTTCGCGCCATTGCTGACAAATACGGTTCACCACGTCGTTGTCCGATCCTTCCCGACGAAGGCGAAATTGCCATCGAGGACCTCATCGCGAATGACTCGATGGTCGTTACTCTAACACATCGCGGTTACATCAAACGCACGCCATCTAGCGAATTCCGCGTTCAAGCACGCGGCGGCAAAGGCCTACGTGGCATGGAAACCCGCACCGCGAAAGATCAAGAGGACGACTTTATCGAGCATCTATTCTCGACCCAAGCGCACGACTATTTGATGTTCTTCACCAACACCGGTCGTGTTTATGTCGAGCGTGTTTATGACATCCCCGAAGGCTCACGTGCCGCCAAAGGCCGTGGCATTCGCAATGTGCTCAACCTTCAGCCTGACGAAAAAATCGCTGCCTTGCTCCGTCTCGAACGCACCACGGATGAGAACAACAACGACATCACCTTCCGCGATGAAGCAGGCTTCTTGCTCTTCGCTACCAAGGTCGGTCTCGTGAAAAAAACCCCGCTCAACGATTACCGCAACTACCGCAAAGCCGGACTCAACGCCATCAATCTCGAAGAAGGCGATGAGCTTATCGGCGTGCGTCTCACCACTGGCAACGATGAAGTCGTGCTCGTGACCAAACACGGCATCAGCATTCGTTTTCATGAAGAGCAAGCTCGCAGCATGGGCCGCACCGCCACTGGCGTCTGGGGCATCCGTCCCGAAGAAGACGACCAAGTCGTTAGCCTCGCTCTGGTAACCGCTGGCAGCACCCTGCTTGTAGCCGCCGAAAACGGTCTCGGCAAACGCACCGCCTTCGAAGAATATCGTCTGCAATCGCGCGGTGGAAAAGGCATCATCACCATGAAAGTCACCGAGAAAACCGGCAATGTTGTCGGTGCCGTCACGGTCGAAGAAAGTGATGAACTCATGCTCATGACCAACACCGGTCTCAGCATCCGCATCAAAGTCAACACCATCCGCGAAACCGGCCGCAATGCCCAGGGCGTGAAACTCCTTTCCATGAAAGAAGGCGAATCCCTGCAAGACATCTCCAAAGTCATCCCCGATGGCGAAGACAACGGCGAAAGTAGCGACAGCGAAACTGCCACAATAACCGAAGAAGAACTCCCTAACGAAGAAATCGCAAACGAGGACGAGTAAGACAGAATGGAGCGCGGACTTTAGTCCGCTTCTTCATCAGCTAAAGTGCGGACTCAAGTCCGCGCTCCAATCACTTCAGGTATTCCATTTTGACATTACTCAATTCAAATGTGATGACTGATGATAACTTGTTGCGGAAATGGGCGGAAGAAGAGGTGGAGGCTGTGATCCAAGACTTGCCAGTTGAGGTAAAAGCGGCATTGGAAAGTTGTGTGATTTCCTTTGAGATGACTCCTGGAGCTGATGCTTGGGATGACGAACTGGATGGGGATGAGTTGGGGGTTTTTGAGGGGGCGTCTTTGTTAGAGGAGCCGAGCTCTGACGACATGCCGCGCATTCGCCTGTTTCTCGCGAACTTGTGGGACTGGGTCGAGGAAGACGAGCAAGACTATCGCGAAGAAGTGACGACGACATTTCTCCATGAACTTGGTCATTTTCTCGGTTGGGAAGAAGACGACCTCACAGAACGCGGTTTGGATTGATGGAGCGCGGACTTCAGAACGCTTCTTTACCAACTCTAATGCGGAATCAATTCCGCGCTCCATGGTTGGGCTGATCATTTCTTGGTATTACGACATTTCTCCTCAGTTTGTGATTGTGTCGGGGCGGATTATGATCGATAAGCTCCGCGACTATGAAGGTTTTAGTGGTAGGAAAAGGTGGACGGGAACATGCATTGGTGCGTGCCTTGGCGGAATCGCCATCGCAACCGCAGGTGTTTTGTTTTCCGGGAAGTGATGCGATTTTTTCGATCGCGAAACCAGTTCCGGCCAAGACATTGCCGCAGTTGATTGATTGGATGGTAGAACGGAAAATCGATCTCTGTGTCGCGGGTGAGGAGAGTTATTTGGTGAAGGATGAGGGCCTAGCGAATCTTTGTGAAAAAGCGGGCATCCCTTGCTGGGGGCCGCACAAGCAGTCCGCCCAGCTGGAAGCAAGCAAGGAGTTTGCGAAAAATTTCCTGCTTCGCCATCAGATTCCTACGGGAATGGCGACGGTGGTGGATTCGTTGGATGGGGCGGTGGCTGCGATCAATGGGCAATACCCGACGGTGTTGAAATTCGATGGATTGGCTGCCGGAAAAGGTGTGGCCGTCTGTCCCGATGAGGCAAGCGCGCAGGCATTTTTGCAAGAGGTCTTAGTGAAGCAGCGTTTCGGCGAGGGCCGATTGCTGGTGGAGGAATGCCTGACGGGCCCTGAGGTTTCCATCTTTGCGGCGATCATTGATGATCAATATCTGATTTTCACACCAGCTCGCGATTACAAGCGCGCATTGGACGGTGATTTGGGGCCAAACACAGGAGGCATGGGCGCGGTAGCGAGTCGTCAATTGATTGATGCAGCTTTGCTTGAAACCATCAAAACAACGATTGTTGAGCCGACAGTTCGCGGGCTGAATGCCGAGGGACTGCCTTATCGCGGTTTCCTCTATTTTGGATTGATGCTGACACCGCAGGGGCCGAAGGTGATCGAATACAACTGTCGATTTGGCGATCCCGAGTGCCAGGCTGTGATGCCTCTGGTAAGTGGCAATCTAGCAGAGTTTTGCTTGCAGGGTGCGCGTGGGGTATTAGCTCCAGATTTGCTGAAATTTTCTGATGGATGGAGTGTTGCAGTCATTTTGGCAGCGGCGGGATATCCCGAAATCACACGCAATGGCGACCAGATCACAGGCCTTGATGACGTAGCAGGAGCTCGCGTGTATCATGCAGGCACGAAGTTGCATAAGGACGGCATGTGGGTGACGCATGGCGGACGTGTACTAGCTGTTGTGGCTACTTCGATAACCCGCCAAGCAGCCGCAGAAATGGCTCATCGCCAAGCGGAAAAGATTCAGTTTACTGGATCGCAGCGCCGTTCTGACATCGGCATTTTGAATTTTGACTAAGCAATCGACTTTCTCGCCTCAACCCCACCACCACTATGCAATTTCCACTACAAGCAGACGATATCGCCCAAGCCATTGATCGCCTCGCGGCGCAAATTCGCGAGCGGCATCCCGCGACGGAGACCTTGGCGCTCATTGGCATCCGTAGTCGTGGCGATGAGGTCGCGGAGCGCTTGTGCAATGTGTTGGCGGAGGATGATCGCGAGATTCTTTTTGGGACTCTGGACATTTCATTGTATCGCGATGACTTTGAGCATCTGCACACAAACCCGAAGCTGCAGGGCAGTGACGTTGATTTCCCTCTCGAAGAAACTACGGTGATTTTGGTGGACGATGTGCTTTTTACGGGTCGCACCATTCGCGCGGCCCTCGATGCGCTATCGGATTACGGGCGTCCAGGCAAAGTGGAACTTGCGGTCTTGATTGATCGGGGTCATCGCGAAATGCCGATTCAGGCAGATTTTGTGGGGATTTCTCTCGCCACCGAGCGTCTCGATCATGTATTGGTTTCTCTCGAAGGCACCGACGGCGAAGACAAAGTCGAAATGATCCCGCACGCATGAGTCTGATTCCACAGCGCAAGCATACGCCGGAAGAGCTGGCCGCTCTTCGCGCTCAGGAATTTCCACAATTGCCGCCTACTCCCTCAGAACTACCCACTTCAACAAATCCTCAGCAGGAAATTGTTGAGCCTGAAGTGACGAGTGAAGCGCCACGTTACACTCCACCCGTGAAACGTGGAACCTTCCACGGCTTCGAGGGACTTCGTCCTGATGCGGTCGCGTTTCCGCCATCAGCTCAAGCTGTTCCTGGCCAACATGCAGAACTTCCGCCTGCCCACGCAGCGGCACCAGCGCCCGCCTTGCGCAAAACTCCACCTCAAAAACATGGCACCGCTCATGCCTTCGTTGGATTGCGCCCAGAGGCAGCTGCCGAAATATCCGCTGGCCAGTCAGCACCAAGCGCGGATCTTCCGCAGCGCAAGCACGATGAAAACGAAATCATGGAAATGCGTCGACGCGACATGTTTCAGACGCGCCCACCCGTGCAACACATTCGCAACATGGCGCTCAATCCGATTCTCGCAGGCATGCTTTACACCATCGCCATCGCTACAATTTACGTTACTGTTCATTATTGGAACGCTTTTCCTCCGCAAAAATTCTACGCGCCCGCTGCGGGATGTAGCGTACTTTTGCTCGCCAGTTTGCTGATTTATTGGAAAAAACCACGGGGTCGCCATCATGCTGCCTTCCTTGCTGGGATCGCCATCATTCTCGCTAGTTTCGTCATTCTTCTCACCACCAACCACCATGCTCCGTAAGGATCTGCTCGACATTCATTCACTCACACGGGAGGAAATCATTTCCCTTCTCGATCAAGCCACACCGTTTAAGGAAATTTTCACCCGCTCGGTGAAAAAAGTCCCAGCCCTAAAGGGCAAATCGGTGCTGATGCTGTTCTATGAGCCATCCACCCGCACCCATTCGTCCTTTGAAGTCGCCGCCAAACGTCTTTCGGCCGACGTCACGAACTTTGATGTTCCTTCCTCCTCGGTCACCAAGGGCGAGTCCGTACGCGAAACCATCGAGACCCTTCAAGCGATGCGCACCGACTATATCATCGTGCGCCATCCTCGCTCCGGCCAGCCAGCTGCCATCGCAAAAATGACCAACGCCTGCGTCATCAATGCTGGCGACGGCGCACACGCCCATCCCACTCAAGCACTGCTCGATGCCTTCACTCTGCGCGAAATTCACCCCGAGCTCGAAGGCAAAAAAATCCTCATCATCGGTGATATTCTGCACAGCCGCGTCGCCCGCTCGACCACAGAAATTTTCCTGCGCCTGGGTGCCAAGGTCGCATGGCTAGCTCCCGGCTCGCTGTTGCCGCAATATCCTCCCGCAGGCGTCACATGCTTCACCGACTACGAAACCGCGATGCGCTGGGAACCCTGTGCGCTCTATCTTCTGCGGGTGCAAATGGAGCGCCAAGACGTCCAGTATTTCCCGAGTGTCCGTGAGTATCACAAAGTTTTCGGCATCACCGAGGCGCGCCTCAAACGCATTGCCGGCGAAGGCATTCACATCATGCACCCCGGCCCCGTCAATCGTGGCGTGGAACTTTGTGACGCGGTAATGGACTACCCACTTGCACTGATCAATCAACAAGTCGAAAACGGCATCGCGATTCGAATGTCCGTGCTCTATTCGCTCAAAGCAGGGAATTGATTCGTGCAGACTCCTTCTCCAAGAATCAGATGGTTCTTGCGGAGCTACGTTTCTTATGGCAGGATCATCTGCGGATGATGGGTCAAGCGATGCGCGTGAAGCACGAAACGTTTTCTTTCGGAAACGCCGGGCTTTTTCGTTTGGTGGTGGCAGTTTTTTTGCTCCTCTCCGTCGACCTGCCTGCAAAAACCTTTGATTTGCCCGATGCCCCGGAATCCATGCTGTGGGATCGCGATGAGGTTTTTGTGCGAGCCCCTGAGCGCAAGGCTGCGCTGGAAAAAGCCCTCTTGGCATTTCGCGAGAAGTATGATTTCCCCATTTATCTGCTCACCATCAATAACTCGATTGCGATCGATTTGCGCGAAAGCATGATGCTAGCTCGGGATAAATGGCTCACTGGCAGCGATGGGATTTTGCTTTGCGTAGATACCAGCACCTACCGCCTGGTCACCGAGGAAGTGACCTCCAGCTTTCATGACGAAGATGGAAGTCAAACTGCTCAACGTTTGTTGACGGCGATGCCCGCAGTAATCCGCCTTGCCTATACTAGCTTGGCGCTCTCTGCGAAAAAACGACACATCAATGGCATTCCGCTCATCGAACATTACACCTTGGGTGTGCTCGAAGTCGTCGGTCAAGAGCTCGACCGCCCCGCCGTGCCCGAGGTGCCGCGTTCGGTGTTTTGGGCGATGGTCGGCGGCATAAGCGGGGGCATGATCTGCCAGCGAAAATTTGGCAACTCGCCTTCAGGACGCGGCGCTCCTTGATCAAGATCCGCATTTTTTTGGGAGAAATCCATTCTAGATGCGCATGAACGAATCGTTGAGCGTTCGATTTCCGTTCTTTTTTCTTGACAGCACGCGGCGCTTATTCTTGGCTACGCCAGCACGAGTCGTCTCTCTTGCCTACGTGTCATTGGGCACCGTGGCATGTCTTTCCACTTGTGTGAAACATGATCGTCGCTTGCTGCGTAACTTCAGCCCACACACACTATGGACATTACATCACCCCTTTGGTATATCTGTTACTTACTCGTTCTGATCGGCATGTCGGGATACGGATTCCATCGTCTGACCATTGTCTATTTGTATCTGAAACACCGCAACGACAAGCCACAGCCCAAGGAATTGTTCAAGGAGCTGCCGCTCATCACCATCCAGCTTCCCGTTTTTAACGAAATGCACGTTGTCGATCGCTTGCTCGATAGCGTAGCGGCGCTCGACTACCCGAAGGACAAGCTACAAATCCAAATCATCGATGACTCCACCGATGAGACAACGGCGATCTGTGAAGCCGGTGCCGCTCGCCTGCGAGGCTTGGGCTTTGACGCTGAGATGATCCATCGCGATGACCGCACAGGCTACAAAGCCGGTGCTTTGGAAAATGCCACACCTTTTGCCAAGGGCGAGTATCTTTTCATTCTCGATGCCGACTTCGTGCCTCACGCGGATGTTCTACTCAAGACCATCCATTACTTTACCGATGAAAAAGTCGGCCTCATTCAGACGCGCTGGGGTCACCTGAATCGCACCTACAACGTTCTCACCCGCGTGCAAGCGATGTTCCTCGATGGTCACCTTGAGCTGGAACAAACCGCTCGCAATCGCTCGGGACGCTTCTTCACCTTCAATGGCACAGCAGGCATGTGGAGAAAATCTTGCATCGTCGATGCCGGCGGCTGGGAGCATGATACCCTCACCGAGGACATGGATCTCTCCTACCGCGCCCAACTCAAAGGCTGGCGTTTTGTTTTCCTTAACGATGTAGAAACACCTGCCGAACTCCCCGTTGACATGGACGGATTTAAGAGCCAACAACACCGCTGGACTAAAGGTTCCATCCAAGTTTGCAAAAAAGTCCTCCCCACCATTCTTCGCAGCAAGGTTTCTCTTGCGATCAAGATGGAAGCCTTCGCTCACCTGACTTCCAACTTCGCCTACCTCGCGCTGATCTGCTTGTGCTTCTTGATTTATCCGAACCTTCACTCGAAAGTGGAGCTGAGCCAATTCCAGTTCTACCTGCTCAACGGTTCGATTTTCTTCTTCACCACGGTTTCGATCGTCGCCTTCTACCTCACCTCACAAAAGGCCCTGCGCCCTGGCACATGGTGGAAAGAAATTCCTTACTTGCCTCTGCTTCTTGCTCTCGGCATCGGAATGTCGGTCAATAACGCCAAGGCCGTGATCGAAGCGATTTTCAATCATCAGTCCGCGTTCGTTCGCACGCCAAAATACGGCATCGACCAAAAACCGCGCACCGATTGGAAAAAAAGCAGCTACAAAGCGATCAAAACTCTCACCCCTGTGATCGAATTTTTGTTCGGCTGTTTCTTCCTCTATGTCGTGATTGAAGCTGCCATCGACAAAAAATATGCCTCCGCGATTCTTTTGCTTCCCTTCCCGATCGGATTTTTCTACACTTCATTGTCTTCTTTGGCACGAATGCTGCCTTC
The DNA here is from genome assembly GCA_044239965.1 of Akkermansiaceae bacterium. GTDB lineage: Bacteria > Verrucomicrobiota > Verrucomicrobiia > Verrucomicrobiales > Akkermansiaceae > UBA956. The sequence goes on from JBIIAI010000009.1 coordinate 36,257, forward strand.
ACGACCTGTGAAGGCTGCTGAAGAAGCGGCCACCGTCAACACCCTTGATCCGTGATGAAGTCTTTCGCACCGCTTTTCCAACGCAGTATCATTTCACTCTTCTCTCTGGCATCGGCACTGCTTCTGTGTCAATGCGGTCCCGCCATCGACTCGCGATCCAAGATGATCGTATCGGTGCGTGACCAGAAACTACTGCTCACGAAGGACGGTCGCCCCGTAAAGGCCTACAAGGTTTCTACCTCCAAATTTGGCCTTGGCAGCGGCTCAGGCACCAATCGCACGCCGCTCGGGAAACTGGGCATCGCCAAAAAAATCGGTGGCTCTGCTCCGAAAGGCATGGTTTTCAAATCGCGTCGCCCCACAGGTGAAGTTCTCAAGCCGAATGCCCCGGGCCGCGATCCGATTGTTTCACGCATCATGTGGCTCTACGGCAAGGAAAGCCACAACCGCAATACCTATCGGCGTTGCGTTTACATTCACGGCACGCCCGAAGAATGGCGCTTAGGCACTCCAGCCTCCTACGGATGCATCCGCATGTCATCGTCCGATGTTGTTGATCTCTACAATCGCGTCGGAGTCGGTGCTGAGGTTCAAGTAATCCGCGGCGGACTCACGACCACCACTGAGGGCCAACGTTACGCCCGCAGCACCAGTTACCAACGCCCTGGATTTTCCAACGGCGGTTGATGGTGCCTTGAGTTCAAGGAAATCCTCGTTATTGATTGTGTGGATCAAGTGATCAATCCGCCTCCCAGCATCACTTACCGCTCTAACAGCACAACGCCATCTTTGACGACCAGATCAATGCTCCCGTGTAAAGTTTTATCGATGAATGGTGTGTTTTGGCTGCGTGAGCGCATGTAGTCTTTGGTGAAAGTCGTACTGCCTTCGGGATCAAACAAGAGGAACTCAGCAGGCTGACCGACGGCGATCGATACCGCATCCAGGCCCATGAAGCGTCGTGGTTCGGCGGAGTAACGCTTGATCACCAGATCCCAACCGAACTCATTACTGCGAACATAGTAGTGATACAAGCTGATCAAAGCTGTCTCCAGGCCCGTAATGCCATTGGGTGCGCTCACGAAGTCTTGTGACTTCTCAAATGCCGTATGTGGTGCGTGATCCGTGGCGATGAGATCAAATACACCTTGTTTTAATCCCTCTAGCAACAAGGCATTGTCACGCTTGGTGCGGAGCGGGGGATTCATCTTGTAGTTGGTATCAAAGTCACCAATGTCATCCTCGCTAAACATTAGGTGGTGAGGAGCTACCTCGGCGGTGACTTTCACATCGCCGCGTTCCTTCCACCAACGAATCGTTTCCATGCCCAAGGCCGAGGAAACATGTTGAATGTGAATGTGCGCGCCTGCGGCGTGGGCGATGCGGATGTCACGATCAATGATGATTTCCTCGGCGCATGGCGGTGATCCTTTGATGCCGAGGCGGAATGCCGTGGGCCCTTCGGTCAGTGCCCGTGGTCCAGCCAGAGACGGCACCTCGCAGTGACTGGCGTAAAACATGCCCATGTCTTTGGTGTAGAGCATAGCCCGATACAACACCGCAGGATCATCCACGCTGTCTCCATCATCAGTGAGCATCTTCACTCCGAGATTGCGCATGCCATCGATCGCCGCGAGTTCTTTGCCATGGCGGCCCTTGGTGATGCAACCACTGGTGAGCACGGTGATGGGAGTTTGGCGACCCGCATCAAGCACTGTGCGGATGGTGGCAGGATTATCGAGCGCGGGGGAAGTATTCGGCATCATCACCACACCAGTGACGCCGCCATTGATCGCAGCTTCTGCTCCGCTGGCGATGTTTTCTTTAGCTTCAAATCCGGGCTCACGAAAATGCACGTGTGCATCAAACATCGCTGGCATCAAAATGCGTCCACGTGCGTCGATTTCACGCGCTTGCTCGGGCTTTACGAGATCTGGACCGATGGCTGTAATGTGCCCATTTTCCACCAGCACATGGGCGGGAGTGAGAGTAGGTGAGTCTTCGCTAGCGATCTGGCAATGGGTGAGAAAAAGTGAGCTCATGAGTGGATTCTGTGCCGCTGATCTTAGAAGCATGGAGTTGGCTTGGCAAACACGAAACGTGGAGATGGCATTCTTTCGATTGATGAAACACACGAAACATCAAAGTGGACATCCGCTGATCAAGGATACGCTGATGGTAGAAAAAAATCGCGATCTGTCAATGCTCGGGTGCTCATCACAGCCACAGCAGAAAAGCAGGCGATTCATTTCTTACGCTTTTGCGGTTTTTTCGGAAATACTCCTACGCGTTGCGCCCAGTCTTGCCATTGTTGGGAGAGCATTTTCACTTTGTCGGGATGCGTCGCTGCTAGGTCGCGCATTTCCGTGCCATCGTCATGCAGTTGATAGAGTTCCCAGTGCTTTTTTTGGAGGCCGCCAGCGGGCGAGACTCCCGCACCCACCAATTTCCAGTCGCCATCGCGCACCGAGGCATTTCCCTCATGCTCAAGAAAAATCGGCTTACCTCGTTCTAACAATTTTCCATCAAATGCAGGAAGCAGTGAGATGCCCTCCATGGGCAAAATCTGATGCGTTCCACGTTCTGTCGGATATGTTGCGCCTGTTACCTCGACTACGGTAGCCATGATGTCGATCAGTTGTGCGGGTGATCGATACCAATCACGGCCTGCTTGAATGCGTTGCGGCCAGTGCGCGATGAAGGGAGTATTAGCCCCGCCTTCATGTGTGAAATGCTTGTAGCGCCGATACGGTGTGTTAGAGGCATTGGCCCAACATGTGCCATAGCTGATATCCATCAAGGGCACGCCAGCTCTGCGCTCCTTGACTGGGTCACCGAGCCCGAGCGTTGAGCCCTCGGCACAAGCCCCATTGTCAGCCATAAACATGAATAAAGTATTCTCCCATTGTCCACTGGCTTTCACGGCAGCAATCAAGTCGCCCAGTTTTTGATCGATTCGATCAATCATTGCAGCATAAGCCGCCATGCGATGCTCACAGGCATCCTGCGTCGCCGCATCTAACGAATCCCATGCCGGCACGGAAGGATCGCGGGCGGTGAGCGGCCACGAATCAGGGATGAGCCCCGTGGCGAGCTGACGCTGGTATCTTTCGCTACGCAAACGATCCCAACCCATTTGGTATCGGCCACGATATTTTTTCAGCTCTTCCTCATGAGCGTGAAGAGGCCAATGCGGTGCCGTAAATGCGAGATACAAGAAAAACGGATCCTTTTTGCGCTCGCTCGCTTGGTGCTCCCGAAGGAATGAAATGGCGTGATCCGCAAAGGCGTCCGTGGTGTAAAATGGTCGATCTGAGGTCGACTTAGGCTGCGGGTCTGGTTGATTCCCCGCATACATGATGCGTTCACCATAGGGCGTAAAATAATGGGTTGCCCCGTGTAGGCAACCGTAGTAGCGATCAAAGCCCCGTTGAAGTGGCCAGTCCGCAGGATCTTTTCCTGAGAGATGCCATTTTCCCGCCATGAAGGTTGCATAGCCAGCCGACTTCGCGACCTGCGCTAAGGTGACGCAAGAGTCATTCAGGTTTCCCTGATAGGCTGCAAGCAAGTTCGGATTCATGCCAGCTCCACCCTCAGTAGTCATGTGACCAATCCCCACCTGATGTGGATGCAGACCCGTCATTAAGCTTGCCCGTGTGGGACAGCAGCGCGCGGAATTATAAAACTGCGTAAAACGCAAACCTTCTTGGGCAAGCCGAGCCAAATTCGGAGTGTCGATCTCGCCGCCATACGGTGCGATGTCTGAAAATCCCATATCATCCACCAACACCACAATCACATTCGGTCGCGTCGCTGGAGTTTTTCCCTCAGCTATTCCTAGCGATAGACTCAACAACAAAACGTGCAACAATTTCATGACCGAAGCACTGTGGCAATCGAGGCGATGATGTCGATCACCGAATGCGGCATGGCATGTCACCAATCACATGCGGGTCGCATTTTTTGGCTCGCACTCATGCCGACAAGACCAGCATATCTGAAAAATCACAGGCTTTTTTCTGATCGATTTGCGCTCGACCATTTCGCTTGCTCTCTGCGAATCTCTTCTTATGCTCAACGCATGTTGAAAAATGTGCTGTTGCTCTTTTGTGTTTCTGTGGCTGTAGCGGCGGAGAGTCCACGCAAGCCGAATGTGCTAGTGATCATCTCCGACGATGCTGGCTATGCGGAGTTTTCGATGCACGGCTCGAAAACAATGGAAACACCGCACATCGATTCGATTGCCAAAAACGGCATGCAATTTACGCAAGGATATGTTTCGGGCTCGGTGTGCAGTCCCACTCGAGCAGGCTTGCTCGCGGGTCGCTACCAACAACGCTTTGGCCATGAGTTCAATGTGCCACCATCGATGAGTGAAACGAACGGCCTCACTCTAACAGAAACTTTATTGCCAGCGGTGATGAAATCGGCGGGGTATCGGACCATCGCGCTGGGCAAATGGCATCTCGGTTATGCTCCTAAGTTTCATCCAATGGAACGCGGCTTCACGGACTACTATGGCTTCTTGCAAGGCTCGCGTTCGTATTTTCCACAAGAAAAACCGAGCAAACTCAACGGGCTGATGCGCGATCGCGAATACATCAAAGAAGAGTTCACCTACATGACCGACCATCTCGCCGAAGAAACGGCGAAATACATCACCAAGCACAAGGCCGAACCATTTTTCATCTATCTCGCTTTCAATGCAACTCACGGACCCAATCACACCACCGAAGATGATTTAAAAAAAGCAGGCGGCAATAAGATTAAGGCGATGACCATCGCGCTCGATCGCGCCGTCGGTGTGGTGTTAGATTCGCTCAAGAAAAATGAGATCGACGACGATACGCTGGTATTTTTCCTTAACGACAATGGTGGTGCCGCAGGTCACAACAATGCTCCCTTGCGCGGGATGAAAGGACAAACTTGGGAAGGCGGCATTCGCGTGCCGTTCGCCGTGCAGTGGCCGGGAAAAATTCCCGCTGGTCAGAAGTCGGACAGTCCCGTGATCGCGCTCGACATTTTCCCCACTGCGATGGCAGCTGCGGGCATCGAAAAATCACCCGGCAAGCCGCTCGATGGCGCCAACCTGTTGCCCTTGATGACAGGCAAAAGCAAAGAGCAACCGCACAAAACCTTGTATTGGAAAATGGGCAGCACCTGGGCAGTGCGCGATGGCAATCTCAAACTGGTCGCCGTCAATGGTCAACCGGGTGGAGCCACGGCACAGTTGTTCGATCTCGCGAAAGACCCTAGCGAAACAACCGATCTCAGCAGCAAGCAGCCTGAGGACGCCAAGCGTTTGCGGGCACTCTATGATGCCTGGGTGACAACACATCAACCCACCCCGTGGGGACAAGCAAAAGCAGGACCCAAAGCAGGCAAAAACCGGAAAAAGAAAGCGGCTCAGTGAGCACTGTGTGATCAGGCTTTTGGCGTGAAAATTTCTTGGCAGAGCATGCAGGTTTTTCCATTGCAGCCACGCGCCGTGCAGTATTCGCGACCTGCAAAAATGATTTGCAAGTGAAGCTTGTTCCACTTCTCGCGCGGAAAGAGTTTTTTCAGATCCGCTTCGGTCTGTTCGACGGATTTTCCCGAAGAAAGCTTCCATCGTTTGGCGAGGCGATGAATGTGGGTGTCGACGGGAAATGCCGGCACGCCGAAGGCTTGGGCCATGACCACCGACGCGGTCTTGTGTCCCACTCCCGGCAGTGCTTCGAGCGCAGCGAAATCTTGCGGCACCTCGCCGTTGTGGTTCTCAACGAGCAATCTGGAGAGCTCAACAATGGCAGCACTTTTGCGAGGAGAAAGCCCACAGGGGCGAATGATCTCGCGGACTTTTTCCACAGGCACGCGGCTCATGTCGTGCGGATTGTTGGCAAGCTGAAACAGCGCTGGCGTCACGGTGTTGACGCGAGCATCGGTGCATTGTGCCGAGAGCAAAACGGCGATCAAGAGCGTGTAGGCATCGGTATGATCGAGCGGAATCGGTGTCTCGGGATAGAGCTCCTCAAGACGATGCAGCACATAGGCGGAGCGTTCTTTTTTGTTCATGAGGCTTGTTTCACGTAGGCACTTTCATGAAGTTGTGATGGCTTGCGACCACTGAGAATCAACCACCACTCCCTTGCACAGCCGATGATGATGGCTGCGACTAACACGAGAAACAAAGCAGTGATGGCGATGTCCACGCGGGCATTGGTGATCGATTGCTCAAGCAGCGCTCGCTTGGCCTCTGGGAGATCGCCGGCAAGTAAGGCGCGTGATTTTTCGATGCCAGGCAGAAAGCCCGCAGCCTTCGGTGAGAAAATTTTCATCCATCCTGCTGTGAAGGTGACGACGGTGAGAAAACACATCGGGATCAGGGTGACGAGGCAGTAGCGAACCTTGCCCATCTTGATGAGAATCGTGGTGCCGAGGCAGAAGGCGATGACGGCGAGCAATTGATTGGAGATCCCAAAAATCGGCCACAGACTCTTGGCGATGCCTTCGGGATCTTTGGCACCTTGGTAGAGGAAATAACCCCATGCCGAGACTAACAGAAACGTCGATAATACGTTCGCACCCCATGAGCCCGTATCCTTGAGCTTGGGCACAAAGGTGCCGAGGAAGTCTTGGAGAATGAAACGACCAACGCGCGTTCCGGCATCGAGCGTGGTGAGAATGAACAAGGCCTCGAACATGATGGCGAAGTGATACCATAGCGCGAGTGCGTCTTTTCCTTTGAAGACTTTTTGGAACATCACCGCCATGCCGACAGCGAAGGTCGGAGCGCCACCAGCCTTGCCAATCATCGTGGGCTCTTGCAATTGCTCGGCAAGAATTTCCATGTCTTGCAGCGTCACCGCATACGCAGGGCCGTAGTTGTTGATTTTTTCCAACTGCATTTCCACGGCCACAGGATCGCGCGGGTCGATGGGAGAATTGATGGCGAAGTATTGTCCAGGAGGCAACACCGATGCGGCAATGATCGCCATCAGGGCGACGAGCATTTCCACGACCATCGCACCGTAGCCGACCAGTTTGATTTCTTTCTCACGGGCTAACAGTTTCGGTGTCGTGCCGGAGGAAATCAATGCATGGAAGCCACTGATCGCACCACAAGCAATGGTGATGCAGACGAAAGGAAATACCGGACCTGGCACCACGAAGCCTGAGCCATCGATGAATGGCGTGATCGCAGGCATTTGCAATTGCGGCGCGAGGAAAACGATGAAAATCGCGAGAACTGCGACGGTGCCGAGTTTCATGAAAGTGCTCAGATAATCGCGCGGAGCAAGCAGCAACCACACGGGGAGCACGGCGGCGGCGAAGCCATAAATCATGATCGCCCAGGCCAAGGTGGTGGCATCCAAGGTAAGAGCGTCATTCCAAGAGGGTGGCAAAAATTTCCCGCCTACCACCGAGAGCAACAAGCCGACCACACCAGCAACCGAGACCGCCGTGACGCCGAATTTCCCTGACTTGATCGCTACGCCCATCACCATGGCTAGGGGAATGGTGCATGCGATGGTGAACAATCCCCATGGCGAGTGGGCGAGAGCTTTCACGACAACGAGGCCAAGCACGGCAAGGAGAATCGTCATGATCGCAAGCAAGCTGAACATCGCGATCATGCCGACTACGGGATTAATTTCCTCTTTGAGCATTTGGCCTAACGATTTACCATCGCGTCTCATCGAGGCGAAAAGCACGATGGCATCATGCACGCCACCACCCAAGGCGGCTCCAATGAGAATCCATAGAGTGCCGGGCAAGTAGCCAAATTGTGCGGCAAGCACGGGCCCGACCAAGGGGCCAGGACCAGCGATGGCTGCGAAGTGGTGGCCAAAAACCACCCATTTCGGCGTCGGCACGAAGTCTTTGCCATCCGAGCGCGTTACCGCAGCAGGTGCGCGCATGTCATCGACGGTGAGAACTTTGGCAATCAACCATGAGGCATAAAAGCGATAGGCTACGGCAAAAGTGCAGACTCCCGCCACGACCAACCACAACGAATTGATCGGCTCGCCGCGCGATAATCCCGCAACGGCGACAGCAGTGGCACCGAGCAAAGAAATCGCAATCCACATCAGTATTTTCATGAAGCGCATGAAAAAGGTATGACCAACCCGACAGATCCGGTCAAGAGTTGATTCTGCCCTGAAGGGATGGCCATGAGAGCGTAGGTCAGGCATCTTGCCTGACTCGGATGATAGATGTCTCGCCCTTTTTCTTCACCTATACTTGAATGGCGTCCTTGGATATTAGCATTTTGCATTGCTTTAGTCAGTTGGGCTTGCGCATGTGATGAGAAACATGAGGCGTATAATGATTGCCAAATCACCAATTCTCCTTGCTATCCAATTGTAAGCCTTCCTCATGATCACAACTATCAGATTTTTAAAAAACTACTAGGTGACACGGATTTCGAATGCGCAATGTTTCTTCAATCTACCGAATACAGCTTGGAGATGATCAAAAAAATCCAAGGTGAGTTTATTTGCGAGTCAAGGAGCATTAATATACTTGATGTGATACATGACAATCAAATCTGTATTGAACGTGTAAAGTCAGCAAAAATTAATTCACTGCAGCGTAAAATCGACAAAGAATCTGCATTAATCGTGCTAAAAACACTAAAACGGCAAGTTCTAAAGGCTGCTTATAATTCATCAAAAATTGACCCGAAAAACATAGTTCTGGATGGTTATATTTGTGATGTTTACGTGAAGAATGACGAGGAAAATGGGCTGGACATGTACTCGGCAAGATTCCCGAATCCTGAAGGTTCTTCACAGTCATGTGGCACTCTTGCTGGCGCTATCGCGCTGTATGTACGCACTGAAAATGTACAATACCGATCGCTAGAGCTCAAAGAGATAACATCTTTTTTAATCGATTTAGATAATGGAAAAAAAACATAGAAGATCCTGTTCTAAAGAAAGAAAGATCAAATTCAACTAGTAAAGGTCCATTGCCTTATGATGCAACTGACGCAGATTTGCTTATTCATCCCGATTCCATTGACTTAAACACCAAAAAATAGAATGAGGAATCTCTTGAATGGGGTCATGAATGGAGCACTTGGAGGTGAGTATTTTTATGGTCAAGTTACTTTTGCAACTCACGAAATCAACGGAAAAACTCAAATCGAAGCTTGCAGAATCGACTCAAAGTTTGTAGTGAAATGGCTGTGAACAGTATTCTTTGCACGATAAATTCAAATTATGTTTCCCCTAATCAATACAAAAATA
>JBIIAI010000242.1:0-3853 GCA_044239965.1 Akkermansiaceae bacterium
CAGCATTCGGGTGTGCGGTCTTTGAGAATCGGCTTGGCGAGATGAATGGCATCGAGAATCTCGTCACGACGGGTGGCATACTCGGTGGGGGTTTCGATGCTGTCGAGAAGTTGCATCAAGGGGAGTAAGGGATGGTTGTGATAGGTGGTGTTGGTTTTCATGTGATGTGTGTTTGATTTTGTTGTGGTTGAAGTTTTTGAGGGCTGGGAGGCGAGGACCCTACTACGCCATGGCTACGAAGGGTAAACTGCCTCCGCCACGGTTAGGCGGCGATGTTGCCAGAGTTTTGGGCTATGGCGTTGAGGATGCGGTCGCGCTTGCGTCGGGCGGCATCGAGATCGTTCGTTTCCAGGGAGAAGCGATGGCGAATTTTGATGCCCTCGGCATTTTTCAGGGTGAAGTTGCACCACCAGGTGCCGTTGTTGTTCCAGAGATGGTGGTTCGGGTTCAGTGTGCGACGGGTGATGAGTTGCAGATGTGTGGCGGACATGGTTCTTATGATAAGTTAGTTTTTAAACTCCCGATTCCGGGGCAAAAAAGAAGCAATGACATCGCTGAGCCGCAGAATAAAAAGCGCCCGAGCCGATGACATCGACGTGGGCGATAAAGAAATTCCGTGGAGACTTTTGTTGAGCGGGTTTGTCTGGTCCCAGCTCCACATCCCGGAAAATGAATTCCGGAAGGCACCTTGGCGTCTCTGCCAGGTTGCCGGTTGGTGTTTATCACACCAACACTCGCGATGTCGGTTAGAATACTAACACAATCGGCGAATCTGTCAAGTGGTCTGGTCTGGCATGTGTCATAGGGCGCCGTACCGCTTTTGGGGGAGCTGACATCATGTTTAAGCGCAAGTTATTTTTTATGTATTCCATATGAAATTATGCTTTGCGAGTTATTCTGTCAAGCAACCAAACAGCGCCATATAGCTTACTGCTTTTCTGACCTCCTGCTCTTCGAGTGAGTCTGCTTGGTAGGGAGCGCTTATCGCGTCAGTGTATTCTTCGAATGAGCAGAATCCGTGGATCACGGCGAGACAGAGAAACACAGGTGCTCCGTGCATGCCGTTCATGAGAATGAACTGGGTCCTTTGACTTCTCGTGAGGCTGCTCATGGCCAAAGCCAGGTCGAACCGAGCCTGGGCGGCCGGCACGAGAAGACCATTGCGCCAAATCTCATGCCCCAAAAGATGCTGCTGCACTCTTGCCAACATGTCGCGAAGTCCTGGGCTTTGTTGCGCATGGGACTTGATTTTCAGCGTTTCGAGCAATTCATCCAGAACCACATCGGTCAACTCTGTGGACAATGCAAAGTCACGATAGGTGCAGTAGGCGGAAAAGATCCCGAAGTATTTTGCTGACAATCGTTTGGTGGTGATCTTTTCGAACGCGATCGCCTCAAGCAGTGCGCGTGATTCATGTTCGATGCGATGGCCAGCTTGCGTTTTCAAAACTTTTGCTTCTAGGAAATGGATTCCATTCTCTTCCTTCACCAGTGATCTTGCTTTTTCCAAACACTCCCCATCCTCACGCATCCTTGCGATAAATCCCTGGGCAACAGCGCACCCGATTCCGTCGGAATGGAGCAAGAACCACTGGCCACTCTCGCAACGCTTGAAGGACAAGCCTTCCGTGATTTCCACAAACGATTGTTCAGCATCATGCTTCGCTTCGCCCTGAATCTTCGCCCATGCCCTTGCCATCGAGAATCGCGGAATATGCCATTGCCGCAGATGCTTGACATGCCCCAGTTCCGTAGTGGAGACAGCGATCAGCTGCCACACATCCATGACGTGATCATTCCAGTAGCCACGATCCGTTTTTATGGTCTCATTGGAAGTGCGCAAAGCCGCGAAAAGCTTGCAATGCTCAGAATCACCGACAACTTCGCAGTGAAAATCGTGTTTGATTATCTCGATGATTCGATCTTGAAAAAGTGGGATTGGGTGCATGTCTTGTGTTATTGGATGGTTAATGAGGAGCCGATTGTGTTTTATCAATTTTGATGGGAATTCGTTATACCCCTCTGTGCAGGGGGTGATTCATGAGGCGAAAACTTACCTTAGTGTGTATCACTATCTTGGATGATAGGTCGAAAGCTAATACAATTCTTACGCCAACCCGGCGCCCCCCACATGCGGTCTTGTGTCTGCACCGGCGGGTCACCGAATGACCAATCTCCGCCGCATACTAGACGGTGGGCAAGCATCAGAACTTCGTCGATACGATCCGTGCTACGGTATTTACGGCCGAATACCTCGGTGGTCCATTCTCCCACTGTCGACCCGATGTCTCGCAGTCCCCAAGCATTGCTGCCTCTGCTTCCAAATGCATATGTTTTCTCATTCGGATAAGGTGGATCTTCGCATGGGTTTGATTCTTGTGATTGTTTCGCCCCCCCGGAAAGGCGCGCATACACCCACTGCAATTCACTAGGGAGCTTCATGATACCCGGCAGAAACGCTTCATGTGTTCGATTCATTTTTTCCGCGAAATCTCGGGCTTGGAAATAGGTGATTCCGACCACGGGATGATCCTCACCGTTGACTGATACCTGGTTATGCCCCATCACGGCTTGATACTGTGCCTGCGTAACGTGCATCTTTGCCATCCAGAAACCCTCCATGCGACTCACCTTTGTCTTGCTTGACGAAAGCCCACGATCATCTCCTTCATCCAGATCATCAAAAACAAAATCACCCGGCGGACACCAGCAGAACTGCATCGATACATCTTGTGCAATGCGGATGGTGATTTCCTCACCGGCATGACATTTTTTACGTCTGGTCTTCATGACAACAATTGGTGGTATTCTTCCTTGGTCAAAAGATTCAAGGCAGTTTCGAGAGGTAAGCCGGCATGCTGGATCGCCACTGCGGCGCCGATACGGTCGTATTCGGTCTTTCGCAATTCCACCACGCCTGTCGCGCTGTCATACACAGCCCACGCGGCGCGGAGATCTCCGGCTTCACGCGACATGCCCACAGACCCAACCATCACGGCGGCGGGGTGATCCGACGATACACGAAAACTTCGTTCATCCACCCATACGAGGTTGCTCGGCTTCTGGCAAAATACCTCTTGCACGTGCGTATGGCCGAAAAACCCCACCGGCATCTTTTGCAACTTCAATATGTCGAGAGTCGGTCGCGCCTGCGTGAGATTTTGCAGATGTCCGAAGCTCAGCGGTTGATGCAGGTTGGCATGGGCGAGCAAACACTGCTCTTCCGCATCGACGAGCAAACTATCTTTGAGCCACCGCAGTTGCTCATCGCTCAACTCGCGCATGCTATGAACGCACCCGGCCAGTTCGCCCGATTTGTTCCAATCATCGGGCAGATGATCGATTCCTTTGATCCGCAGATGAAGGACTCGCAAATCATGATTTCCCATGATCATGGTAGCGCCCAGTCCATGCAGGTGCTCAACACATTTCGCCGGATCCGCGCCATAACCAACAGTGTCCCCCAAGCATACGATCCGATCAGGGAACAGTGTCTGGATTTCCTCCATCACCGCCTGCAGGGCGTGCCAATTGCCGTGAATGTCAGATACGATTGCGATTTTTGCCATGATGAGAAAGCTGGTAGGATGTCGTCAGGATTGTCGAACCTTGTCGCCACGAGAGGCATATCCACGATGAACTTCTTGATCGTGATCAAGCTGCCCCAAACACGCAAATTCGTTCGCGGTGACCGAATCCTGGAACTCTGCCAAATTGCGTAAAACGAGCACTTTCGCCTGTCTTTTTTGCAAGATCGATGCGACGTCACTTGTCATGCACTCGATTCCTTTGAGTGAAAGAAGGTTTCCTTTGAACTGAGCCAGTGCACTTGCCTCATCGAGCGACAACTCTT
>JBIIAI010000243.1:0-3852 GCA_044239965.1 Akkermansiaceae bacterium
CCCACGATGCGACGCAGCCCTTGGCAAATGGTTTTTAGCTGGCTCCCTCAACCGGCTTCCGCAGTCAAAAAGCGTTTGGCTGAGCAGATGCAGGACGAGGTGCTCACGATTTGGTGTCGTGAAACGGCGGCGGCTCTGGGCTTGCCCGAGTTGGCGCGGCGGGTGGAAGTTTCGTGGAACAATCGCATGCAGACGACGGCGGGCCGTGCGTGGTGGCCGGCGCGATTGATCGAGCTGAACCCGAAAATTGAAAACATTGATCCCGAGCAAAAGTGGCGCACCTTGCGGCATGAGTTAGCGCACTTGATCGCTTATGAGCGGGCTGGCAGAAGAAAAATCGAAGCTCACGGCGCAGAGTGGCGTCAAGCCTGCGCGGATCTTGGAATTCCAGGTGAATCAGTGTTTCATCAACTCCCGCTGAAACGCCGCAAAATTCAACCCAAGTATCTCTACGGCTGCCCAAACTGCAGCAGTCAGTTCAAACGCGTCAAAAAAATCACCAAGCCGATGGCCTGCTATCCTTGTTGCAAAAAGTACAACGAGGGGAAATACGATGGGCGTTTTCGATTGATCGAAATCAAATCAAGCCAATAAAGAGAAGGGATTTGCAATCCCTTAGCAGAGCCACCATTAGACTCGGGCACCGACTTTTCAATCAAGTACGTTCCCATTTCCGCAAAATCCGCCAGCAAGCGAGTAGGGGAATCATTCCGAAAATGCCGAAACTGCAATCGATCAAACGCCAGCCAAGAGGGATGCCACGAATGGCTCCGCAAATCATCGCGACTGGAATCACGGCCATGCAGCAAAACATGCCACATTGGAGAATCCAACGGCTTTGCCTCGGGTCTCGCAAGGGGCCAAGGAAAAAAACCGCAAGCATTAGGTGACCGAAGGCGAGCCAGTCCGTCCCATAAGCAAGCCAAGGATAATGGTAATTTGTGTCGATTAATCCATTTCGCACGAGCAAGAGCCATTGACCCATTTCGCCCCAAGGATTTGCTTGGGCGGAGATTCCGAGAAACTGGCAGAGCCAGATGAGCTCGGTTTCTAGCGGAAATGCGGTGATGCCACTCACCACCAAACCGAAGATAAAAAAGCCCATCCAGATCCGAAAGCGGCGAATCAATTTTGCATCTTCAGGCATGAAAGCAGATTTAATATTTCAAAATCGAGTGAATCGGGCAGGGGGGCATTTTGGCGCGACCTGCCAGGTCTTCGAGCTCGATGAAAAAGCTTGCACCGACGAGGGTGGCACCGAGTGAGGTGATCAATTCGGCTGCTGCTGCGGCGGTGCCTCCGGTAGCGAGTAGGTCATCTACGAGCAAGACTTTTTCTCCGGGCAAAACGGCGTCTTCGTGGAGTTCGATGACGTTTTCGCCGTATTCGAGCGAGTAGGCTAGGCCACGGGTTTTCCATGGGAGTTTGCCAGCTTTGCGCACGGGCACGAAGCCTACTCCGAGACGATCAGCGACAGCTGCGGCGAAAATAAAGCCGCGTGCGTCGATGCCGACGACCTTGTCGATCACCTGATCACCTGCGGTGTTGCACAGCAGCGTGATGCAATCGCGAAACAACTTCCCATCGGCGAGAACCGGCGTGATGTCTTTGAAGAGGATTCCTTCTTTCGGAAAATCAGGAATGTCACGGACGGCGGCGCGGAGATGATCAGAGGAGGGCATAGTCGTTTACGGTTTGCTTTCGATGAGAGCGTAGGCGTTGTGATTGTGGATGGACTCGAAGTTTTCGGCTTCGACGCGATACCAGGTGATGGTTTCGTGGCTGTTGCTGCGCGAGGCGATGTTGCGGACAAGGTCTTCGACAAAAACGGGATTGTCGTAGGCTTTTTCGGTCACGTATTTTTCATCGGGACGTTTCAGCAAGCTGTAGAGTTCGCAACTGGCGGAGCGCTCGACGAGGGCGATGAGGTCCTCGATCCAGATCGGCTTGGTAGAGCGGATCGAGTAGGTGACAAGACCGCGTTGGTTATGAGCGCCGCGGTCACTGATCGCCTTGGAGCAAGGGCACAACGTAGCGACGGGAACAAAAGTGGTGAGAATAAAATCGGAGCTGCCATCGCGATGGTATTCGATCTCGAAGCGGACCTCGAAGTCGACAAGACCCTCGCCACCACTGACGGGTGCAGCCTTTTTCAGGAAGAACGGAAACTGGAAGGTGACATGAGCGCGTTGGGAATCGAGGCGCTTGAGCAATTCTTTCGGAATGGCATTGATGGTATGGACATCGAGGCAAGCGCCGTGGGCGTTAAGCACTTCCACGAAGCGGCTCATGTGGGTGCCCTTGTAGTGCTGAGGAAGATCGACGGCGAGTGAAACAGTGGCGACTGTTTTTTGCGTACCGCCGGATTTTTCGCGAACTTCTACAGGAAAGCGCAGATTTTTTACGCCGACGCGGTCGATGGGTATATTGCGGTCGTCTTTTTCGTTTTGAGTGTCGGTGAGTTCTTGCATGGAAGTGTCAGGCCGGAGAAAAGGAAATGAGGTAAATTGGGAAAAAAGGAAAAGGGCCTGCCCGGCGTTAGACGGACAAGCCCTGTAAAGCAATCGAGCGGATGCTTATGGTGCGAGGTTCAGAGCGCGAGCGCGCTTGATCTCACGAGTGATCTTGCGATGCACTTTGGCGGGCACTCCGGTAACGCGGCGAGGAAGAATCTTGCCGGTGGTGGAGGTGAATTTGGCCAAAAGATCGGGGTTGGTGTGATCGATTTTGTCAACAGGGATGTCCTGGCGACGACGGGTCATGCGACGGTTCGCTTTACGGAAAGCAATGCGACGCTCGACAGTTTTCGGTTCGGTTTCTTGCATATACGGTAGTGTTAGCGGAGTTCGCGATGAAGAGTTCTGCGCTTAAGGAATGGATTGAATTTCACCTTTTCGAGACGACCCGGAGTACGGAGACTCTTTTTGTTGCGGGTGGTCACGTAGCGGGAAGTAGGTTTACCTTCCGCTTTCGCTTCGGTGCATTCGAGGATGATGATGTCGCGTGGCATGGCTTGGTGTGATGGGAGGGGGAAAATAGGTTAATCTTCGTCGTCGTCAAGCGAAATCGTGTCAGAATCTTCATCATCGTCAAAAATTCCTCCGCCGGAGAACCCGACGCTACCGCTGGGGCGGAATTTTTTGGTGCCGTATTCCTTTTCCCACTGGGCTTGGCACTCAACAGTGAGGCGAGCAAAGGGGATGGCTTCGAGGCGGGCGATGGGGATGCGTTTTCCTGACATTTCGCAAATGCCGTAGGTGTGTTTTTTGATGCGCAGCAGTGCTTCTTCGATTTCGTAGAGGGCATCTTGGTCTTTGGCGAGGACGCTGAGTGCGAAGTCGCGGTCGTAAGCATCAGAGCCAGCATCACCTTGGTGCATGCCGCTGCCGGATGCATCAGAGCCTTCCGGTGAACTGCGGATGGCCTCGCGTGCGGAGCCTGTCATGGCATCGACGATGTCATCGCGGAGGTCGAGCAAGCGTTGCTTTTGTTTCTCGGCAAAAGCGATAAACTTGGGATCGGTAATCGGTTCGACGACGATGGTGGGAGCTTCAGCGATGGGGGTGAATTTTTTTGCGGGTGGGACGAAGACTTTTTTCGGCTTCGCGGCAACTACGGGCGCAGGTGCCGGTGCGGCTTTGGCCGGTGCTACAGCTTTTTTCACGGGAGCAGGCGCAGGAGCGGGCTTGGCAGGAGCTTTCGTAACAGGCTTGGCTGCGGGCTTGGCAGGAGCTTTGGCTGCGGGTTTTGCAGGAGCTTTGGCTGCGGGTTTTGCAGGAGCTTTGGCTGCGGGTTTTGCAGGAGCTTTGGCTGCGGGTTTTGCAGGAGCTTTGGCTGCGGGTTTTGCAGGAG
>JBIIAI010000244.1:0-3845 GCA_044239965.1 Akkermansiaceae bacterium
GTTGCATGAAGAATTTTCTCCAAACTCTCTAACGTAAATGCCATGGCTCCTTTTGCCGACATGAACAAGGGGTAAATGTTCACTCCATCGCCGGATTTTTTCTGCGGAAGCCAGGCCTTTTCCTCAATCGGCATGCGATTGACTGCTGATTCAAAATCGCGATAGTTGAAAGGCGATGCTTTGGCTCGATCGATCAAGATCCGTGCCATAAACATATTGCGTACCGTGGAAATAATCGATGCTCTCATGATCGCGACTGACGACTCACCCATTTCGAGTTGCTCGTCAATCAACGCGATCGCACGTGCTGCATCACCGGATTGCAAGGCGCGACCAGTCTCAAAAATCACACCTGCACGACTTAATGGCACCATCAGGCGAACGGCTTCGACGGTGACTGTCGTCGATTCGCCAAGATAGAGACGCAACTTCTCCAGCTCGTTGACAATTTGATTGGTAGCCTCTCCGGCCTGCATCACAAAAAGCTCTAACGCTTCATCCTCGAAGGTCAAGCCAGCATCCCGCGCCTTATCCAGAACCAAGGCCGCGACTTGCTCTTCCCAACCATCGCGCGACATGTCGATTTTATCATAGACCTGAACCGCGGCATTTTTTTCAAGGAATTTCCAAAAGCCCCGTCGTTTGTCGATTTTCGATGCACTGAGCAAAAAAGAAACACCATCAGGCAGCCCCTTGTTGAGCAATTGCAAAAGTCCATCGATGCCTTGAATCGTCGATTCGGACTCAGCCGTTCGGTCATTGCCCATGAACGTTGCATTGCGCAACCAAACAACCTTATCGCCTCCAAACATCGAATACGTCAACAAGGCTTGTTCCGTCTTCCCCAGAATCGTCAACGCTTCATCGACGTTGCCCGCATTGCCCTCAATCGTCTCATGAGTGAAGCCATCATCCACTCCACCCGTTAGATCTTTCCAAGCCATCAGGGCGGCCTCGCGCACCTGGCCTTCATCCGTCCCCACGATCACGTGAATCCGACTCGCGGGACTTTGTTGTTTTTTGGCTGCCACAGGGATTTTTTAGCGCAAAGAACTTCGTCTTGCAAGACCACATCGGCAGAAGCGAAAGGATTCTTTTTTGTTTTAGAAAAGTCGTTATCACACTTTTCTCATCAGTCGCGATGATAGGGCTCTCCTCGTCGCAAGGTGGCGATCCGATAGATTTGTTCTAACAAAACAACCAGTGCTAGTTCATGCTGCATGGTCAGCGACGAGAGCGAGAGAACCATGTCACTTTGTTCACGAAGTCGAGCTGTGTGCCCATCGGAGGCTCCGATGAGAAACGATACACACTTGATTTCGCCGCGCATTTCCAAACCAGCAATCGTCTCGCTCAGCTGACGTGTCGTCGGGCGTATACCCCTTTCATCAAGAGCAATGCGATAGCTTCCTGCTGATTTTTCTAGCAGCCGAGCCGACACCTCTTCCGAGCCACCCGCTTTGAGAATCACCAAGTCACAATCAAGATAGCGCTTCAAACGCAGCAAATACTCGTCAACTCCCGACTTGGCATAGGCCAAAGCAGGTTTACCGGCGACGAGAATTTGCCAACGCATGAAAGAAAAAATTAACGAACGCGCTCTAACAGCCAAGCGAGCAATGAGTCGATCGGCATCCGAACTTGTTCCATGGAGTCACGATGGCGCAGGGTCACCGTGTTTTTGAGTTCCTCAGCTTCTTCGCCAAGGGTTTCGAAATCGATGGTCACACAATACGGTGTTCCGACTTCATCTTGACGACGATAGCGACGACCAACTGCACCGCTGTCGTCATAGAATACGGTCATCCATGGTTGCAACGTTTTTTGAATTTGGCGTGCGATGCGCACTTGTTCTTCATTCTTCTTCAGCAATGGGAAAATGCCGACCTTGATGGGAGCCATGCGCGGAGTGAAACGCAGCACGGTGCGCGTGTCATCTTTACCCTTGTCATCTTGCAACACCTCTTCATCAAAAGCCTCACAAATGAGAGCTAAAATCGTACGATCACAACCTGCTGAAGGCTCAACGACGTGAGGAATGAAACGCTCTTTGGTTTCTTCATCGAAATACTCTAACGAACGACCAGCTCCTTTTTGGTGAACGCCCAAGTCGTAGTCGGTGCGGTAGGCCACACCTTCGAGCTCTTGAATGCCGAAAGGGAATTCGTATTCAATGTCATAGGTCTTTTTGGAATAGAATGCACGATCACCATCGGGCACATCAAGAATGTGAAGTTTGGTGCGCGGAATACCGATTTCTTCATAGAAATTCAGACGCATTTCGAGCCATTCATCGGTCAAGCGCATGCCATCATTGGGGTGGCAAAAGTATTCGATCTCCATTTGCTCAAACTCGCGAGAGCGGAAAGTGTAGTTGCGCGGATTGATCTCATTGCGAAACGATTTACCGACTTGAGCAATGCCAAAGGGAAGCTTCACGCGCGATGAATCGAGCACGTTTTTGTATTGCACGAAGATCGATTGTGCAGTTTCGGGACGAAGATAAGCAGTTGCGTTCGGGTCATTATCATCCGATGACGCACCCATCTTTGTTTTGAACATCAAATTGAATGCACGGGCTTCGGTAAGGAGCGATCCATTATCCGGATTGAAACGAGTGGTTCCTGTTACAGCTTCACGCTTGGTCTCCACAAGCTCTAACTCCTTCGGGGAGATCTGCTTGTTGGACAGAAATTCCGCATAATACTTGCGTGCCGTTTTGTGAGCCTCGCCAATGGTTGCCTCGGAAGAAGCAAGCACTGCAAATTCACGCTCCACACTCCACTCGGATGCTTCATGCTTCGCGCCACTGAACCAAACTTCGATGCCGTCTTGCGCGGGAATTTGATCGGCACGCAAACGAGCTTTGGAGAGGAGACAGTCGCACATTGGATCGCTGAATCCACCCACGTGACCCGATGAAACTAAGACGTGTTGCATGGTCAAAATGGCACCATCCATACCAACAACATCGTCACGCTCCTGCACGGTTTTGCGCCACCAATAATCTTTCAGGTTGCGCTTCAACTCAGCACCCAATGGACCGTAATCCCAGCATCCATTCAAGCCTCCATAAAGCTCACCTGCTTGAAAAATAAATCCACGTCGTTTGCATAGTGAAACAATTTTTTCCATGCGTTGCGGATCGGTATTCGTTTTATCTGCCATAATCTTGAATCTATTTTGGGACGACAAGGAAACCAGCTTTTCTACAGCGGTGCAAGACGTGATTGCGGAATCCATCGAATTTCATCAAGAAATGCGATCGCGCAATTGGTTCAGCAGAATTTTCCCCAGCGCACTGCGAGGGATGTCCAGCACGACTCTCACCTCATCAATTCGTTGGAATCCTGGCGCACTTTGATGATATGCTTCGATGATAGATCCCACATCATAGCGATGATCCGCATCTTGCACCAAGACCAATCGATTTTCCTTGCGCGCATCAGGCAACGCAATCACCGCGAAAGTTCCCGAAATCATGCCGAGAGACGTGAGTGTTTGCGTAATCTGCTGCGGACTCACCAATTCTCCGAGAATTTTGACCATTGCATCGGCCCGGCCCAAAATTGTCAGGTCATTGCAGTCAATCTCGACGCGGTCACTGGTAGCAAACCACTCGGACTCACGGGGACGAAAGACGGTTTCTCCCGTAATTTCTTGCACGAGTTCACCGAGGAAAAGAGCTTCCCCGCAGATTTCTAAGAGTGACTCCGCATTCGACCGCACATCCCAACATGGTAAGATCGACAAACGGTCAGTGTGATACGCTTCGCGAATTTCGGACAACCGCTGGGTCGCGATTTGGGATCCAGCTTCAGTCATACCATAACTGGCAAGCAGAG
>JBIIAI010000245.1:0-3829 GCA_044239965.1 Akkermansiaceae bacterium
ATCGTTTTCTCGCCGCGTTCCCGCGAGCGCCGCGACCTCACACCCGGCACTTTCTCGCAGAAGAGCCACTGAGTTTTCTCCTGATTTCCCATGGCCCACGGCGAAAACTTTCAGGTCAACAAAGGCACGATCCCCAGCGATGCGGAAAAATTTGTGCTCTATGAAAATGTAGCGCTGGCGCTCAATGGCATGCTCGCTGGTGAAAGTGATCCAATCGTGATCATGAGCACCATTGTCGCTGCGCTGCACCAAAGCATGCCGCATTACTTTTGGACTGGATTCTATCGGGTTATCGATGAGGAATTGGTGGTCGGGCCGTATCAGGGCACGCCCGCTTGCCTGCGCATTGCCAAAGGCCGCGGGGTTTGCGGATCGGCATGGGCCGAAAACAACATCATCCGCGTCGATGACGTGCACAGTTTCCCGGGACACATCGCTTGCGATGCTCGATCGGCGAGTGAAATCGTCGTGCCTTGGCATGATCGCACTGGTCGTGTGATGGCAGTGCTCGATGTCGATTCCTCTCTGCTCGCGGCATTCACCGAGGTCGATGAATCGTTTCTGTCTGCGCTGGCGGCGAAGTTTCCGTTAGGATGATATGCCTGAGATTTGAGAAAATTTCGGTGACCTCGCAAGAATTGAACCTTTATCGCGTAAGCAGTGTGTGAAAACTCCCATTTTAGCGCTTGCGTTATTGTTTGCCATCAGCAAATCGGCTTCTGGCGAATCGCCGCCGAACATCATTCTCGTGATGCCCGATGACGTTGGTTATGGTGATTATTCGTTTCAAGGAAATCCGATCATCAAGACTCCTGCGATCGATGCTTTTGTCAAATCGAGCGTCTTATTCAGCGACTTCCATGTCAGCCCCACGTGTGCCCCAACGCGATCCGCATTGCTGACGGGACGTCATGAATTTGAAAATGGCGTGACGCACACCATTCATGAACGCGAACGTTTGACACCCGGTGCGATCACATTGGCGCAGGTGTTACAGAAAATAGGATACAAAACTGGCATCTTTGGCAAATGGCACTTGGGTGATGAAGCTGCGTATCGACCCAACAAACGCGGCTTTGATGAATTCTACATTCACGGTGCCGGCGGCATTGGACAAAGTTATCCCGGTTCCTGCGGCGATTTTCCTGGAAATAACAACATCAATCCGACTTTGCTGCACAACGATACCGTAGTGAAAACCGAGGGGTATTGCACCGATCTGTTCTTTGCTCAGTCGATGCGCTGGATCGACAAACAACAACAGGATGGCAAACCGTTTTTTGCGATGATCACCCCGAATGCCGCACACACGCCGCACGTCTTGCCACGCAAAGAATTCGAGCACTTGCTTCCTCTAACCAAGAAATACCAACATAGCCAAGAATTGGCAAAACACTACGGCATGATCGAAAACATTGATCACAATGTTGGGAAGTTGTTAGATCATCTTCGTGAAAAGCAGTTAGAGAATAACACACTGGTAATCTATCTCGCCAGTGACAATGGCGGCACAATGGGCACACGAGTGCATAGTGCAGGAATGCGTGGCACGAAAGGATCGCCATGGCAGGGAGGCACGCGTACATGGGCAGCGTGGCGTTGGCCAGCAGGTGTGACATCAGCAGCGCGATGTGCCGCAAGCGTGGCTCAAATTGACGTGTTTCCGACCTTAATCGAGATTTCGGGAGCGAAGCGCAACGATCAAATCAATGCGCAAGTTCGCGGCAGAAGTCTCGTGCCCTTGTTGAAAAATCCTCAGAGCACTTGGGAAAACCGGGAGCTCTTTACCCATGTAGGCCGCTGGCAAAATGGATCCGATCCCAAGCTCCACAAGTATGAAACCTGTGCCGTGCGAGATCAGCGCTACAGCCTCGTCAACAATCGTGAACTCTACGACTTACAAAATGATTTGGCCCAAAAGCACAACATCATTCAGGAACATCCCGAGATCGCACAACGCTTGCAAAAATCCTATGACACATGGTGGAAATCGTTAGGTAAATCCTTCGTCAACGAATCGGCCTATCGCACCGCGCCCAAAATCAACGCATTTCGTGAGCTCTACGAAAAACAATAAGGAGAAGGGATTTTAAATCCATAGTGCTTTCAATGCTTCTTGGATTTCCTGAAAGCGCGATTCTTCGTAAGGTTGTTTTTCCGAGCAGGCCCAGATGACGCCGGGCCAGGCGATGTCGTTGCTGTGGCGTCCGACGATGTGGATGTGCAATTGCCGGACTTGATTGCCAATTGCCGCGACATTGACTTTTTCCACGCCCTGTTGTTTTTCCATCCATTGCGAAAAGACACGCATGCTGTGGCAGGCGGAAGCGTATTGCTCTTCGTCGAGGTGATGCAATTCGGTCACTTCGACTCCGACTTCAGGCACCAGCAAGACCCATAAGAAATGAGCGTTGTTTTTCAGCAACACGCGACAGATGCCATGGGTGCCGAGATCTGCGCAACCATTGGCGAGACGATCATGAAGAACGAAGTGTGAACTCATGCCGTCTAGAATTGATCATTGTCGCGAAATTGCAATGCTGTTATGATGGTGACATGCAGGAAATCAAACGAATGGCGTGCCGATGGTGGATCGCACTGCACTGTGTGCTTGTCACAGTGGCGAGTCATGCCGTAGAACCACGCATGGACGAAGCGCAAGCAGCAGTATTTGTAAAAATGGCATTGGCTGGGATTGATCGGGAGTATCCGAACAAACCAGGGGCGGTGCTGACTCGTGCAGAAGATTTACGGACGCCGCGAGAAATGCATCCGGTGTTTTATGGTCATTTCGATTGGCATTCCTCGGTGCATGGGCATTGGATGCTGGTGCGTTGCTTGCGACTGCAACCCACAGCTCCTTGGGCCGCAGAGGTTCGCAAGGTGTTAGATGCTCGCTTTACAGAAAAAGCGTTGAAGGATGAAGCTGCTTATTTCACACAAAAGGAAAATCGGAGCTTCGAGCGCATGTATGGCTGGGCTTGGTTGTTGCGCTTGGGACAAGAGTTGCGGAGTTGGGAGGATGCCGAAGCGAAAAAATGGCTCGATCATCTGGAACCGCTGGAATCGATGATTGTGAGTCTCGCGAAAGAATACCTACCAAAACTCGATTGGCCGGTGCGTTGTGGATTTCATCCCGAAAGTGCATTTCCGTTAGGGCAGTTTTTTGACTGGGCGAAAGGTGCGGGTGATGCCGAATTCGAGAAGTTGATTCGCGCCAAAGCGATTCAGTTTTACGGCAACGATCGCGATTATCCAGTGAGCTATGAGCCATCGGGCAATGACTTTTTTTCACCGGGATTGAATGCCGCAGATTTGATGCGTCGGGTGCTCGATGAGGAGAAGTTTTCGCAGTGGCTCGCAGGATATTTTCCTCAGCTGGCTCAGGGCAAAGCAGGAAATTTGTTAGATCCGGTGAGTATTAGCGATCCCACAGATGGGCAACTGATTCACCTTGCGGGCCTCAACTTGACGCGAGCATGGACGATGAAAAGCATCGCTCGCAGCCTTAATGACAGCGATCCACGACGTGCGGTGTTAGAAAAATCATCTGACGCACATGGCAAAGCAGGGCTTGCGATGGTCTCGACGGGCCACTACGAAGGCGAACATTGGTTGGCCTCCTTTGCGGTGTATATGCTCAGCGATGTGGGGATTGCTGATTGAGCCAAGCGAGGAAAGGGGCTTCTTCGTGAGACATCGGGATCGAGTGTGACGGAGCATTCGCGAGGCATGCGAGGCGTTCGGGGATCTCAACGGAGCCTTTCCCGAGCTCGGCTTCCATGACGTCGAGGAACTTGGACGGGTGTGCGGTCTCGAGAACAATTGT
>JBIIAI010000246.1:0-3826 GCA_044239965.1 Akkermansiaceae bacterium
CCGTATCCATCGGCTACATAAATGTCTCCATTCACCGGATTCACTGCCGTTTCGGTCGGACAAAACTTGCTCTCGTCCGCATATTTCCCTGTTTCTTTTGGCCAGCTTAGAGTCAAAACTTCGCGACCTTTCATATCGAGCTTCACCACAATGCGCCGCTGAGTATCGGTGAGCCACAGGAATTCCTCGCCATTTTCATTCGAAATATTAAGTCCGTGTGCCCCAGGATAAGTCGTGCCGAAGGTGCGAATCACTTTTCCATCGGGGGAAAACTCGATGAGATTGTTTGCCGTGTGAGTCGTGCACAGAATTTGATTGCCCGCCTTGGTGCGCGCGAATTCGTGACAGTCCTTCACGGCTACAGGGCTCTCATCGCGCTTAAAGGACCAATCCTTAACGCGGCGATAGCGGAATTTCCCCTGACCCATGACCTGCGGGTCTTCCTCGGCGGCGAGGGTGATGTTGGACAGCATGGGTGATGCCGCGACTGAACTAGCTAGAGCGGTGCGGACGAATTGACGACGTGATTGATTCATAGGTTGTGAGTATGTTGCTAGCATCCAACCGCGTGACTCGTCAAGCATGGATCACGTTCGTCGTGTGACTGCGTCTAATCAACTGTCTCGCAACGAACCGTTCAGATTCATTTGCTGATTCTTCATCAAACCCTCAAGCGTATTGCCTGCACGCTCAGCAAACATCCGAATTGCTCGATTTTCGGTAAAGGCGTGCAAACAGCCAGCGCCGAGATAGTGTGACGCACACTTGTTGACAGAAATCACCGGTTCATCGCAAGTCCGAGGCGTTGATGCAATTTCATTCAGGTTTGTTGACGGGATAACGTGGTGCTAATGAGTTCTGCTGAGGCGCGACCTTGGGAGCCAGAACTCCAAGCAAACAAAGAAGACTAATGCCAAGAAGAAGATTTGAGCCGATCTCTTGCCATACGGCGATCAGCATCGTTGCTTTGCCGTCTCCTATGTTTCCTGCCGCAAACAATTGCATCAAAACATACCATAACGGAATCAATGCAAAGGCAATCCAGGCTTTGCGAAACGAACTTCGCTTGCCAAGCCCCTCACCTTTGATAGCAATGAAAAGCAATGACAATAGATAAACAATATGGATCCAACTCATAGCGATGTTATTGAATAATTTCAGAAGCGAAAGATAGTTAGTACGATAAAATATAACAGCAAGCGAATAATTGTGAATTCGTATCGTTTCAGCTAACTGCCCTAACTTCTTATTGCAATTCCCTGATCAATCAGCCACGGGAGGAGGGCTGTAGGTCGTTGTCCGCACATTGTTTTTGTATACGGCATCCGTTGCCTTAATGGTTGAGGACACCGAGACTGATGCGCCATTGGCAAATGCGGCATTGGGCAAGGATAATGTGAAGCTTTTTACCTCGCCAGCTCCGAGTGATGGTACAGACAACATGGAAGTGCCCGAAGGCGTGATGACTTCCACAGGAACGTTCGTCAGCGTCGCCGTGCCTTGATTTTGAATATTCACCTGAACGTTGGCCGCCACTCCCGTGCTCGGTGGCGTGATCAAATGAGAAGCCGCAGCCGCATCATAAATGCCAGTAGTGTTTTTTTGCAAAATACGACCAATGTTCACTGCCCCAGCACCCGTATACGGATCATAACCCGCAGCGCCAGCCTCATTGGTGTAATTGTAAATCGCAGCAAGTGCTTGTTGCGCATTGTAATTTTGTGCCGACATCACCGCGGCAATCGAGCCTGCGATGATCGGAGCCGATGCACTGGTGCCTGAAAATGAAACCATTTGATCTCCTGGATAGGCAGCATTCACACCCCAGCCTGGCGCGGATAGGGCCGAGCTTTTTGCTTCATTGGAAAACAACAAATGATTGTTTTGCGCATCGACGCCCACTGCGGCTACGACATTGGCATAGCCAGCGGGATACGCTGCTTGCGTGTAGCCATCGTTGCCACTTGACGCGACAATGATCGCATTTTTGCTCTGCGCGTACTCTACAGCAGCGCGCAAGAGTGAGCTATCTCCATACGAGCCCATGGAGATGGAAATGATATGATTTCCCGCATCCGCTGCTGCCACAATCGCTTGGGCGATCAGCGCGCTATTGGAAACTCCATCGCGATCCGCCACGACCCATGAGGTCAGATCAGCCCCAGGTGCGGCACCGGGTACTTGCTGACTATCACCCAAAATCAAAGAAGCGGCCGCCGTGCCATGACCATTCCAATCAGCATAATCAAGCGCTCCATCAATCAGAAAAATGTTATTCACTCCATCACCATAAGCCGGATGTGGCACGACTCCGGTATCGAGAATCGCAATCTTCACACCTTTGCCTAAGCTTGCATCGAACTCATCGAGACCCAGCCATTCGAGCAATCGATTACCCAATGGTTTAGCATCAGCCTGCACCACACCACCCGAGGGATTCGGCGTGTAGGCGGGAAAAATGTATCCCATGTCCTCAGAGCCATCGAGCAAGCCATCAAGATCCGCCAAATCACCAAAGCCGATGCGCAAGGCGTTCAACGCATCGATACGATTCAACACTTTTACCTTATCCCCTGCCCGCTTAAGAAATGCTTCCAAGTCCTCCGCCGAAGCAAAGATCAGAGAGCGTTGCCCCGGCAAAGCGCCTTCCTTGAGCGCCGCGTCATCGATCGCAAAACCCTGCCGTCTTTCATTAGAAGCCGTTCTCTTGCCCCATTCACGGTCGACAATTGCTGGCAAAGCACTGGGCGCTTGGACCACTTTCTCGGCTTGAGCATCGACCCAAGTTGCTCGCCCCAGCAACCAGCCCACGACTACCGCACCCAATGTTGCGGTTCCGATCCAAATGTTTCTCTCTGAGCTGGTCATATTCTTGTTACTACTAAGATAGAGCCACAGAAAGCGTAATTTGCCTAACAATTATTACTGATCTCGCTTCATTACTTCGAATGACATAGGCAAGGATCATCAAGGATTTGCATCGGGAGGAGCAACCGTAGTATTATCGACGATGGTCGTCACAAATGGCTGCGTTGATCCCGGAGTCAAGTAAACCAAAAAGATCCGCCGTGTGGTGTCCACATATTGCAATTGGCGCTCGATGAATGGCACCCAAGCATCTTTTTCTTTGTAGTAAAAGTTCGTTTGCGCCATGTTAAACTCATCCTTTTTGCTCACTGCGGGCAAAGTGGTGATTTGGCCAGTCTTGACGGGCAGCTTATGCTCTCCCGCTTCCACTGCGATGTCAGCAGTAGTTAGGTTCAATGCACGCGACTCACCTTTCTTAAATGACGTGGGCGAATCACTCATCAAAACCATGCGATACGGTGGCTTAGCTCCCTCAGTAGCGGCGGGTAGAATGATCAAGACAACACGTTTCATGTCCGCCGGTAAGACCACGCTCGCGGCAAGAGATTCGGCAGGTTTTTTCGAATCCACATTTTGCTGGGTGTAGAGCACAATGTTTCCATTCACTGGGGCGGTAATTTGTGGCGCGGAGAGCCCCTCGGCGACAAGCTTTAGCGGCTGGATCGCCCCTCCCGCATCGGCGACAAATAACTCCGCAAATGGCTTGATGGGATTATGATAATAAGCACGAATTTGAACTGGGCCTGAAGCCGTTTGCCCCCATGCCATCAAAGTCGATAGCATGCCAATGACGAAGTTACTTAGGTTCATATGATTAAATTTCCTCTTTGGTCAACCAACGGAAGGATACTACTGAGATGCGGCGACCGAAAGCTTTATTCACTTCACTTGCCGATTCTGTGTAAGCATTGATTGACGGACGATCCACCGAGTCGAGGTATTCGGGTACCCGTTGTGC